>NZ_CP087112.1:2725917-3028797 GCF_025643255.1 Halomonas sp. 7T | reverse complement strand
CTATTCAGCGGCACCGCGGTAGGAGCGCCCGGCCTGATCGCGATTTTGATTACCGTTTTGGCCCTGATAAGCAAAGAGTGGATCTTCCGCTACACCATGCGGGTGGCCAAGCGTGTCAATTCAAAGCTTCTTGAGGCCAATGCCTGGCACTCACGCAGCGATGCGCTCTCTACCGCAGTCGTACTGGTTGCGCTCATTGGTGCGCAGTTTGGTGTTGGCTGGTTAGACGCCGTGGCCGCGATCATTGTTGGTTTACTGGTCGGTAAAGTGGGGTGGGATTTACTCTGGGAGTCGGCGCGGGAGTTGGTGGATACCGCACTGCCCGAGCGTATTCAGCAGCAAATGCATGATGTTGCCTGCAGCGTTCCGGGCGTCGACAGCGTGCACGACCTACGCACCCGGCAATCGGCAGGCTGGGTCATGGTTGATCTGCATGTGGTCGTGGGCCCTAAAATTACCGTCTCAGAAGCCCATGAAATCGGTAACGAAGTTAGCCGACGGCTACGCCATGACTTTCCACTGCTCACCGACGTTATTTTCCACATCGACCCTGAAGATGATGCTGGTGAGGGTGACCCCAGCCGCTTACCAGGCCTTCCCCTTCGCCCGGAGGTAGAGGCCGCACTTAATGAGCGCTGGTATAGGCATCCTGTATGGCGGACATTAAGCGAACTACAGCTGCACTACCTAGACGATAAGGTGTCCGTATCGCTGATTATTGGCGACTCAGTGCACCAGCCCCCGCAGTGCTTAGCAAGCCAGTTGAAAGCGCTGGCAAGCGATATTGAGTGGCTGGGCCACGTGGAGGTCATGTTTATTACCCGCGCTGCCAGCAGTTCGATGCGTTAAATCTTCCTAAACGCCTGCCAGTATGGCAGTGGCAATACTGAAGTAAATCAACACGCCCGTGGCGTCAATCAACGTGGTTACCAGCGGTGCTGAGGCTGTCGCCGGGTCGACTTTAAAGCGCTCTAACAGAAACGGCAGACACATGCCGATCATGCTGCCAAAGAGCACAATCGTGACCATACTAAGCGCAACAATAATGCCCACCGCTTCACCGCCGCGCATGACGCCTATCGGCGTGACCGCTACCGCCATTGTCAGACCTAGCGACCCTGCGACCAACAGCTCACGGCCGAGCATTTTGCTCCAGTCTTTAACTCCCACATCGCCGGTTGCCATACCGCGTACCATTAGCGTGGCCGCTTGGGCACCTGCGTTACCGCCGCTACCAATCAGTAAGGGTAAAAAGAACACCAGCGCCACTTGGGCTGCAATGGTGTCTTCAAAGTAGGCAATACCTGCGCCTGAAAACAGGTTGGCAAACACCAGCAGTACCAGCCAGAAGACCCGTTTACGATAAAGACTCCATAACGGCACACGGCTAACGCCATCTTCCAGCTGGCCAATCGACATCCCTTTGTGGATATCTTCGGTGGCTTCCGACTCGGCAACGTCCATGGCGTCATCGTGGGTCACAATACCCACCATGCGTCCGTCAGCGTCAACCACCGGCAGGGCAAGTAAATCATAGCGGGCCACAATGCGGGCCACGTCTTCCTGCTCTTTATCAACGGGGGTGTGGATAACATCTTTAATCATGATGTCATCCACCAGCGCCCCAGGGCGCGCCACCATGAGCTGGCGCAGCGACATGGTGCCGATCAGTTGGCCGTCGCTATCGAGCACGTAGAGCTGATACACCGTTTCTGCATCGGGGGCGGTTTGACGCACGCGCATCATGGCTTGCGACACCGTCATGCCACTGGCTATGGCCACATAGTCAGAGGTCATGATGGCGCCTGCAGTGCCCTCTTCATAACTCGCTAAACGTTTTAAATCTTCCCGCTCTTGGTGGGCCATACGGCGAAGCAGCGCTTCTCGGCGGTCTTCACCCAGCAGATTAAATAAGTCAGCCCGCTCATCAGACCCCATCTCTTCGAGCAGTTTAAGCACCTGAGTGTCCGACAGCTTACCCACCACTTCTAGCTGACTTTCTCTTGGTAGATACCCCAGTACGTTGGCAGCACGCTCGGTGGAGAGAATATCGAGTACCAGCAACGCAGCGGGCAGCTCTTCGTCCTCTTCAATGAGCTCTTCAATGACCTCACCAATGTCTGCCGAACGAAATTCGGCTAAGCGCTCCGCAAGAAACGCTTTGTCTGATTGTTCTTTATTTAGCTCGTCAAGCAGCTCAGATTTTAGTTCCTGTAGGGTTTCATCGTTCAATGACATCGCTCTCTCCCTTGTACAGACTCATAGTGTGCCGATGCGCTATTACAAACGAGCGTCCCTACGCTGAATGCGTTTTCTCATATTAACAGACAAAAAAAACGCCCCTTAAACCCTATCGGGTTCAAGGAGCGCTTTCTTCACGCAAATGCGTGTTCTAGCCTTTACCCGCCTTTTTACGCAGCTGCTGGATCGTTCGCAGCTGAGCAACGGCTTCGGCAAGTTCAGCAGCAGCACGGGTATAATCCAGCTCCGCTGATTTCTCGTTAAAGGCTTTCAGCGCTTGCTGACGCGCGTCTTCAGCGGCAGCCTCATCGAGGTCGCCTGCACGCGCCGCAGCGTCTGCCAGGATCGTTACCACGTCCGGCTGGACTTCCATGAAGCCACCTGAGACAAAGAAGTTTTCTTCCTTGCCATCATCGTGGATCACGCGGACAGGGCCCGGCTGAAGCTCGGTCAGCAGCGGGGCGTGCCCCGGCAAAATGCCGAGGTCACCCATAATCCCGGAAGCCACTACCTGCTCAACACTGCCTGAGAAGATAGATGCTTCAGCGCTGACGATATTGCAAGTGAAGCTATTCGCCATAGCGAATCCCCCTAATGGACGGGATTACTTCTTCATCTGGTTGGCTTTTTCGACAGCTTCGTCGATGGAGCCGACCATGTAGAAGGCCTGTTCCGGCAGATCGTCATACTCGCCCGCGAGGATGCCCTGGAAGCCAGTAATAGTATCTTTCAGAGAAACATACTTACCGGGCGAGCCAGTGAAGACCTCGGCCACGAAGAACGGCTGCGACAGGAAGCGCTGGATTTTACGCGCGCGAGATACAGCCAGCTTATCTTCATCAGACAGCTCGTCCATACCCAAAATCGCGATAATATCCTTCAGCTCTTTATAACGCTGTAGAACGTTCTGTACGCCGCGAGCGGTGTTGTAGTGCTCTTCACCGACGACCAGCGGATCCAACTGACGTGAGGTAGAATCCAGCGGATCGATAGCCGGGTAGATACCTAGCTCAGCGATAGAACGCGCCAATACGACGGTGGCGTCCAGGTGCGAGAAGGTGGTCGCCGGCGACGGGTCGGTCAAGTCATCCGCAGGGACGTAAACGGCCTGTACGGATGTGATCGAGCCTGTCTTGGTCGAGGTGATACGCTCCTGAAGAACGCCCATCTCTTCCGCCAGTGTCGGCTGGTAACCTACCGCAGACGGCATACGACCCAGCAGGGCAGATACTTCGGTACCCGCCAGGGTGTAACGGTAGATGTTATCGACGAATAGCAGAACGTCACGGCCTTCATCACGGAATTTCTCAGCGATGGTTAGACCGGTCAGCGCCACGCGCAAACGGTTGCCGGGCGGCTCGTTCATCTGACCGTACACCAGCGCTACCTTATCGATAACGTTGGATTCAGTCATTTCATGATAGAAGTCGTTACCCTCACGCGTACGCTCACCGACACCAGCGAATACAGAGTAGCCGCTGTGCTCGGTGGCGATGTTGCGGATAAGCTCCATCATGTTAACGGTTTTACCAACACCGGCACCGCCGAACAGACCGACTTTACCACCCTTAGCGAACGGGCAGACCAAGTCGATAACTTTGATACCGGTTTCCAACAGCTCATTAGACGCTGCTTGGTCGGCATAGCTCGGTGCTTTACGGTGAATCGGCATGCGCTCTTGCTCGCCAATGTCGCCCGCTTCGTCAATCGGCTCGCCGAGTACGTTCATGATACGACCCAGCGTTTCCTTACCAACCGGTACGGAAATCGCAGCACCTGTGCTGGTCACGTCCAAGCCACGTTTCAAGCCCTCAGTGGAGCCCATGGCGATGGTGCGCACCACGCCGTCGCCCAGCTGCTGCTGGACTTCGAGGATGGTCTCTTTTTCGGAGACCTTCAGCGCGTCGTAGACCTTGGGCACAGAGTCCCGCGGAAACTCTACGTCAATCACCGCGCCGATGATTTGTACGATACGTCCGCTCATCTTGGTTCCTCTCAAAAACCTGCAAATGAAACCTGTCTGCCGGGAGCCATCTAAGCGATAGCAAGCTCCCTAGGCGTTATACGGCAGAAGCGCCGCCGACGATCTCGGAAATTTCCTGGGTGATGGCGGCCTGACGGGCCTTGTTGTATACCATCTCCAGATCGTCGATCAGGTTGCCCGCGTTATCAGTGGCACTCTTCATAGCGATCATTCGGGCGGCCTGCTCGCACGCACCGTTTTCGACTACCGCCTGATACACCTGCGATTCGATGAATCGAACCAACAGGCTGTCTAGCAACGCCTTGGCATCCGGTTCATACAGGTAGTCCCAGCTTCCGGGACGGGCGTTTTCTTCGTCATGCTTCGCGTCAGCGCCCATATCGGACGACAGCGGAAGAAGCTGACGTACAACGGGACGCTGTGTCATGGTATTAACGAATTCGTTATATACCACGTACAGACGGTCTAGACGCCCGTCGTCGTAAGCTTCGAGCATGACCTTAACACTACCGATCAGACCCTCAACGGTCGGTGCTTCTCCTAAACCACTTTTGGCGGCAACCAGGTTGCCCCCGTAGTTACGGAAAAAAGCACCGGCTTTAGAGCCGAGGGCACAGAAGTCCAGCTCAGCGCCTTGCTTCTTCCAGGACATGGCGTCTTTCACCACAGCCTTGAACAAGTTGACGTTTAAACCACCACACAGACCGCGGTCGGTGGAGACCACAATATAACCAACGCGGTTTACCTCGTTACGCTCGACCATGTAGTCGTGCTTGTATTCGGGGTTTGCGTCGGCAATATGGCCTACCACGTTGCGGATCTGCTTGGCGTACGGCTGGCCAGCCTTCATCAGATCTTGCGCTTTACGCATTTTCGATGCAGCGACCATTTCCATGGCACTGGTAATCTTCTGCGTATTTTTAATGCTCCCGATCTGGGTGCGTATCTCTTTTGCAGCTGCCATAGCGATCTACCCTTCGTTCGTGGCTCTCAGAAAGCATGCAAGCCCGCCCGCAGACGGGCCGGACATTACCAGCTCTGAGTCGCCTTGAACTTCTCGAGACCTGACTTCAAGCCGTCCTGAATCTCGCCGTTGTAGTCGCCGGTCTGGTTGATCTTATCGAGCAGGTCGCCGTGTTCAGACTTCATGTAATCGTGCAGAGCACGTTCGAAGTCCAACACTTTTTCGACGCTCACATCATCCAGGTGACCTTCGTTAGCGGCATACAGAGACAGCGCCATTTGCGCCACAGACATCGGCGAGTACTGGTTCTGTTTCATCAGCTCGGTCACGCGCTGACCGTGCTCAAGCTGCTTACGCGTCGCTTCATCAAGATCAGACGCAAACTGCGAGAATGCCGCCAGTTCACGATACTGAGCCAGTGCTAGACGCACGCTACCGCCCAGTTTCTTGATGATTTTGGTCTGTGCAGCACCACCGACACGAGAAACCGAAAGACCTGCGTTAATCGCCGGACGAATACCGGAGTTAAACAGGTTGGTTTCCAGGAAGATCTGACCATCGGTAATCGAGATTACGTTGGTCGGAACGAACGCTGATACGTCGCCACCTTGGGTTTCAATAATCGGCAGCGCGGTTAACGAACCGGTTTTACCTTTCACTTCACCGTTGGTGAACTTCTCTACATAGTCGACGTTTACGCGTGCAGCACGCTCAAGCAGACGAGAGTGGAGATAGAAAACGTCACCCGGATACGCTTCACGGCCCGGCGGACGACGCAGTAGCAGTGATACCTGGCGATAGGCCACAGCCTGCTTGGAAAGATCATCATAAACGATCAGTGCGTCTTCACCGCGATCGCGGAAGTACTCACCCATGGTGCAGCCAGAGTAAGCGGCCAGGAACTGCATGGGTGCCGGATCGGCAGCGCCTGCAGCTACGACGATGGTGTGTTCCATCGCACCGTGCTCTTCTAGCTTGCGTACCACGTTAGCAATGGTCGACTGCTTCTGACCGATGGCAACGTAAACACAGGTAACGCCTTTGCCTTTCTGGTTGATGATCGCATCGATAGCAATGGCGGACTTACCAATCTGACGGTCACCGATGATCAGCTCACGCTGACCACGACCGATTGGCACCATGGCATCGATAGATTTCAAACCGGTCTGGATCGGCTCATCAACGGACTGACGGGTAATAACGCCGGGCGCTACTTTTTCTACCGCGTCGGTCATTTTGGCGTTAATGTCGCCCTTGCCATCGATGGGGTTACCCAGCGCATCGACAACGCGACCAATCAGCTCAGGACCTACCGGTACTTCAAGGATACGACCGGTACACTTAGCGGTCATACCTTCTTCAAGCTGCAGGTAGTCACCCAGGACAACGGCACCGACGGAGTCGCGCTCCAGGTTCAGTACCATGCCAAAAATGCTGTTGGGAAATTCAATCATTTCACCAAACATCGCGTCTTCGAGGCCGTGAATTTTCACGATACCGTCGGAAACGCTGACGATGGTGCCCTGATTACGGGCTTCAGATGCGACGTCAAGCTTCTCAATTCGCTGCTTGATGATGTCGCTGATCTCGGAAGGATTCAGTTGCTGCATGCCATGTCCCTCAGACTCAAACGGTCAGCGCTTCGGAAAGGCGGTTCAATCGACCACGCACCGACCCGTCAATGACGGTGTCGCCGGCACGCAGGATGACACCGCCGATAAGCGACTTGTCCACCTGAGTAGTAATGGAGATTTCGCGATTTAGACGTTTCTTGAGCGCGTTGCCTAGCTTGGTCTTCTGCTTGCTGTCCAGCTTGTAAGCTGAAACCACAGTGACGTCGATACGCTGCTCATGCTCTGCGCGAAGGTATTCAAACTGGTCAGCAATAGCATCCAACGTCGCTAAGCGACGCTGATCGGCCAAAGTGGTTAGAAAGCGTTTAAACGCATCGTCTGCGTTGTCGCCCAGCATATCTGCTACTAACGACACTTTCTGTTCACTGCTGAGTTTGGGACTACCTAGCAGGCCAGCAACTTGGCGATCAATAACGATTGATCCCGCCATTGCCAGTGCCTGCGACCAAGCATCAAGCGCTTGGTGATCGCGCGCGTATTCAAACGCCGCTTTGGCGTAAGGACGAGCGACGGTAGATTGTTCCGCCATGGGTCACCTCCTTACAGTTCAGCGGCAAGCTTATCAAGCAAGTCGCGGTGCGCTTTCTCGTCAACAGAGGCTTCAAGAACACGCTCAGCGCCTACGATCGCAAGGTGGGAAACCTGTGCACGCAGCTCGTCTTTCGCGCGGTTAATTTCTTGCTCAATTTCTGACCGAGCATTGGCCACCAAACGTTCGCCTTCAGCACGTGCTTGTTCACGTGCCTCTTCGATCATTTGGGCAGAGCGCTTATTCGCTTGCTCGAGAATTTGAGATGCCTGTTCCTTGCTCTCGCGTAGCGTCTGTTCAGCACGCTCTTGAGCTAGCTCAAGATCACGGGTAGCACGGCTAGCTGCGTCCAAGCCATCAGCAATTTTCTTTTGACGCTCGTGAAGCGCGTTGCTGATCGGAGGCCACACATATTTTATGCAAAACCAGACAAAGATCGCGAAGGCGATCGTCTGCCCGATAAGCGTCATGTTGATATTCACAGGGATGTACCTCTGACAAATTCGTGGCGACCGGAGTGAAACAAAACCGAGCGGAGAGCCGCTCGGTTAAGCTGCATTAACCGGCAACAACGAAGATCAGGTACATCGCGATACCAACACCGATCATCGGAACGGCATCCAGCAGACCGGCCATGATGAAGGTTTTGGTTTGCAGCTGGTCGCCCAGTTCCGGCTGACGCGCGGTAGATTCAAGCAGTTTACCACCCAGCATGGCGAAACCCAGACCAGTTGCCAGAGCGCTAACACTGATAATGATGGCGGCAGCGATGTAGACGATTTCCATGATAAAGCTCCTGATAGTGCGTTAGTTTCAAGGGTTTAGGTTAAGGGTATAGTGCAAAGCGTTGCTCTTTCTTAGTGATGCTCGTGTGCGGCACTCAAGTACACGATCGACAGCGTCGTGAAGATGAAGGCCTGCAACGATACCACCAAAATATGGAAGATGGCCCATGGCACATCTAACAGCCAGATAGCCCAGAAGGGTAGCAGGGCAATCAGAATGAAGATAACTTCACCGGCAAACATGTTGCCGAACAGACGTAGGCCCAGGCTGATCGGCTTTACGATCAGGCCAACAATCTCTAGCACTAAGTTAAAGGGAATGAGCGACCAGTGGTTGAACGGCGTGAGCGAAAGCTCTTTAGCAAAACCACCGGCACCTTTTACTTTGATGCTGTAGTAAAGAATCATTAAGAACACACCAAAAGCCATACCTAACGTCGCATTAACGTCTGTGGTCGGTACGATTTTCATGTATTCGAAGCCAAGCTTGCCGAAAAGCTGGGGGAAATAGTCGACCGGGATGATCTTCAGACTGTTCATGAGAAGAATCCACATGAAGAGCGTGAGTGCGATCGGCGCGATGTGCTTGTTATTGCCGTGGAACGTAGAACGGGTCAAGTTTTCAATAAACTCGATGACCATTTCTACCGCATTTTGAAGACCACCTGGTACGCCGGTCGTAGCTACCTTTCCGGCTTTACGGAATAGCCAAAGGAATAGTACACCCATTCCAATTGACCACCCCATGGTATCCAGGTGGATGGCCCAAAATCCCATTTCAGAGGCTTCGGCAGAGGTGGACGCAAGCGACCAACCGTTCTCCGGATGCTTTCCGAACGTAAGATTCTGGAGGTGGTGCTGTATGTAATAGATGGCCGATACTTCGTTATCCGCTGCCATACTGCTTCCTCAGGTTTAAGGGGTTGACCGCTCGCGCACAAGCCAAGGTGTTAGCCAGTACATGAGTTGGGCCACCACATAGGCGACAAAGAAATAAGCTGGGTTTGAGGGCGGCACTAGGGCAAACACCAGTGCAAATAGCGCCACCGTCAAACCAAACTTGCCCATTGCTGCTTGGTATAAATTAAGTACGTTACGCTGAGGCTGTTTGGCAGTACGTCGGGTGCCGCGCCAGACAAAATAGATAGCGGGCAAAATACTGACAATACCCCCCATTAGCGCTGATAGCGTTGCTTGGCTTCCCGATACTGCACTAGCAACCACCATAATGAAAACAGTTGTTGCTAGCTGGGCTTGAAACAGCCTTCTAAAATCTAACGAACGGCGTTGAGCAGTAGAAACATGGGGCACGTTGTTCTCTACTCCCTACCGCTTTTAATTAGCGCTGAGCGTTATTGCTCGGCGCTTATCCTCTCATACAACCTTTTAACAAACACCGGCGGATTATAGGGAAGCGCTATCACACCTTCAACCGAAGTTGCACGGATTTGACGCGTTTTAGCAACGACATGCGACCAATGGGTTAAAAAAGTGACGCTTTGATCCGCTTATTTAATAAGTCTGCTATTTAATATGCGCCAAGATGCCGTCCAACTCTTCGAGACTGGTATAGCGAATTGTCACTTTGCCTTTACCTTTCTGCCCGTGATCAATTGATACAGGCGCGCCTAACAACTCGCCTAAATGCGTCTCGAGCCGCGCTACATCTGGCGTTTTAGCAACACGAGAGGAAGATTTAATAGGCGCCTGGCTTGTTTGAACTTTTTTAACCAACGCTTCGGTAGCCCGCACGGTCAAGTCATTATTGACCACCTCATGGGCAACCTGGCGCTGCTGAGTGCTGTTGAGCGACAGCAGCGCCCGTGCATGCCCCATATCGAGATCACCGCGCTCAAGCAGTGTTTGCACTTCAGGATCCAGCGCTAGTAAGCGTAATAAGTTGGCAACTTGGGTGCGTGATTTGCCTACCGCGTCGGCTATTTGCTGCTGAGTAAGCTCGAATTCATCACCCAAGCGTTTTAACGCCAAGGCTTCTTCAACAGCATTCAGATTCTCTCGCTGAATATTTTCGATTAGCGCCAGAGCGAGCGCAACTTCATCGCTAACATCGCGAATAACCGCAGGGATAACATCCAGCTCTGCCAACTGAGCGGCACGCCAGCGGCGTTCACCGGCAATTATTTCGTAGCGCTCTTCACCTACTGGCCGCACCACGATCGGCTGCATCACCCCTTGGGCACGAATAGAGTCAGCCAGCTCTTCCAATGCTTCGGGCTGAATGTCTCGGCGAGGCTGATACTTGCCGCGGGAAAGCTGGCCCAAGGGCAAACGCTCTAAACGCTCCGCTGACGCATCATGGGAAGCGGCGGGCAATAACGGTGCGTCTGTTCGCTCTAGCGTAGCGTCACCGGTTAAATCTAAACTGTCACGACGACGGGCGCCCGCACCAATCAGGGCATCCAGGCCACGTCCTAGCGCGCGTTTACGCGTCATTCGCTTCCCCTCGAACTTTTAGCTATACGTTACTGCGAGATCATTAAAGTGATAGACGACGAATCATCTCTTTCGCTAACACTCGATACGCTTGGCTACCGCGTGAAAAGCGCGCGTACTGCGTAACTGGCAACCCATGACTGGGCGCCTCGGCAACCTTCACATTACGCGGAATAGTGGTTTTCAGCAGCGCATCACCGAAAAAATCGCGCAGTTGCTTATCGACTTCTCGCGTTAAGCTGGTGCGCTTATCGTACATGGTGCGCAAAATGCCTGAAATAGCGAGTTCAGGGTTAACACTCTGCTTGATCTGTTCGACCGTATCCAGCAGCGCTGACAAGCCTTCCAGCGCATAAAATTCGCATTGCAGTGGAATCAGCACCCCATCCGCTGCAGTGAGGGCATTAACCGTCAGCATATTGAGCGACGGGGGGCAATCAATGAGCACTACATCGTAGTCATCGGCTACCGCATTGAGCGCCAGCGATAAACGGCTTTGCCGCTGGTCGATGTCCAGTAGCTCTACTTCCGCTGCGGTTAAGTCACCGTTGCCAGGCAGCACGTCAAACTTAACTGGCAAGTCGCGCACAATAACTTCATTGGCCGTTGCCTCTCCTAGCAGCACGTCGAGTACGCTTTTATCCAGCTCATATTTATCGATACCGCTACCCATACTGGCATGCCCTTGTGGGTCTAAGTCTACCAGCAGTACACGGCGATCCAGCGCTGCTAGGCTGGCCGCTAGATTTACGGCTGAGGTGGATTTGCCCACGCCGCCTTTTTGGTTGGTCAGGGCAATGATCTGGCTCACTACTCAACTCCTTTTGGGGTCAGAATCAACAGCTGCCGCTCGGCCGTTTCAAAAGGTACGCTCAACAGATGACGCTCTTGAAGCACGATACCTGAAGGTAAGTGTTTTAGCTCTTCGTCGGCGCCTGGGCCTTTCATGGCTAGCCACTGCCCGTTTGCTGCCGGTAATGCGTGGGTGAGGGTGACAAAATCCACCAAGCTTGCAAACGCCCGTGAAATCACTTGATCAAATGCTTGGCCGATAAATTGCTCAACACGCACCTGAGTAGGAGTAACGTTGCTCAGGGCTAACTCCATGGCTGCCTGGCGTTGAAAGCGCACTTTTTTACCGTTGCTATCCAGCAGCGTTACCTGCAGTTCAGGCTTGAGAATTGCTAAGACTAACCCCGGCAATCCCGGCCCAGCGCCAACGTCAAGCAACCTTGGCCCATGTACATAAGGGGCCACGGCAGCGCTATCAAGCACGTGGCGAGAGACCATTTCTTCCACATCGCGTACTGCAGTGAGGTTATAAGCCCTGTTCCACTTATGCAACAGAGCCAATAACGCTAACAGCTGTTCGCGCTGTAAGGAGGTAACGCCCAAATTAAGCGCGTTTAAGCCTTCATCTAAACGGGGCGCAACGCCAGTGGGTAGGCTAGTTATCAGAGACTGCAAAGAGTTCATCCGTTAACTACCTCAGAACTACTCACCAAACGGCGCTTTTTCAAATGGACTAATAAAATTGATACCGCCGAGGGCGTTACTCCCGAGATGCGTGCCGCATGAGCCAGCGTTTCTGGTCGTGCTTCACTCAGCTTCTGACGAATCTCGTTAGAGAGGCCCTCTACGCGGTCATAGTCCAGTTCAGCAGGTAGCGGCGTTGCTTCATGACGCTTTAGCTTATCGATCTCGTCCTGTTGACGCTCGATGTAACCCTGGTATTTCGCCTGGATTTGTACTTGCTCAGTAACGGCATCGTCTTCAACGCCAGCCTCTTCCAAACCAGGCAACGTTGCAATATCAGCGTAAGTAAGCTCAGGACGCTTGAGTAGATCGCTTAAGCAGTACTCACGTGGCAATGGCTTGCCGGTTTTTTCAGCAATTTTATCTGCTGCAGGGGTATTTGGCTGCACCCATACGGTGGCTAGCCGCGCTGTTTCACGCTCGATGGCGTCGCGTTTCTCGCTAAAGGCTGCCCAGCGGGTATCGTCTACCAGACCAAGTTCACGGCCTTTTTCGGTCAGGCGAAGATCGGCGTTGTCTTCGCGTAGCAGAAGACGGTATTCCGCCCGAGAGGTGAACATGCGGTAGGGCTCTTTGGTGCCCATGGTGATTAAGTCATCTACCAATACGCCCAGGTAGGCTTCATCACGGCGGGGATACCACGCCTCAAGCTGTTTTGCGCGCCGTGCGGCGTTTAGGCCAGCCAGCAGCCCTTGAGCGCCCGCTTCTTCATACCCGGTTGTGCCGTTGATCTGCCCGGCAAAAAACAGGTTGTGGATAAATTTCGTTTCCAGCGAGTGTTTCAAATCCCGTGGATCGAAGAAATCGTACTCGATGGCATAGCCAGGACGCGTAATGTGCGCGTTTTCTAAGCCTTTGATCGAGCGCACGACCTGTAGCTGCACATCAAAAGGCAGCGAGGTCGAAATGCCGTTGGGATAGAGCTCGTGGGTATCTAACCCTTCCGGCTCAATAAACACCTGGTGGCTCGATTTATCGGCAAAGCGGTGCACTTTGTCTTCAATCGACGGGCAGTAGCGCGGACCAATCCCTTCAATCACGCCGGAGTACATCGGCGAACGATCTAAGTTACCCAGAATAATCTCGTGGGTACGCTCGTTGGTGTGCGCGATATGGCAGCTCACCTGCTGGGGATGCATTTCCCGGGAGCCGAGGTAAGACATCACCGGAGTAGGCGTATCGCCTGGCTGCTCTTCCAATTGGGAAAAATCAACCGTCTTGGCATCGATACGTGGCGGTGTCCCGGTTTTGAGACGGTCAACGTGAAACGGCAACGCACGTAGCCGCTCTGCAAGCGCGTTCGAAGGTGGGTCACCCGCGCGGCCACCCCGGCTTTGATCTAACCCGATGTGGATAACACCGCCCAGGAAGGTACCGGTTGAGAGCACGACAGATTCCGCGTGGAAGCGAATGCCGGTTTCGGTCACGACGCCGCGCACGGTGTGGTTATCCACAATCAGATCACCTGCCGCCTGCTGAAAAATCGTCAGGTTAGGCTGGTTTTCCAGCATGCCGCGAATGGCTGCTTTGTAGCGAATGCGGTCCGCTTGAGCGCGGGTTGCTCGTACTGCTGGTCCTTTGCGTGCGTTAAGCACACGAAACTGGATGCCGCCGAGGTCCGTGGCTAGCCCCATTGCGCCACCGAGCGCATCAATTTCTTTCACCAAATGGCTCTTGCCGATCCCGCCAATCGCAGGATTACACGACATTTGGCCAAGCGTCTCGATGTTGTGGGTCAGCAATAGGGTTTGACAGCCCATGCGAGCAGAGGCCAATGCGGCTTCAGTTCCCGCATGGCCACCGCCGATGACAATCACGTCAAAGCGGTCGGGGTAGTTCAAGAGACACCTCGTCTTGTGCCAGTTGGCACGGATGATGTGGTCAGTAAATCGATACTGACGAAATAAGCTCGCCAGTATAAACCTCCTGTGGGTAACCGTCAGGTTTTTCCACACCCTTGGACGCTATCTAACCTTTTATTAATAACAAAATAAAAATATATAAGAGAAGTTCTGTTAATGCTGTAACTAATGGTGTGGACAAAATCTGTTGATAACTAAAATAAGTACTTATATTTCAATTTATTAGGTTGTTAGCTATCGCATGATTAAACGGCGGAGTACCTGCGAAGAAACGGTGCTACTCCTGTGGATGGAAGTGCGACTTACACACAGGCCGAATTAACGACCGGTTATCCACCGGGCCATACCGAGTTTGTTACCGCACCTGTGTACAAGAGAGACAGGTGTCCTAATAAGAGGTTATTCGCGCTCATGGTCAGGGCTTCAGAGCGGTATCTCATCGTATGAAAAAAATAGTATCCACAGGCAAAAAAAATGGCCTGTCACGAAGACAGGCCATTTAACGCGGTAAAAATTGATCAAAAAATCAGAGGAACACTGATACTAATGCTTCAAAACGCGAGCAAGAAAAGATTGTGTTCGCTCATGTTGTGGCGTGTCGAACAGCTGCTCGGGAGGCCCCTGTTCAGCAATTTCACCTTTATGGATAAAAATAACGCGATCCGCCACTTCACGCGCAAAGCCCATTTCGTGGGTCACAATCACCATGGTCATACCCTCTTTGGCAAGCTCACGCATGGCATCCAGAACTTCGCCAATCATTTCAGGGTCAAGCGCTGACGTGGGCTCGTCAAACAGCATAAGACGGGGTTCCATGGCTAACGCACGGGCTAACGCCACACGCTGCTGCTGACCGCCGGAGAGCTGGCTTGGGTACTTATCGGCCTGGTCAGCGATACCAACGCGCTCTAACAGTCGTTCAGCGGTCTCTTCCGCATCTTGGCGGCTCCACCCTCGCACTTTCATCGGCGCTAAGGTGACATTGTCGCGCACGCTTAAGTGAGGAAAAAGATTAAACTGCTGAAACACCATGCCAACTTCGGTACGGATAGTTTGTAGCGCTTTACTGCTTTTACCGTTGGGCAGTAGTGGGTTGCCATCAACCTCAAGAGAGCCGGATTGGAACTCTTCTAAGCCGTTGATACAGCGGATTAGCGTTGATTTACCTGAACCGCTGGCACCGATAATAACGACGACTTCGCCAGGGATAATTTCAAGGTCAATATTATTGAGTACGTGCAGGCTGCCAAAATGCTTATTGAGCTGCTGCATACGCACAATGGGCGATTGGGTAGAGGTCATTGCACGTTCCTTATTGTCCTGCGAGGCCTCTGCGCTCAACTTGGCGCAGAATCAAAGAGAGAGTCCAGGTGATGGCAAGGTACATCAGCGCCACCATGAAATAGACCTCAAGTGCGGTAAAGGTAGTCGCAATATAAATCTGCCCTTGGCGGACTAATTCACCGACCCCGATCACTGAAAATAGCGAGGTATCTTTGATACTAATGATGCCCTGGTTACCCAGTGGAGGAATCATGCGTCTTAGGGCTTGTGGCCAAATCACGTAACGAAACGCTTGGGTTCGTGAAAGGCCTAATGAGAGCGATGCTTCTCGCTGGCCCCGTTCAATAGACTGTACGCCGCCCCGCACTATTTCAGAAATATACGCTCCTGAGTTAATGGCGATAGCGGCAATACCGGCAACGAGTGCGTTGATCGGCCCTCCCAGCAGTTGGGGCAAGCCATAAAAAATAAACAGAACCTGCACTAAAATCGGCGTACCGCGGAAAATCTCAACATATAAAACGGCTGGCCAGCGTAGCCAGCGCACGGGACTGATACGTAATAAACCAAAGAAAATGCCGATAAAGAAGCCGATCGCCAAGCCGCCGAACGAGATGAGCAGTGTCCAAGGAATACCGGGCAACAAGTAAGGAATCGACCCAAATGCGGCCGACCAATCAAACTGAAAGTTAACGTCCACGCGTTATCTCCAGAAAAATAAACAACGACGCAGGGCCGGGGGAGTAGCCGCCCGGCCCTGCGATGAAAAGCACTAATGGGTATCAGTGGTCGCTAACAGCGCTGTTACTCAGCGCTGGGGGCTTCACCAAACCACTTTGTGTAGATTTCATCATAGGTGCCGTCTTCACGCATGGAGGCTAGCGCTTCGTTGGTAGGCTCTACCCACTCGCTGCCTTTATGGAACACGATGCCGTACTGCTGGCCTTCATACAGTGGGCCGACAACCTTGGTACGTCCTTCGCCGCGGGTTTGTGAGAAGTAGGCCACGTTAGGGGCATCGTACAGTACGGCATCGACGTTACGCCCTAACAGCGCCATATACATGTCGGCGGTGCCTGGGTAGGGAGTAATGTCAGCATCATCGCCGAGTTCTTGTTGAAGAAAGTCGTAGCTAGTGGAGCCGATCTTGGTGGCAACGGTGAGACCCGCTAGATCTTCAATCGAAGAGACCTCTTCGTTGTCGGCGCGCACAATAATTTGCAGACCTGAGTCATAGTAGGGGTCGGAGAAGTCGACAACCTGGGCACGCTCTTCGGTAATGGTGATGCCTGCGAGGGCGATTTCCTGGCTGCCGGTCTGTACCGCAGGAATGATGCCAGAAAACTCCATGGTAGTGAGGTTAACCTCAAAACCTGCACGTTCGGCGACTGCGCTGATGATATCCATATCGAAACCGATCATTTCGCCGGTTTCTGGGTCCATCATTTCAAACGGCACAAAGCTTGGGTCAGTGGCCACATTTACAGTAGGCGTTTGTGCAAACGCGATAGTGGTACTGCCTAAACCCAATGCGAGAGCGGTGGCAATGACAGATTTTTTCAGTAAGTAGCTCATTCGTTTCCCCGTGTATTGTTTGGTTAGCGGCGTCATTCAAAGAGAGTTTTTCTTATAAATCACGTCTGCAACCGTTATTGACCTTTTAACCTTGGCGAGAAACCGCCAAGGCGTCAAGTCACGGGGTGGGCTTGCCACAAACGTTGGTTAGACCATAAATGAGGCGCCACAGCCACAGGTAGTCGTAGCATTGGGGTTTTGCACGCGAAAACGCGCCCCGGCAAGACCCTCTTCATAATCGATAGTGGAACCTACTAAATACTGATAGGAGAGTGGATCGACCACTAGCGTGGCAGTGCCAAACTCAATCAGCGTATCGTCTTCGGCGACGTTTTCAGCGAAATCAAAACCATATTGAAATCCTGAACAGCCACCGCCGGTCACATAAACGCGTAGTTTGAGCGCTGGATTGCTCTCTTCTTCTATTAGCGCGTTGATGCGACTGCGTGCGCTATCAGATAAAAGTAGAGGGGTTGGAACAAAAGCTTCTGCACCGCTCATGGGTACCTCCCGCGAGCTTTAAGAACGAATAATCGGCATTGGAGGGTGATTATGGGTAATTCCCAGCAAAAGGGTCAACTATTGCTGGGAATTAGTAACTGCTTAAGGCATCAAGGCAGGGGCTGTAAGGCCAGTGTTTTCGTCAAAGCCAAACATTAAGTTAAGATTTTGAATCGCCTGGCCAGAAGCGCCTTTAACGAGGTTATCAATCACTGAGAGCACAACAACGGTATTGCCATTGCCTGGGCGATGAATCGCTAAACGGCAGGTATTGTTACCTTTGACGCTGCGGGTTTCCGGGTGGCTGCCCGCAGGCATCACATCCACAAACGGCTCGTTGGCATAACGCTGCTCAAACAGCGCTTGTAAATCGCCGGGTTCGCTGGCGAGTGTGCTGTAGAGGGTGGCATGTATACCGCGAATCATGGGCGTTAAGTGAGGCACAAACGTAAGGCCCACGGCGTTTGTCTGCATATCGCGCAAGCCTTGACGAATTTCAGGCAAATGGCGATGACCAGACGCACCGTAGGCTTTCATGGATTCGCTGGCTTCGGCGAGCAGTGACCCTACTTTGGCGCCACGGCCAGCCCCGGTAACGCCGGATTTACAGTCAGCGATTAACTGGCCTGGGTCGATTAGGCCCGCTTCTAAAAGTGGCAGATAGCCCAGCTGAACGGCGGTAGGATAGCAGCCGGGTACGGCAATTAAGCGAGCGCTTTTTATCTGCTCACGATGCATTTCTGGCAGGCCGTAAACAGCTTCTTTTAATAGCTCTGGTGCGCCGTGGGGCTGGTCGTACCACTGGCTCCACTCCGCTGCATCGCGCAGGCGAAAATCGGCCGAGAGATCGATAACCCGTGTGCCCTTTTCGAGCAGCTCCCCGGCAAGGGCGTGGGCCACACCGTGGGGAGTGGCAAAAAACACGGCATCCATCGCCCCTAACGCGTTGGCATCGGGCTCGCTAAACGCCAGCGTGTCGTAGTGGCCGCGCAGGTTGGGGTACATATCGCACACCTTAACGCCCGCTTCCGATCGTGAGGTAATCGCTTCTACGCTAACGTGGGGGTGCTGGGAGAGGAGCCTTAAAAGCTCGACACCGGTGTAACCCGTACCGCCGACAATACCAACCTTAATCACAAACCACTCCTTGCGCGTTGAGCACGTTATGTCTGAACAATAAAGCGCTAGTCATAAACAGCCTTATTAAAGGGTCGCAGGCTGTCGAAGCGTATCAAGCTATGATACACAAGAGGCGTCTCCCATAAGAGCGCTCAATGGTAAGAACGATGCGATGAACGCCACGGGGTTAGTTAATTCGGGTATGCTGATAGAACCTTTCGTAACCCAAGCGCAAGGATGGTCGCTGTGGCACGTTTTTCCCGGTCAGATTTCACCTTAGAGAGTTTTCGACGCCAATTGGCGAACGTGGACGCCCTGCCGCAGCTATGCGTGCTGGGGCTGATGTCGGGGGTTATAACGGGCGCATTAATGGTGGCGTTTCGCTTACTGCTTGAGGCGGGCGCCGCGCTCTATATGCCTGAGGGTAATCCGGAAGCTTTTGAAGGTTTAGCGCCATGGCTACGGGCGCTATTGCCAATTGTAGCGGTAAGCCTCGTGGGCACGCTGCTATATCGTCAAAAAGCCACAGCACGCAAGTTGGGGGTAGGGCATGTCATTGAGCGCCTTACCTATCATCAAGGACGCTTTCCTATGCGCAACTGGTTAAACCAGTGGTGGGTCGGTGTGGTGTCGGTGCTGGGTGGGCTTTCTGCCGGGCGTGAAGGGCCGGCGATTCATTTGGGCGCTGCGGCATCAAGCGGCTTGGGACTTAAGCTTCGCTTACCCAATAATAGCCTGCGTGTGTTAGTGGCTTGCGGTACCGCTGCGGGTATTTCAGCTTCGTTTAATACACCTATAGCGGGTGTCATTTTCGCCATGGAAGTGGTGATGATGGAATATACCCTGATGAGCTTTATGCCCGTGATACTCGCCTCGACCATGGGGGCACTCGTTGCTCAGCTGGTGTACGGCAACGAACCGGCGTTTCGTATTCCTGAGGTTGCTCTGGGTTCATTATTGAATGTGCCTTGGGTGGTCGTGATGGGGTTAGTGATTGGCCTGTTAGCAGGTTTGTTTATTCATGTGTCACGTAGCCAGTACCTGCAACAGTGGCCGCTGTGGTTAAGGTTAGGCGTAGTTGGTGTGGCAACAGGGGCTGTTGCATGGTGGTTTCCTGACGTACAAGGCATTGGGTACGACAGTGTTGCTGCCATTTTGAACAATCAGCTAGCTGTCAGCGTTCTGCTGGCGCTAATGATTGCTAAGTTATTGATTACTGCCATCACGGTGGCTGGAGGGGTGCCGATCGGCATTATTGGCCCTGTATTAGTGGTAGGCGCTGCCACCGGAGCCCTAGGGGGAATGTTAGGTGGCTGGCTATGGCCAGATAAAGCGGCAAATCCCGGCATTTATGCGATGCTGGGCATGGCGGCGATGATGGGGGCCGTGCTGCAAGCGCCCCTGGCAGCGTTGATGGCGCTGCTTGAGCTAACCCATTCGCCGAACATTATGCTACCGGGCATGTTAGTGGTCGTCGTGGCTTGCCTAACGTCACGCCAGCTAACGGGTTGTGAAGGTTTTTTTATCAGCTCGGTACGCTACGGGTTGCATCCACTTCAACAGCCTTTGATGCAGGCGCTTTCGCGGGTTTCAGTGCCTGCGGTAATGGAGCGACAGTTAGTTCGTACAGAGCGCATGATAACGCCAAACCATGCGCGCCGTTTACTGGAAAGCAGTCCCGTCTGGCTGGTGATTGAGCGCTCCAGCAGTGAAAAACCGGTGTTGGCGCTCAAAGCCGCAGAGCTTGCCCGCTGGTTGTTGGAGCACGATAAGGCGCTTGAGGGAGAAGCCCCACCGGACGACGAATTGATCGATTTACTTGAAGTTCCCGGTCAGCGTCTGGAAATGGCGCCTATTGCGTTGCAAGCCACACTCTCTGAGGCATTTTTAAAATTGCAGGCAGATACGCTGGATGCGCTCTATGTGGTTCACGGTTATCGACCAAAGCAGCAGCGTATTTCAGGTATCATTACCCGTGATGCTATCGAGCGTTACTATCACTACGTTGACCCTCTCAGTGTTGAAAGCCAAAGTGCTGAAAAAAAGCCCTGACGCCTAGACGGCTATTTTCCAGCAATGACCCCTCTGCTTAAGGAGAGAGTATGTATTTATGGGTAAAAGCCATTCATCTAATGGCGGTCGTTACCTGGTTTGCTGCGCTATTTTATTTGCCACGGCTGTATGTTTACCACGCCATGGCGCGGGATAAAGGCGATGAGCAAGCAATCACTTACTTTAAAACCATGGAGCGCAAGCTGTATCGGGGCATAATGACGCCCTCAATGATTGTGGTATTGATCTTTGGCGGCTGGATGCTCTACTTGGTGCCCGCGTGGTTTAGCCAAGGTTGGATGCACGCCAAATTAGCATTGGTTGCCCTGCTAATCGCTTATCACCATGTATGTCTCATTTATTTAAAACAATTTGAACAAGCCCGCTGCACCAAAAGCCACGTGTTTTTTCGCTGGTTTAACGAAGCGCCCGTCATTGCGTTAATCGCAATTATTATTCTTGCGGTGGTGAAGCCCTTTTGATGCGCCAACCTCTTCCTCCCGTGGTATTAGTGCTTGCAGGCCACGACCCAACCGGCGGTGCTGGGCTAGTGGCCGATAGTGAAGCGATTAGGGCCTGTGGCGGTTGGGCGGTGACAATCCCTACCGCGCTAACCGTGCAAAATTGTCACGATGTGATGCGAATTTTGCCCGCCGATCCCGGCGCCATGCGCCAAATGGCCGAGGCGTTAGGTGATATGCAGATTGCCGCGATTAAAGTTGGGTTATTAGCGGATGAGCCAACGCTTCGCGCGGCGGAGCAGATTATTCGACGGTTCCCCGGTGTGCCGGTGGTGGCTGATCCTGTGCTGAAAGCGGGGGGTGGAACAGAGTTATCCACACCGGCTTTACAAAAATTGTATATGGATCGTTTATTGCCCCTTGTGGATATCTTAACCCCCAACCGTTTTGAACTGGCTGCGCTAACCCCTGAGATTACCGCGCCTTTTGACGATACGGCGCGCGCGGTGGCGTTACTTTCGCGGGGATGCCAAGCTATTTTAGTGACCGCAACCGACGACCCTTTGCCGGGCAATGCGCAGCAAGTGATACATACCCTCCACTCGCCAGACACTACCCGCCAGTGGCAGTGGCCCCGTTTGCCAGAAACGTTTCATGGCTCTGGCTGCACATTAGCCTCGGCCATTGCCGCCCGATTAGCCGTAGGGGAGCGCTTGCCCATGGCGTGCGAGCAGGCGCAGCACTTTACTTGGGAAAGTTTGTCTCAGGGCTATCAGCCACCCAGCGGTCAGTGCCTGCCCAATCGCTTGCCACACCCCGTACGTTTTTGATCTCATTGCCGGTAAACCATTTATATTGAGGATGCCATGACCACATCTGCTGAACTGTTTGACCTTGCCAGTCGCCATATTCCAGGCGGGGTTAACTCGCCCGTCCGAGCATTTAAAGGTCTTCATCGCCCGCCGGTTTTTATGGAGCGCGCCCAGGGTGCTTATCTGTTCGATGTGGAAGGTAATCGCTACGTAGATTACGTTGGCTCCTGGGGGCCAATGATTACCGGGCATGCCGACCAAGACGTACTGGCGGCGGTACGCGCTCGATTAGATAACGGCCTCTCTTTCGGTACGCCGACGGCGGTTGAAACCACCATGGCAGACCTTATCTGCGAGATCATACCCACCATGGAAATGGTGCGCATGACCAGCTCGGGCACCGAAGCGACGATGTCGGCCATTCGCCTAGCGCGCGGCACGACAGGGCGCGACAAAATTGTGAAATTCGAAGGGAATTACCACGGTCATTCGGATTCACTGCTTGTTAAGGCGGGGTCCGGCGCGTTAACCCACGGTGAACCCAGCTCGCCCGGCGTACCGGCGTCGCTTGCCGAGCACACTATCACCCTATCGTATAACGACCCTGAAGGGGTGGAAGCGTGTTTTGCGGAGATTGGCGAGCAGATTGCCTGTATTATTGTTGAACCTGTGGCGGGCAATATGAACTGTATCCCGCCTCAGCCAGGGTTTCTCGAAACGCTGCGTCGGGTATGTAATGAGTCCGGCAGCATTTTGATTTTTGATGAAGTGATGACCGGCTTCCGCGTTGCGTTAGGCGGTGCTCAAGCGCACTACGGCGTCACGCCGGACTTAACCTGCCTAGGCAAGATTGTGGGCGGCGGCATGCCCGTTGGCGCGTTCGGTGGCAAGCAGGAGATAATGCAAAATATTTCGCCACTGGGGCCGGTATACCAAGCCGGTACGCTTTCCGGTAACCCGCTGGCCATGGCGGCAGGGGTCGCCCTGTTA
This sequence comes from Halomonas sp. 7T, assembly GCF_025643255.1. Classification (NCBI taxonomy): domain Bacteria; kingdom Pseudomonadati; phylum Pseudomonadota; class Gammaproteobacteria; order Oceanospirillales; family Halomonadaceae; genus Halomonas; species Halomonas sp. 7T. The sequence goes on along the minus strand of NZ_CP087112.1, from coordinate 3,006,014 downwards.
ACCAAGCTCCAGGTACCTGGGTTTCACGATGCACTGACGCAGCGAGTGCAGACCCTATGTAACGGCCTGCAGGAGCGCGCCAATGCGGCACGTGTTCCGATGATGACCCAATCAGCCGGTGGTATGTTTGGCGTCTTTTTCACCTCCCAGTCGCGGGTGGATAACTTTGCCCAGGCGACCGCGTGTAACCCAGAGGCGTTCCGGCGCTTTTTCGGTGCCATGTTGGACCACGGCGTTTACCTTGCCCCTTCTGCTTTTGAAGCAGGCTTTATGTCGAGCGCCCACTCACCTGAAGATATTCAGTTCACCTTGGATGCCGCAGAAAAAGCCTTCTCTGTTATGTAACGCAAAGTAACGGAGGTCTGTTTCTACTGCTACACTGCAAGAGCCGCTCATAGTGAGCGGCTCTTGTGGTTAATGAGGTAGGCAAGCATGAAAGGGCAAACGGCTTGGCACTATAGATTATTCAATTACGCACTTTTAACCGCTGTAACCACCCTGGGTGTACCGTTAGGTGCAACTGCTGCACAGGAGCATGCTATGACACAGATTCACATCACAATGAGTGGCTCGCCAGGCGCTGAATTTTCCGCCGAATGGCGTATTACGCACGAAGGCGAAACAACCGAACACATCGAAAAGCAGGGCACCGTGCCCGCAGAGTACACGTTTGAAGGAACCACCCTGGAGGGAACCGTAAAGCTGCTGACCGACGATGAGCGTCTTGACGTTGATATTGTAAAAGGCACCAACCGCTCGCGTTCTTCTACTCAGGGCAAAGGCGGCACATTAACCGTTATGGTGCGCTGAAACGAAAAAACCGCCCCGTAAGGGGCGGTTGATCGTAAGAAGTGACACTCTTACCACTGAATGGTGCTGGCGTAGTTGCCAGAGCCATTTACTTGGGTGTGCGATGCTACAGCGGCGCCACCCATGTTGGTATTTTGACGAATCATCGATAGGCTGTTTGCTTCATCACGTTGAACAACCGTGGCTTTATGACCCTCGTGCCCTGCTTGGAACACATAAGAAGCAGAATTATTCGCTCGTACTTGAGTGATGTTTGCCTCATGTCCATCGTCATACTGAGCAACGAAACTCCATGTCTCATCTGTATTATCACGCTGTAGAACGGTTGCTTCGTTATCATTGCCTGTTTGATAAATAATAGAGTCACTGTAATCACTATTATTCAGTTGATCTACCGTGGCTTTGTTACCTGAACCGAGCTGGCGTACATAAGAGTCATTGAAGTTTCCGGTTTGGGTAACGCGTGCTTCATTTAAGTCACCGTCGCGTTGAATAACGACGGATTCATTCTTTTCGTCATTCCCTCCAGCAATACCTTGACGAACGTATGCTTGGTTATCGTCACCATTCGTCTGAACAATACGCGAGTATTGTTGGTGCCCCATCTGCGTTGCTGCAGCGGTATTGTTATTACCACCACTTTGAGTGATCTCAGACCAGCGAACACCTGCATCTTGCCCTTGTGAAGGATAGCCATTCATACCAGCACGAATACCCTCTTGTGAAGCAAATGCACCAGAGCCGCCGTTGAAGATATTTCCATCATGCTCGTAGTTAGGACTACGTGGATCAGCAGATGCACCCATGCTCAAAGAAACAGCAATTGCAGCGGCGAGGGCGGTGATTTTAGTTTTCATGGTGTTTCCCCTTTGTTTAATCAACTTGCTTTGGTTGTTTACTGAGAAGCAGGTGGCAACTCAGTAGGTATCGATAGTGACCGGTCGTGTATTGCCCGAATAGTTTTGTTGCTGGACACTTACACCGCGTAGGCCACTGCCCGATTGTGAAATGGTGACGTCTCCGCTAAAACCTAATTGATAAATATCAGCGCTAAATGAAAGACTATTTCCTTGTTGATTAATATGGGCAGTATGGTTGTTGCCAACTTGCCACACCACACCAATATTATTTCCGTTAACTTGGTTCACGTTTGCTACGTTGTTATTACCGCGCTGATAAATATGTGAAAAATTCGCTAGTTGATAAGCTGCAGAGCGAGATTGAAAAACACGTGCACTATTATTGTTGCCTTGTTGTTCAATGATACTGATATTGCCTCTTAGAGCTGCTGCATCGATTTGATCAATATACTGAGCAACTCGCGCGCCTTCTCTTAATACAACAAATTCGTTATCATTAGCTTCTGCTGAAAAAACATTACCTGTAAGTAAGCCTATTATTGCTAGCGAAGCGCAATAGCGTTTAACCGCGCTATTTGTAATTGTTGCTGAGCAAAGGCTTGAAGTTTTCATGGGTGTTCCTTTTGAAACTTTGTGTGTCTTTTTGTTTCATGGATTGAGTTTGGACTATCTAAAAATTATCGCTATAAGAAATTTTATTAATCGTAAGGTTAGTTTTTTAGCTTATTTGTTAACTAAAAAATCAAATATCTAGTTAAATATTGATGGCTTATCTAATAGTTTTATATTAAGTGGGAATTAGGGAAATAAAAAAAGCTGCTCACAGTGAGCAGCTATTACTTTTTCAAATTTACAATGAGTTAATTTTTATAGCATGGGTATAGACGCATTAAGGTAGTCGTTTAGTATCGTCTCTTGAAGAGCAGTTCCAGGTGCTAGGTTCCACAGCTGATTTTCAATTCCTCTTGCTACAAGATGAATGACGGCTGACTCGATTGCTGACATAACAGCAAGCTGAACAGGTTCATTCGTTGTAATACCCGTCTCTATTTCTAGTAATCGTCTAAAATCAATAAAACGGTAAACCCCAGCCCGTAGTTCTTTTGAATAGATTGTTTTTGTTGTCGTCACGTTAGCCAATATTTCACCGGTCGATATTTCCACTGCACGTAAATTTACGGTTACTTGGTCGACCTGGTATTGGCCTGATGCTCCAATACCAAAATATTCAGCACCGGCTCCCCCTGTTCGTACGTTCGACTCATACGCGATAATGCCGCCTTCTAACATTACCGATGCGGCTCTCAACGAGGGTAGTGTGTCTGGCTGACCAAAACGCTCAAATTCTGCGCGGATAATGCGCCGTTCGGTTAATAAGTTTTGAAGACCAACACGCTCAAGAGGAATAAACCACCCCGAATCAGCAAGGGCACCGGTGAGCATTGCTGCGGCTCCTTGTGTCACGGCTGTTGAAAACGTACTGGCTGGTGCTGGTCGGTACTGTCCCGTTTGGTCGCGAAAATCATAAACGGAGACAAAAATTTTACCTGCTGGGGGTGGGAGCGATATAAGATCCTGATACGTGGCTCCTCGTGGAGTGAGCGTTGCTTGAGCACCTTCTAAATTCTCAGATGTTGCGACTACTCCAGCACAACCGCTAAGTAAAATAGTAATAATAAGTGAAATGATAATTTTCATGATGATTCCCTAGCAAGCAGATAGCGTTAGTCATTATTCTCGAGTTTTAGCCGCCGAAGATGTATAGAAGCTTTAAGGGTTAAACAACCCTCCAACGCTAATCTCTGTTACATCCCCCGTTAGCTTATCGACAACACGTACGACAAGCTGCCCACCGGTATCACTAACTACCACGCCAAATTCATTACTATCAAAGCTTCCTTGAGTAACATCTCCAGAGCTTACATCAGAAATTAATTGCGAAATTAACCGGCTCTCTAAGCTTTGCAGCAAGCGTTCTGTAGCTGATGTTGGCTGTGCCCTACGCACGTTTGGGTCAGTATTTTTATCTTGCGCCTGGGCTTTACCGAGTAAGTAGCTGCCGACAAACGGGTCACCGCCAAAAGAGGGGTTGAGCGGGCGATAGATCAGCTCGCCAGCCTGGGCAACGGGGGATAGTGCCAATGCGAGTAGCGCAGTTGATGCACTCATTTTTTGTAGCTTATTCATTAGAATAACTCCTCTCTTCCCAAGTCTTTGTCAGAGGTAAGAGCGGAAGCCAGCTGTTGCTGGAGAAGCGCTTCCTCGACGATTTGTACAGCCTCCCCAGCCACCTGATCCGCTTCGCTAATCCGGGGAGAGAGCTGCGTTCTGAAGTACATCCGGTTGCCTTGCATAATCCATACTTGGCTGCCCCAACGTGCGTCAGGACGCTCTTGAATAGTGAGCGTGGCATTGCCTATCAATACGTTGCCCATTGCTTGCTGGCTAAAGGCGCGATAGAACGTTTTGCCCGCCATCGTGATGGTTCGATCAACCATTATTCCGGTCAGCTCACTACTGCCGTTAGCGCGGCTATGAATTTCTGGGCCATCAGAGCTTGATAGCTGATTAATAGCATCGACTGCGTCTTGTTCATTCTCTGCCAGCGATTCGGCAGGTGGGGCGGGCTCGTTAGCGAGCACCCAGGACATTGGTGAGAACGCTAAAAACCATGTGATTAAAAAGACATAAAATAGCGGCATGGTAAGTAACCTTTTTTAACCATTTTCTAGCGATTGGCTTAACGGCTAACGGTGCCGTTTTAAGCTTCTTGCGGTATCGATATTGGGCAAAATGGGGCCTAAGTTTTGATGTATCCAATTAAGTGCTTGAATTCGGTTATGAACGTTTATTTTTCGGAAAATGTTGTAAAGATGGGATTTGACGGTGTGTTCACTGACAAACAGCTTGTCAGCTATTTGCTGGTTAGATGAGCCCGCGCTTAATAAAGAGATAATTTCCATTTCACGATTCGTAAGACCGCACGCTGGTCGGAAGGCGTTACTCTGGTACTTGCGATAAAAAAGGATGAGCTTCGCCATCAGGTCGCGTGACATCCAAAGGTCTCCCTCCATCAGTGCATGGATACCCTTACAGATAACTTCGAGGCTTTCATTACGGTAAAAGACGCCCTTCAACTGAGCGCAGGAGAGCGCTTCTAATGCGTGATCCATATCGTGGATGTTGAACGCCGCAAGGGGGACTTTCGCGAGTGTTTCGGTCAAGGCATCTTGCCAATCTGGCAGTGCCTCAACACTGATGTGGTCACTGTCGATGAGAATCAGCATTCGTTTGGCGGTAGAGGCGGGAAGCGCGATTCCTGGAGAGTAAATACTGACGGCACAGCCCGTATGTTCATGTAAATAGTCAGCAAAAAGCTGAGACTGTGGGCTTTTTTCGGTGATGATGTACACCAAATCATCGGTCTTTTCCTGCGACATTGTGAAATCCTCATAGATAGAAAGAGTGAGCTATAGCTCACTCAAGTGTTGTCTATAAGATACATTTCGTAAAGTTTTGTTATTAGAGTTGTGGTAAAAATAAATGCTATATGTTTATATTTTTTATTTATATGTATTTTAATCAATTGTTTTTAAAATAAATATGTCGATTAAAGTTATTTGGAAGACTCGCCATCAGCGATACATTGAGTAACATTTTGTTGGCTTCTGATGCGAATTCGATAGGCGTAGACTGAGCGTCTCTTGTTTGGAGGTTTACCTATGTCAACGCTTACTCCCCTGGTGTTAGCCAGCGGCAATGATGGAAAGCTTAAAGAGTTCAACCAGTTACTGATGCCGCTAGGATTTGATGTCCGCCCTCAGGCAGAATTTGGCGTATGCGATGTGGAAGAGACAGGGCTTACGTTTGTAGAAAATGCATTGCTAAAAGCACGAGAGGCGAGCCGCGTCAGTGGGTTACCCGCGTTAGCCGATGATTCTGGCTTAGAAGTAGATGCGCTCCACGGGGCACCGGGGATCTACTCAGCGCGTTACGCTGGGGAACCCAGAAGCGATCAACAAAATAATGCAAAGCTGCTTAAAGCACTGAGTGAGTGTGCGGAGGGGCAACGAACCGGTCGCTACTGGTGTGTGCTGGTCTATTTGCGCCATGCTGAAGACCCTGTTCCTGTTATTGTTCAACGCAGTTGGGAGGGGGAGATTCTGGCCCATCCACGAGGGGAAGGTGGCTTTGGTTACGATCCGCTTTTTTGGTTACCCGACCAGGGGATGAGTGTGGCTGAGCTACCCAGTGAAACCAAAAACCGTTTGAGTCATCGAGGTCGCGCGCTACAGAGTTTAGTGGACCTTTTGAAGGTGGCGCATGGCTGAGCTATTACCCCCGCTCTCGCTCTACATCCATACGCCATGGTGTGTGCGTAAGTGCCCCTATTGCGACTTTAACTCTCATGAGCCTGAGAGTAGTGAGCTGCCGGAAAAGGCTTATTTAGACGCGCTTCTGAAAGATCTAGATGGGGATCTTACCCTGGCGGCTGGGCGAACGATCGAGACGATCTTTATTGGCGGGGGGACTCCCAGCCTGCTATCGCCAGCGTTTTATCGCGAACTATTTAACGCAATACGCCAACGCCTTCCCTTTGCTGCCGATATTGAAATTACCCTTGAAGCCAATCCTGGGACAACCGAGCAAGGACGTTTTATTGGCTATCGAGAAGCGGGTATTAACCGTTTATCGTTAGGCGTGCAAAGTTTCCATGTCACGCAGCTCGAAGCGTTAGGGCGTATTCATAGCGGCCAAGAAGCCCTACAAGCGGTCAAGCAGGCCCGTAAAGCGGGGTTTAATAATCTCAATATTGATTTGATGCATGGGCTGCCTCAGCAAACGCCTGCACAGGCACTGGAGGATATAGAACAAGCCCTGGCGCTCTCACCCGAGCATCTCTCTTGGTATCAATTAACGCTTGAACCTAATACCGCCTTTTTTTCTCACCCTCCGGTACTCCCTGAAGAGGAGGCGCTTTGGGATATCCAAGAAGCGGGCCATCAGCGTCTTGAGCAAGCGGGCTTACACCGCTATGAAATATCTGCCTATGCAAAGCCTCACCAGCAAAGTCGTCATAACATCAATTACTGGCAGTTTGGCGACTATCTTGGCATTGGGGCGGGAGCTCACGGTAAGCTGACGACCATTGACCAAGAGGGGCAGTGGCATATAGAGCGGCGTTGGAAAACACGTCAACCAGAAGCTTACTTGCGCCGTGCCAACGACCCACGTGGCTTTATAGCAGGTAAGCAGCTCATCCATAGGGATGAACTGCCGCTTGAATTTTCAATGAACGCGTTGCGCTTAACCGATGGGGTCGCCATGGGTAAGTGGACAGGCCATACCGGCCAGCCCCAGGCGGTGTTACTTAAGCGCTTACAAAGTGCCTATGAAAAAGGACTTTTAATGGAAATGCCTGAAAATCTGCGTGCTTCACCTCAAGGTCTATTATTCTTGAATGAGTTGCTGGCATTAATAAGTAATGAGTGATCAGCGATATAGAAAGCAACTACCCTGAAGATACACAAGGAGTGAGCGATGCGTATTTCTCGACTACTGACCCCATTAGCGGCTGCTATTTTTGTGGCTGGTTGTGCTACTACTGACCCTTACAGCGGGCAAACGCAGCGCTCCAGTACTGCGATGGGATCAGGTATTGGTGCTGCTGTAGGCGCGGCGGCAGGTGCTCTATCCGGCGATGGTAGTACCAGTCGCCGTGATCGTGCCCTTATCGGTGCAGCCGTGGGTGCCGCTGCAGGTGCAGGCATTGGCGTTTATATGGATCGCCAAGAGCAACAACTGCGTGAAAACCTACAAGGGTCACGGATCGAAATTGACCGTCGCGGCGATGATATCGTGCTCAATATGCCAAGCGGTGTAACGTTCGGCTTTGACTCAGCCGACCTCACTAGCGAAGCGCGTGGCGCACTCAATGAAGTGGCCAACGTATTGACGCAGTATCAAGACACCCGCGTTAATATTGCAGGCCACACCGATAGTGTGGGCGACCCTAATTATAACCAGCGTCTTTCTGAGCGCCGCGCTCAGGCGGTGGGTAGCTACCTAAGCCAAAACGGTGTTTCTTCCATGCGCCTTAATACCAGGGGTTACGGCGCCACTCAGCCTGTGGCAAGTAACGACACCGACCAAGGCCGCGCTCAGAACCGTCGGGTTGAAATTACCCTTAGGCCTACTGGCGACGGCCAAGGCTAACCAATCATTATCGAGTTAAGCACTCTCTACCAGTCTTCTCCAAAAAGTCGATTGATGAGAACGCTTTAACCTCGGTATTGCTGATAAAAGCCCGCTATGCTGATATAGCGGGCTTTTTTTCGATTCACTGTTAGCGAGCTGCCATGCTGTCTTATCAACACGCCTACCACGCGGGTAATTTTGCCGATATACATAAGCATCTTACGCTTTACGCGGTTACTGATTATTTATTACGTAAAAAAACAGCCATTACATATGTGGATACTCATGCCGGTAGAGGTCTCTATCCGCTTGCTACAAAAGAGACACAGCGGTTACAAGAGTATCGCGAAGGTGTTTGGCCGCTGTGGCAAGCGCGCCGTGACCTAAACAGTGTGCTGTTGAACGCTTGGATGGAAGCGCTGGTTAATGCCCAGCCGGAAGCGGACGAACTAACCCGCTACCCTGGATCGCCGTGGTGGCTATCCCAGCCGCTGAGGGAGCAGGATCGGCTCAAGCTTTATGAGCTGCACCCTGGAGAACATGGGCACTTGGAGGGCCAAGCGCTGCCTAAGCAGGCCCAGCGAATTTATGGTGACGGTTTGGCAGGACTAAGAGGGTTAGTGCCTGTGCCTACTCCTCGATTATGCGCACTGATTGACCCCAGCTATGAGCGTAAAACGGAGTATCAAGAGGTGGTCGAGACGGTTGTGCATACGATGGCAAAAGTGCGCCACGCCGTGGTGATGATTTGGTACCCGCTGCTGCCCGCAGGCCACCACCACACGCTATTAACCGGCTTGGAAGAGAGCGGTATCCGGAAAATTTGGCGCAGTGAGCTGCTGCTACGCCCACCTAATCAGCAAGGCCACGGGATGTATGGCAGCGGCATGCTGGTCATTAATCCGCCCTGGGGGCTGGATGAGCACTTAGCCGCTGCCATGGCACACATAACGCCGCTGTTAGGCAAAGAAAGCCGCTACCATGCAGGTTGGTTAGTAGAAGAGTAGCGGCGAGAGGGAGTTATTTACCGATACAGAAGCTGCCGAAAATTTCGCCAAGCAGGTCATCAGCGCTGAACTCTCCGGTAATTTCTCCCAGCGCCTGCTGGGCATCGCGGAGGTCTTCAGCAAGAAGTTCACCGGCGCCGTAGCCATCTAGCTGAGCGCGTCCGGTTTCCAGCGCGCTCATGGCGCGGTCGAGAGCATCTAAATGGCGGCGGCGTGCCGAAAAACGCCCTTCGGTAGTGGCTGAGAAGCCCATCACCTCTTTAAGGTGCGTTTTTAAACTATCCACACCTGCTCCGGTTTTTGCGGACAAACGCAGCGTTGGAGTGGCTGTGGATAAATCAATCCCTGCCGGTTCGGCGCTGGTATCAATCTTATTACGCACTAGCGTCAATCGTGTTTGGTCGGGAAGCCGCGCTACAAACTCCGGCCAAATGGTCATCGGGTTGGTTGCCTCGGTGGTGGTTGCATCTACAAGCAGTAGGACTCGATCAGCTTTTTCGATCTCATCCCACGCCCTGGCCACGCCAATCTTCTCAACGGCATCTGGGGTGTCGCGTAAGCCGGCAGTATCAATGATATGCAACGGCATACCGTCAATGTGAATGTGTTCACGCAGTACATCGCGCGTGGTGCCGGCGATATCCGTCACGATGGCGGTATCCTGCTCGGTCAGCGCGTTTAGTAGGCTGGACTTACCCGCATTAGGGCGCCCGGCGATAACCACGCTCATGCCCTCACGTAGCAAGGCACCTTGGCCTGCTGCTTTACGCACATCGGCTAATGCCTGCTGTACGCCTGCTAGGTGCTGGGCAACATGGCCATCGGCAAGGAAGTCGATCTCTTCTTCCGGAAAATCAATGGCCGCTTCTACGTACACGCGTAGCTCAATCAGCCGCTGTACCAGGGCTGATACACGGCTTGAAAACTCCCCTTGCAGGGACCTTACGGCGTTTTCAGCTGCTGAGCGTGAAGAGGCATCAATCAGGTCGGCAATGGCTTCGGCTTGGGCAAGGTCTAGTTTGTCGTTTAAGAATGCTCGCTCAGAAAATTCGCCAGGGCGCGCCAGGCGAGCGCCTAATTGAAGGCAGCGCTCCAGCAGCATATCCATAATGATCGGCCCACCATGCCCTTGAAGCTCCAGCACATCTTCACCGGTGAAGGAGTGTGGGCCATTAAAGAGTAGGGCAATCCCTTCATCAATGGTGCCCTGAGCCCCATTAAATGGCCCGTAATGGGCGTAGCGCGGGGCAGGGCAGTGGCCAAGTATAGCAGAGGCGATATCACGGCAGGCAGGGCCAGATACGCGGATAATGCCCACACCGCCTCGGCCAGGGGGGGTTGCCAAGGCAGTAATAGTGTCTTGAGTATAGAGTCGGTCGGCCATGGCGGTTTCCGTTGCTGATGGAAGGTTGCGAATTGGAAAGTAGTCAGGCGTTTTATAACGAATGGTTTATGAAGAAGTATCGCCTAAAACGCCAGACCCCCGCTAGGGCGGGGGTCTGGTGGTCTTGGAAGGTGCGTTATTTGGTTCGCATCCCTTTCCCTACGCTGGGGTCTTTCTCGATATTACGCGTAATCACATACTGCTGTGCGACCGAGATAATGTTGTTGACCACCCAGTAGATGACCAAACCAGCCGGGAACCACAGGAAGAAGAAGGTGAAGATAATCGGTAGCATCTTCATGATCTTCGCCTGCATGGGATCAGGTGGTGTGGGGTTCAGCATTTGCTGAACGAACATCGAAATCCCCATCAAGATTGGCAAAATAAAGAATGGGTCTTTAACCGAGAGATCCTGAATCCAGAACATGAACGGTGCGTGGCGCAGCTCGACGGATTCAAGCAGCATCCAATATAGCGCGATGAACACCGGCATCTGCACTAGAATCGGCAAACAGCCGCCCAGAGGATTGATCTTCTCTTTTTGGTAAAACTTCATCATCTCTTGAGACATTTTCTGACGATCATCGCCATACATCTCTTTGAGACGCTGCATTTCCGGGCCAAGTTTCCGCATACGCGCCATGGACTTGTAGGCCTTGGCAGAAAGCGGGAATAGCACGAGTTTTACCAGTACGGTCAGTAGAACAATCGACCAGCCCCAGTTACCAACGACATCGTGAATCTTGTCTAGTAACCAGAACAGTGGGTTAGCAATGAACCACAGCCAGCCGTAATCCACGGTTAAGCGTAGGTTAGGCGCGACTTGCTCAAGATAGTCTTGAACCTTAGGACCCATATAAAGCGTGGCGCTTAGTGTCGCTTCCCCTTCCGCGGCAACGTTAGTTGTCGGGCCTGCAAAGGCAGCCACATTACGACCGCGAGAATCCGTGGTGGCGTAATAGAGGTTCTGTTGATTTTGCGGGGGAGCCCAGGCTGACACGAAGTAGTGCTGGATAATGGCTACCCAGCCGCCTTGCGCTTCGCGGTTCTCAAACTGGCTACGCTGAATATCGTCAAAATCGATTTTGTCGTAGCGAGTTTCCGGTGTGGAGTAAGCTGCTCCTAGATAGGAGTTCATACCCATGGCGACACCGCTAGATGGGTCAGGGCTGTTATCGCGTGCTAGTTGACCAATAAAGCGAGCGCTGACGGGTGCATCGGTATTGTTGGCTAAGTAGTAACTAACACCGACCGCATAATTTCCGCGCTCAAAAGAGAGTCGTTTAATGACGTCAACACCGTTTACATTGGCGGTGAGGTCAACAGTGAGCTGCTCTTCATCATCACCCAGGCGGTATTCGTTACGCTCAGGAGTGAAGGCAATGCGGCTGGCCTGGCCGTCCAACTGTAGGCCTGAGCGAGCTACATAGCTGCGCGTGGCATTATCGGATAACAACACGTAGTTGCGATCGGAATCCAGCGTCAGCTTATGCTGCGGCAAGGCTGCATAGACAATGTCTCCGCCGTGCGGATCAATACGCACGTCGAGAACGTCGGTGGTTACGGCGATAAAGTCGCGACTTGCGGTCTCGCTTTCAGTCGCATCCTGCATGCCATCGCCGATAGCGCTTTGGGGTGCCGACGTGCTGGGTACTGCCAAATCGTCGCCATTGGCAGGTTCGCTTGCCGAGTCGCCGTTGCTACTTTGCTGCGTAATTTCAGGCGTCGAATCGTAGGAGATCTGCCCGTAATCCTGATTCCACTGGACTACCAGTAGGTAGGCAAGTACAGCCAGTGGAATCAGTAATAGAAGTCGTTTTACGTCCATGAGGGTTCTGCCCGATGGGTGGTGAACATGCTAATGGCGCAGTGTCATTTACTCGACCCATGACACACGAAAGCCTGCCAGACGGCAGGCCGAGGTCGAGCGGCGAGGTGTGTCGTCAAGCGTCACGTGTTACGCCATCAAGCGGGGGAGTTGAAGACACCGCTTGTGCGTCACGCTGAAGTCGTTTCCACATGCCGTGTAGCTGGCGATGTAGCGTCTCATTATCGATATCCTGTACACCACGCTTAGCCAGAATCACGATATCCACAGAGGGTAGGTGGTCTTGGCGAAGCCGGGCAGACTCTCTAACAAGGCGCTTAAAGCGGTTGCGATCAACAGCGCGTTTCACATTTTTTTTGCTGACCACCAGGCCAATGCGGGGATGCCCCCGGGTACTTAAGCGCGCTAGCGCCATCATACCTTTGCCATGAACCTTTAGGTCTGCCTGTTCAAACACGTGACTAAAATCCCCAGCGGTTAGCAAACGTAAGCACCGGGGAAAGCCTTGATGCAGCACACGCAATCCGAGATCAGGCGCTCAGACGCTTGCGGCCTTTGGCGCGGCGGCGTGCGATAACGGCACGGCCGTTTTTGGTTGCCATACGAGCACGGAAGCCATGCGCGCGCTTGCGCTTGAGAACGCTAGGTTGAAAAGTGCGTTTCATAACTCGTTATTCCCACGTGGTTTTAGGACGGAAAGTGAATTCCAAAGAACCCGGTCCAGTGAGGAACTAGCCGGGTAGATTCAATTCAAGACCGGAAATTGTAGAGACTTCCCGCCGTTGGTGCAATTTTTCCTTGCATAAAAAGCGTGAAAAAGGCAATGGCGCTGCCACCTTGGTATCATTTCTGTTTGACGGGTACAGCATCATTATTACTAATTAAGTTATTTAAAACCTGCTGTTATTAATAGTGGGGATACTAATTGTGGATAAGTTGTTTTAGGCTATTTTTATCAAACGTTTAAAATGATAAAAAATCTGTGCATAACCTTCAAATAACGGCCTTATAAGCTGTTAATTAGATGTGGTTAGTAACGGTGGAAGTAGCCTTTTTTCCTCTTATCCCAAGACCGTCATAAGGTTTTCCTCGTGGCTTACGAAAAGTTGTCCACAGGCTAAAAAGAGGCGCCACTGCGTGTGGATAACCGCTTCGTTGGGCGCTACAATGGTCGGCCGTTTTCAACCGATGGTGAGATGAGTGTCACTCGCGCTTTGGCAACAGTGCCTGGACTACCTGCAGGACGAACTGAATTCACAGCAGTTCAATACCTGGATACGTCCGTTGCAGGCAGAAGAAGGAGAGTCTAACGAGCTATGCTTGTTGGCGCCGAACCGCTTTGTGCGCGACTGGGTGAGTGATAAGTACGCCAAACGAATCAGCGAATTGATACGTGAGCTAGCCCCCGGTAAGCCACCTAAAGTTAGTTTAACGGTGGGTAGCCGACGTGCAGCGGCACCCGCACCACAGCCGCGTGATTTAGGTAACCCGGTGTCGGCAGCACCCGCCCAACGAATGGCCCCCGCCGTTCACACTTCACCCCGGGGGAATATTTCCGATGAGCGAGAAATTAGCCAACTAAGGGAAGAGGCGCCGGTTCGCCGGAGTAACGAACGTCAAGTGCAGGTTGAAGGTAGCTTAAAGCACGGTAGTGGTCTCAATCCTAATTTCACGTTTGATAAGTTCGTTGAGGGTAAATCGAACCAATTGGCGCGTGCGGCGTCCCGTCAAGTCTCGGAAAATCCTGGTGGTGCTTATAACCCCTTGTTTTTATACGGTGGTGTGGGTTTAGGTAAAACACACTTAATGCACGCGGTAGGTAATGCGCTGGCTGAACGGCGCGAAAATGCTCAAGTAGTCTACCTGCACTCGGAGCGCTTCGTGGCGGATATGGTGAAAGCGCTGCAGCTAAATGCCATTAACGACTTCAAGCGCTTTTATCGCAGTGTTGATGCGCTTCTCATCGATGATATTCAGTTTTTTGCGGGTAAAGAGCGCTCCCAAGAAGAGTTTTTTCACACCTTCAATGCGCTGTTAGAAGGGGGGCAGCAGATGATTCTCACGTCTGACCGCTACCCCAAAGAGATCAGCGGTGTGGAAGAGCGCTTGAAGTCACGCTTCGGTTGGGGGCTTACCGTCGCGATAGAGCCGCCAGAGCTTGAAACCCGTGTCGCCATTTTGATGAAGAAGGCCGATCAAGCAAAAGTCGACCTTCCACATGATGCTGCTTTTTTTATTGCCCAAAAAATTCGTTCAAATGTACGTGAGCTTGAAGGTGCGCTGAAGAAAGTTATCGCCGATTCGCATTTTATGGGCAAAACCATTACCCAAGATTTTATTCGTGAGTCGCTTAAGGATTTGCTTGCGCTTCAGGATAAACAGGTGGGGGTCGATAATATTCAGCGCACGGTGGCTGAGTATTACAAAATTAAGGTCGCAGATTTGCTGTCTAAGCGACGGTCGCGCTCAGTGGCAAGGCCTCGGCAGGTCGCTATGGCGTTGGCCAAAGAGCTCACCAATCATAGTCTGCCTGAGATAGGCGATGCGTTTGGCGGACGCGATCATACGACAGTATTGCACGCATGCCGAAAGGTAAAAGCACTGCAGGAAGAGAGTGCGGATATACGCGAAGATTATAAAAATCTACTGCGTCTGTTAACCAGTTAACCACTATTGTTGGGTCTGAAGTAGAGGGGCCTTTCAGGATATATAACCGGAGTATTGATGAAATTCTCAATTTCCCGAGAGGCGCTGCTGCGCCCGCTGACACTGGTGGCGGGCGTGGTAGAACGGCGCCAAACGCTGCCTGTGCTCTCTAACGTCTTGATTCAAGTAGAAGGTGACCAAGTTTCGCTGACCGGTACCGATCTTGAAGTTGAGCTGATAGGGCGCACGGTGGCTAATCAGGTCGACCAGGAAGGTGCGGCAACGCTACCTGCGCGCAAGTTAATGGATATCTGCAAGTCACTGCCGGACCAATCAGATATCCAGCTTGCTGTTGAAGAGGGGAGGGCTGTTTTGCGTAGCGGTCGCTCGCGCTTCACGCTTTCAACCCTGCCGGTAGCTGAATTTCCCAATATTGAGGATGCGGATGGCAGTCAAGAGCTAAGCGTTCCGCGCGGCACGTTAAAGCATCTTATTGAAGCCACCTCGTTTGCGATGGCTCAGCAAGATGTTCGCTACTACCTGAACGGTATGTTGCTTGAGATTCAAAGCAACTTATTGAGGACAGTAGCCACCGATGGACACCGCTTGGCCATGTGTTCACGCCCTATCGATATTTCTGTTAGCCAGTCGCAAAAGCTGATTGTGCCGCGTAAGGGGATTCTTGAACTGTCTCGGTTATTAGATGATAGCGACGAGCCGGTTAGCTTGACGCTGGGGGCTACGCATGTACGTGCTCATACGGGTGATTTTACCTTTACGTCTAAGTTAATCGACGGCAAATTTCCTGATTACGAGCGCGTTGTGCCACGCAACGGTGACAAGGTGCTGATTGCTGAGCGTGCTGAACTGCGCCAGGTGCTTTCGCGTACTGCCATTCTTTCTAATGAGAAGTATCGGGGTGTGCGTCTCTACCTTGAAGAAAATAATCTCAAGGTGATGGCCAATAACCCGGAGCAGGAAGAAGCAGAAGAGAACGTAGCGGTTGAATATAATGGCGGCGCTATGGAAGTGGGCTTCAACGTGGGCTATTTAGTCGATGTACTTTCGGTGTTAAACGAAGATCGCGTACAGGTCACCTTAGCTGACCCTAATAGCAGCGCACTGTTAGAAGAGCCGGGCGGTGGCGATGCGCTTTACGTGGTAATGCCTATGCGTCTATAACACGCATTAGCCCATGATAAAACGGCGCTTCTGATAGCAGAAGCGCCGTTTTCACGTTTAACCCTTCAAACTGGTGGCGACTGTTAATGAGCCTAACTCAGCTACACCTGCAAGGCTTGCGTAATCTCGCACCCGTAGAAATGCGCCCTTCTTCGCGTATTAATGTTGTGTACGGGGTTAACGGCAGTGGGAAAACCAGTTTGTTAGAAGGAATCCATATATTAGGGATGGGGCGCTCATTTCGGACGCGCCAGCTTAAGAATGTTATCCAAGCAGAAGTCCCGTATATGACGCTTTACGGGCGTTTAGCCGGGAGTCCCGAGGTTACCCTTGGCGTTAGGCGGTTACGTGCAGAGAGAGAGCTTGAGCTGCGCTTACGGGGTGAAAAAGGCGTACGTTTGGCTGAATTGGTAGAGGCCATGCCGCTGCAGCTAATAAATCCCGATGCGTTTCGGTTATTAGAAGGGTCGCCAGCCGGTCGTAGAGAGTTCCTCGACTGGGGTGTGTTTCACGTGAAACATCACTTCTTGGAGGCATGGAAGCGAACGCGTCGGGCGGTGAAACATCGGAATGCGCTGCTCAGGCGTGGTAGAATAGTACCCGGTGAAATTGCAGTGTGGGAGCAGGAACTAGCGACCTGGAGCGAGCATATGGATACGCTACGTCAAAGCTGGTTCAGCGAGTTTTTACCCGTTTTTGAGGAAACGCTAGCACGATTACTACCATTGCCGGGGCTAACGCTTCGGTATGCCAGAGGCTGGGATAAGCAGAAGCCCTTGGTTGAGGTGTTAGAGAGCAGCCGCGAAACAGATCAGCAAATGGGATTTACCCAACAGGGACCCCAACGCGCAGATTTACGTATTCGGTTAAATAAACAGCCAGCAGTTGAAGTGCTTTCCAGAGGCCAGCAAAAGCTGGTGGTCAGTGCGCTGAAGCTAGCCCAAGGGCGGCTTCTGGAAAGCACAGCAGGGCGGCACTGTGTGTATTTGATAGATGATTTGCCTGCGGAGCTGGATGAGCAGCACCGCCAGCGATTCTGCAAATTGCTTGAAGAGATGCAGTGCCAAGCATTTATTACCAGCGTCGACCCGGCCGCTTTAAACGGCATGTGGCAGCCTGAGACACCGCTAGGTATGTTTCACGTGAAACATTCCGGGCAGGGCTTAAGCCAGTTAATGACGGATGGGTAGGCGACACGGAATGAGACAGACTTCACGACGGAGTGGTCAATGAGCGAGCAGGCTTACGATTCATCAAGCATCAAGGTGCTCAAAGGGCTAGACGCAGTACGCAAGCGCCCAGGTATGTACATCGGTGACACCGACGACGGTACCGGTCTGCACCATATGGTTTTCGAGCTGGTGGATAACTCCATCGATGAGGCTTTGGCAGGTCACTGCAGTGAAATCCGAGTCGTTATCCATCCCGATGAGTCGATAACGGTCAGTGATAACGGCCGCGGTATTCCTACAGAGCTTCATGAAGGAGAAGGGGTATCCGCTGCAGAAGTTATTATGACGGTGTTGCATGCTGGCGGTAAGTTTGATGACAACTCCTATAAAGTCTCAGGTGGACTTCACGGTGTAGGGGTTTCAGTTGTCAACGCCTTATCGGAGGAGCTGCGCCTGACCATTTGGCGTCAAAATGAGGTATTTGAGCAGATTTATCGCCATGGTGTGCCACAAGCACCGCTTGGCGTAGTGGGAAAAACTGAAAAAAGTGGTACCAGTGTCCACTTCCGTCCTTCGCCTGCGACATTTGCTAATATCGAATTCCATTACGATATCTTAGCCAAACGCTTGCGCGAGCTCTCTTTCTTGAATTCCGGTGTTGCTATCCGTCTTATGGATGAGCGCAGCGGGAAAGAAGAGTTATTCCATTATGAAGGGGGGCTTAAAGCGTTTGTTGACCACCTAAATAAAAACAAAACCGTATTGAATCCGGTTTTTCATTTTAATGCCGTCCGTGAAGATGGTGTTGAAGTCGAAGTTGCCATGCAGTGGAGCGAAGCTTTCACTGAAAATATCTTTTGTTATACCAATAATATTCCCCAGCGTGATGGCGGTACTCACCTGGCAGGTTTCCGCGCGGCGCTTACCCGCACGCTGAACCACTATATTGAAGCAGAAGGGCTGCTGAAAAAATCTAAGGTAAATACGTCTGGTGACGATGCGCGGGAAGGTTTGACAGCAGTCATCTCTGTTAAGGTACCAGATCCGAAATTTTCATCTCAAACCAAGGAGAAGCTTGTCTCTTCTGAGGTGAAAACGGCCGTTGAGCAGGAGATGGGGCGGCTATTTTCAGAGTACCTGATTGAAAAGCCCAATGAAGCTAAATCCATCGTCAACAAGATGTTAGATGCTGCGCGTGCCCGTGAAGCAGCTCGTAAAGCGCGGGATATGACGCGACGTAAAGGCGCATTGGACATCGCTGGATTGCCGGGGAAATTGGCAGATTGCCAGGAGAAAGACCCCAGTCAGTCAGAGCTTTACTTGGTGGAGGGTGACTCGGCGGGTGGTAGTGCTAAGCAAGGGCGTGACCGTCGTACCCAAGCGATATTACCGCTGAAAGGTAAAATTCTTAACGTTGAGAAAGCACGTTTCGATAAAATGCTTTCATCGGCGGAAGTGGGCACGTTAATCACGGCACTGGGCTGTGGCATTGGCCGTGAAGAGTTTAACCCTGATAAACTGCGCTACCATTCGGTTATCATCATGACGGACGCCGATGTGGATGGTTCTCACATTCGTACGCTGCTACTCACATTCTTCTTCCGCCAAATGCCGGAGCTGATCGAGCGCGGCCATATCTTTATTGCCCAGCCGCCACTATATAAAATCAAGCGTGGTAAGCAGGAGCTATATCTTAAAGATGAGCAGGCCATGGTCGACTATCTAACGACCACCGCGCTGGATGGGGCCGGCTTACACGTTAATGCCGATGCGCCGGGCATCACCGGTTCGCAGCTGGAAGCGCTGGTGAATCAGTACCGTAATGTCATGAAGCGCATTGACCGTCTTGCCCGTGTCTATCCGATTGAAGTGCTCAAGCAGACGGTACATACAACGGCACTACAAGGCGAAACGAGCCTTAAAGACCGCGTGACGATGGAGAACTGGATCGCTGAGTTACAAAAAGCGATGGATGATAAGGTGGCATATGAAGGTGGCCCGCGCTACCAGTTCTATCTCCATGAAGATACGGAGCGTGGCCTGCATTTACCCGCTGTGTCTCTGATTGCCCATGGCGTGACGACGGAGTATGTGTGGGGCTTAGACTTCTTTGAAAGTGCCGACTACCGCGCTATTGCTGGTCTAGGGGATACGCTGAACGGACTTCTGGATGAGGGGGCGTATATTGCCCGTGGTGAGCGGCAAAAGCCGGTTTCTCACTTCTCAGAGGTGCTGGCGTGGTTAATGCAAGAAGGTCAGCGTGGGCTCTCTTTCCAGCGTTACAAAGGCTTGGGCGAAATGAACCCTGACCAGCTCTGGGAAACCACTATGGACCCCGACAGCCGCCGCATGTTGCGCGTTACCATCGAAGATGCTGTGGCCGCCGATATGATGTTCAATACGCTGATGGGGGATGAAGTAGAGCCCCGTCGTGAGTTTATTGAGACAAACGCGTTAGTGGCGAATCTGGACATTTAAAAAATATCTTCAATATGTTTCACGTGAAACATTGAAACGTAAAAAAACCGCAGGCGCAATGCCTGCGGTTTTTTTGCGTGAGGGTGTTCAATACATTGCGAAAAATGCGTAAAGGCTAGTCCAGTACATCTGTTAGTAAGTCGTCGACAAATGTAGCCAAGTCAGCGTAGACCAAAGCATTCTCTAGTCCGATACCTTTTGCCAAGGTCTTTTCACCTTTGCCCGTTTTTACGAGAACGCTGCGGCATCCCACTGTTTCACCCGCTTGCAGATCTCGCAAGCTGTCTCCCACCATCCAACTACCTGCTATGGTACTCAGTCTGAGGGCGTGCTGAATGTTGAATAGCAGTCCTGGGAGCGGCTTGCGGCAATCGCAGTGATCACCAGGCCCGTGGGGGCAATAGGCGATGTGAGCAATACGGCCTCCTTCTGCTTCTACAAGTTCACACATCCGCTGATGCATGACACTCAACGTTTCCTCATCATAATAGCCGCGAGCAATGCCTGACTGATTGGTAGCCACTGCCACGGTAAAGCCTGCCTGGGTAAGACGGGCAATCGCGCTGATAGCAGAAGGATAGGGGATCCATTCGGAAAGAGATTTTATGTAGGCATCAGAGTCGTGATTGATAACGCCATCTCGGTCAAGAATCACGAGCTTTTCTGGTGATATGGCAGTCGTAGAGGGTGAAGAGAGCATGCCTTTCCTATTTGCTACGTAAATGCTGATCTAGAAGTGCCAGCGCATTGAGCGTGTGAGCGATTTTTTTACCGTCGCTACCAAAGCGCTGAAACGGAAATTTTTGCAAGCGCTTGAGTCGGGGTAGCGTGGCAATGAAACGGTCACGCACATCTTCTCGGGCATCTTGCAACCCACTCATTAGCGCTGCGGTTAAACGCTCCTGATGTAACGGACGTTTGCTCAGCTTGCCGTAGAGCGAAAAAATAAAGCAGTGCCAATCGCGCACCATGCAGTCGGTAAGCTTATGATAGTGGCCGGGATCGGTTTCAAAGTCGATAAACACAACCCCTTCTTTATTGACGAGGATATTGCGCGCGAAGGCTTCACTAAGATAACAGCTTCGCATATGAACATCGTTTAACGCTGAGATGCTCATAATCAGCAGATGGTCAATTTCGTCTGGTGTTTCGGCTTGCGCTAGGCTTTCCAGTAGCGTTTGTGTAGATGTTGCTTCATCACCCGCATCTGCGAGTAATAGTGCTTCAGACGTTTCTGCCAGAATAGTAGGAACAGCAATACCCGCAGCGCATAGTGCTCTAATTCTCATGGCTTCCAGCGCCACGCTTTTTTCGCCTCCTAGGTTAGGGACGGGCTTAAGTGCGTCGATATTTAAACATCGTGCTAGCAATGTTAGCGGCAGATAGGCCCAGCGTGAATTGCGCTTGGAGGCTTTTTTCAGCCACACTTTTTGGCCATCTAGCCGATAGGACGCTATGTTGGACTGCTGCTGAGGAAGGGTGTCGAAAAGAAACATATCGTACACAAGCCAACTCCTTGGCGAGTAAATTGCCAATGCGTATGTTGTTAAAGCGTGGCGAGAACTGAAAATATTTCATTTATTTTACATTGTTGTTTCACGTGAAACATCACAGCGCAACAAAAAGCCCGGCTTTAAAAAGCCGGGCTACGAGCTGAGCTAACGGTTGCGCCTTAAGAGCATGATAAGGCGCTTTTGAAAGGCTAAGCCGCGTTACTGAGGCAGCTGAGAAATATCAGCCACTTCCAGGAACAGCGCCTGCAGGCTGGCCAGTAATGCGAGGCGGTTGCGACGAATAGTATCGTCATCTGCCATTACCATCACCTGATCAAAGAATGCGTCTACCGGTTCACGTAGCGTTGCCAAAGCATCTAGTGCCTGCTGGTAATCACCTGCTGCGAATAGAGGAGCTACCTGCTGCTGGCTGGTCGTGACCGCTTCGAACAGTGCTTTTTCGGCCGATTCTTGGAGAAGCGAAGTCTCCACCTGTGTGCTGCCGTCATGCTCCTGTTTACTCAGGATATTGGAGACGCGCTTGTTAGCAGCGGCCAACGCAGCGGCCTCTTCACGTTGAGCAAAGGCTTTGACGGCACGTA
Organism: Halomonas sp. 7T; assembly: GCF_025643255.1. NCBI lineage: Bacteria > Pseudomonadati > Pseudomonadota > Gammaproteobacteria > Oceanospirillales > Halomonadaceae > Halomonas > Halomonas sp. 7T. Next base: position 2,984,354 of record NZ_CP087112.1, on the reverse strand, counting down.
AGCGACGCGCAAAATCTAGCGGCTTGGTCACCGGGCGAGCGCGAACCGCAAGGTACATTTCAGCAGAAATGCCCTCATCTTGACCCCAGGCGCGGAAGCGATCGAGCATGTACGTCAGCACGTCTTCGACCAGGCCGTCGGCTTTCGGCAGGTTCTGGTGCTGGTCAGCGGCCACCTGCAGCAGTTCACGCAGGTCGAGGTTCAGCTCGCCTTTTACCAGAATATTCAGCACACCAATGGAGGCGCGGCGCAGGGCGAAGGGGTCTTTCGCCCCCGTGGGGCGTTGGCCAATACCGAAGATGCCCACCAGGGTGTCCAAACGATCTGCCAGAGCCAGCGCTTGGCCGGTCAGGCTTTGGGGAATGGCATCGCTGGCAAAGCGGGGCAGGTACTGCTCTTCTAGCGCCTGGGCAACGTCAGCAGGCTCGCCATCTTGCTCGGCGTAGTAGCGACCCATAATGCCCTGCAGTTCGGGGAATTCGAGCACCATCTCAGTGACGAGGTCACACTTAGCCAGGGCCACGGCTCGCTGCGCGTGGGCTACATCGCCGTGAATGCGTTCGGCAATGAACGTCGCAATGGCCGTGCTGCGGCGAGCTTTATCCGCTAACGTGCCCAGCTGCTGCTGGAATACCACGCTTTCCAACTGGGAAATACGCGAGGCCAGCGTCTGTTTGCGGTCGGTATCATAGAAGAACGCCGCATCCGCTAGGCGCGGACGAATGACCTTTTCGTTACCAGAAATTACCTGCTCGGGGTCTTGGCTTTCAATGTTCGAGATAGTGATAAACAGCGGTTTCAACTTGCCTTGGTCATCCAGCAAGTGGAAGTACTTCTGGTTGGCCTTCATGGAAGAGATCAGACACTCCGCCGGTACTTCCAAAAAGCGCTCGTCGAAGCTGCCGGTGAGCGCAACGGGCCACTCTACCAAACCGCTGACCTCTACCAGCAGGTCTTCATCGATGACTGCGTTGGCTTCCTGCACCTCGGCTTCTGCTAACACCTGCTCACGAATGCGTTCCCGGCGACGCTGACGCTCTGCCAGTACATAGGCGTTCTCAAGCGCGGCTAGATAATCATCAGCGTGCTCAAGCTGAATCGCATCCGGTGCGTGGAAGCGGTGGCCATAGGTAGTGCGGCTAGCCTCTAGACCCAACGCTTCAGCAGCAATCACATCGCTGCCATATAGGGCGACGAGCCAGTGCACCGGGCGGGAAAACTCAACGCGTGATGCGCCCCAGCGCATGTTCTTGGGCACGGGCAGCGACTGTAGCGTTTTGCGAATCATTTCTGGCAGCAGCGCTTGAACGCTTTCGCCTTGCTGCTGCTCCTGAAAACCTAGCCAAGTACCTTTGTCGGTTTCCAGGTGAATCAGCTCATCCACGCTGACACCGCAGGAGCGGGCAAAGCCTTCTGCTGCTTTGGTGGGGGCGCCATCTTTAAACGCAGCGGCCAGGGCGGGACCTCGGCGTTCTACTTCACGGTCTGGCTGCTTGTCAGCGAGCCCGGTCACCTGCACCGCTAAACGGCGTGGTGTGGCGTAGGCGACCACGGTTTCGAACGGAATCTCGGCATCTTGCAGACCTTTTTCAATGCCCGCAGCAAACGCATCAGAGAGTGCGTCCAGTGCGGTGGGGGGAAGCTCTTCTGCGCCTAATTCTAATAAAAGCGTATCAACAGCCATTATGCGTCTCCCTGGTCGGCGAGTGGTTCTTGCAACAGTTCGCGGCGCAGGGCCTCGGGGGCCATAGGGAATCCTGCTGCTTTACGAGACTCGAAGTAGGCGGTTGCTACGTCACGCGCCATGGTGCGCACGCGCAGGATGAAGCGCTGGCGTTCCGTGACAGAGATTGCGTGGCGGGCATCCAGTAGGTTAAATGTGTGAGACGCCTTGAGCACTTGCTCGTAGGCGGGCAGCGGCAGGCTAGCGGCCAGCAGTTTGCTGCACTCTTTTTCCTGATGATCAAACGCGGCGAAGAGCTGATCCACATCCGCGTGCTCAAAGTTATACGCGGACTGCTCACGCTCATTTTGCAGGTAGACATCGCCGTAACTAACTTTGCTGCCATCCGGCGCGATGGCCCAGACTAGGTCATACACGCTGTCGACGTTCTGCAGGTACATCGCAATACGCTCAAGCCCGTAGGTCAGCTCGCCGGTGACGGGATAGCACTCGATGCCGCCGGCCTGCTGGAAGTAGGTAAATTGAGTCACTTCCATGCCATTGAGCCATACTTCCCAGCCAAGACCCCAGGCTCCTAGGGTAGGGGATTCCCAGTTATCTTCTACGAAGCGCACGTCGTGAATCAGCGGATCAAGCCCTAGGCGTTTTAGTGAACCCAGGTAAAGATCCTGCAGGTTGCTGGGGGAGGGCTTCATCACCACCTGAAACTGGTAGTAGTGCTGCAGGCGATTGGGGTTTTCGCCATAGCGGCCGTCGGTTGGGCGGCGGGAAGGCTGCACGTAGGCCGCGTTCCAGGTTTCTGGGCCAATCGCCCGCAGGAAGGTGGCGGGGTGGAAGGTGCCCGCGCCGACTTCCATATCGAGGGGTTGAAGGATGACACAGCCCTGTTCTGCCCAGTACTGTTGCAGAGCAAGGATCAAGCCTTGAAAGGTCGACACATCGGGTGTCGATTGGTTTGTCGAAACACTCATCGCGGAAAGCACCGTTGGCCATGAATTCATAAGCCGTCAAGTATACAATCACAGGCAGATGGGTTATAGGCACGATAGCCAAAGAGCCGCTTTTGGTAAGGAGAACGAGATGATCGTTGTAACAGGCGGTGCCGGGTTTATCGGCGCCAATATTGTCAAAGCGCTGAATGCTCGTGGCCGTGATGATGTGATGGTGGTCGATGACCTTCGCGATGGCACTAAGTTTGTCAATTTGGCGGATTGCACGCTGGCTGACTACCTGGATAAAGAAGATTTTATTTCTCGCGTTAAAGCAGCATTGCGCGGTGAGACGGTCGACCTACCGACCATCGATGCGATTTTCCATGAAGGGGCCTGTTCAGACACCACCGAGTGGGACGGGCACTACATGATGGAGAATAATTTCGAGTACTCCAAAGTGCTGCTCAATTACTGCGAAAAGCTGGGCATCCCTTTCCTGTATGCCTCGTCGGCGGCTACCTACGGGGGTAGCGAGGTGTTCAAGGAAGCGCCTGAGCATGAAAAGCCGCTGAACGTTTATGGTTACTCTAAGCTGCTGTTTGATCAGCACGTGCGCTCGCGCTGGAGTGAGTTAACCACCCAGGTGGTCGGTTTCCGCTACTTCAACGTCTACGGGCCACGGGAGCAGCATAAAGGCAAAATGGCTAGCGTGGCGTATCACAACCACCTGCAGATCCGTAATGGCGAAACGCTGAAGCTGTTCGGGGCTTACGGCGGCTACGAGGCGGGCATGCAGAGCCGTGATTTTGTCTACGTGGGCGATGTGGTCGATGTGAATCTCTGGTTCCTGGATAACCCCAGCGCGTCGGGCATTTTCAATCTGGGCACAGGCCGTGCTGAGCCGTTCAAGGCCATTGGCGAAGCGGTCATCGACTTTTATGGCCAAGGGGAGATTGATTACATTCCTTTCCCTCAAGAGCTGAAAGGGCGCTACCAGAGCTATACCCGGGCCGATATTAGCAACTTGCGGGCGTCTGGCTGCAATGTGGAATTTAAAACCGTCGCCCAGGGCGTTAAGGCGTACTTGGAGTGGCTAAATGGCTAATTCTGCCAAGCGACTGCTGGTAGTTGGCCCCTCCTGGGTAGGCGATATGGTCATGGCTCAGAGCCTGTTTATGACCTTAAAAGCGCGCTACCCGGGTGCCACGCTGGGCGTGGTGGCGCCCGCCTGGTCCCAGCCCATTCTTGAACGTATGCCGCAAGTGGATGAAGTATTGCCGCTGGCGGTAGGCCACGGGGAGTTCGGCCTTGCTAGCCGCCGCGAGCTTGCGGCGAGACTGCGCGGGCGTTTTGATCGCGCCATTGTGCTGCCGCGCTCCTGGAAGGCGGCGCTGGTACCCTTTATGGCCCGCATTCCAGAGCGTGTGGGCTTTTTAGGCGAGCATCGCTATGGCCTGCTTAAAGAGCGCCGTAAACTAGACAAGCAGATATTGGATCAGACGGTCAAACGGTTTGTCTCCCTAGGCTTGCCACTGGAAGAGGCGCAAACCGGCCAGTTCTCAATTCCTACGCCGCGTCTCACTATCGATCGAGATAACCTAGTAAATTTGCGTCTTAGCCATGCACTTTCGTCTCGACCCGCGATTGGTATGATGCCCGGCGCAGAGTATGGCCCCGCCAAGCAGTGGCCGCTGGCGTACTTTCACCAACTTTCAGAAAAGCTGGTCAAAGATGGCTATGAAGTACGGGTGCTGGGCGGAGCGAAGGATCATGCGGCAGGGCAGACCATCGTAAAGGGACTGCCCCATGCGCATAATTTATGTGGCAAAACGCAGTTGGCGGACGCGGTAGACTTACTTGCTGACTGCCGCCAAGTGGTCACGAACGATTCTGGATTGATGCACGTAGCGGCCGCTGTAGGCGTGCGCATTCACGCACTTTATGGCTCCTCCTCACCTGTCTATACGCCACCGCTCACCGATAATGCCGTTATCCACTATTTAGGGCTCTCCTGTTCGCCATGCTTTAAGCGAACGTGCCCTCTGGGACACACAAACTGCTTGAACGAATTAGGCGTAGAACGCGTTTATCAAGCCATGCGCGCTGATGGGCAGAACGCGCACGGCGTTATTGTTAGCGCATAATCTCTATTTCGTTGGCCTGGTCAGTAGGCGTCTCGGTGACCTGCTCAGCGGTCGCTTCTTGTTCACGCCGCTGTGGGGCCAGCCCTTCCCAAAGCCGTTGCTGAAGAGCGGTCTCTTCGCGTAATCGCTCATTCAGCGTCTCTAGCCCATGAGTTTCGACCAGCGTGGGCTGACTGCTGAGCAAGGAAGCGCCTAATCCAGCGCGGTTCTCGTTCAACGTTAACCCCATGGCGTCCAGAATCGTGGGGAATACGTCTAACATGGTGGCACTCCGCTGCACCCGTTGCGGACTGATGCCATCGCCAAGCATGATGAACGTGTTATCACGATCTAGTGCGATAAGCTGATCCCATACTGATACTCGCATCGTCAGGTGGTCGCTGAGCACGACGATGAGCGTATTATCCAGCAGGCCTTCTGCTGCTAGACGTTCGATAAAGTCTCGGGCTAACCGCGCAGAACACTCCACGGAGTAGAGAATATCCTGACCATCGAACTCGCCCTGGCGGTTCAGGCAGGTTTGGGACGGGAAACCGCTGGGAGCGTGACCGGCGATACTCAGGTTCACCACCGCCCACGGGCCGTCGTCTTCTTCGTGCAGGCGGCGTACTTCGCTGGCGGTAACGTCATAGAGCGTATCGTCGTAAAGCCCCCAACTGTTTATATAATCGGGATCCTCGAGTTCAGGCATCAGCTCCTCTTTACCCTTCACGGTACTGAACTGATGGCCCCGATAGAAAAGCCCTTTGCCCGCAAACTGCGTGCTGGCGCCACCTAAAAAGCTGAGCCGATAGCCCCGCTTAGCCAGTACATCCCCCAAACAGTCAACGCCCGGTACCACCTTGGAGAGCGGTTCAAACTGACTATCGTGGAGTAGCCCCGCAGGCATCAGCGGCACGCCGCACTGGCTGGCAATCATACCTGCCATCGTCCAACCAGTGTTTTCCATCTGCCGGACGCCTTCGAAAACAGCGCCTCCTTCTCCTAATGCACTAAGATCAGCATATGCCTCGCTAAATGCTTCATTGGCATAGGTGCGCTCAATGCTCTCTAAATAGAGAAGCAATAAATTAGGCGGGTCGGCCAGCTCAGTGTTAGGCGGTTCGATGTAGCGGCGGTCTAACCAAGCACCATCGTCAGTCACAATCGCGGCACTGCGCTGGCCGATGCCATAGAGCAGTGGGTTGGCCGCCAGCAGGGCAATCGCAAAAAAACGTTCGCTTAACCGCCAACGCTGGTCATGGCGTGACAGCCATGTGACCGATGCCAGCACAGCCGACACGGTTAGGACATAAGTGAGCGCTAGCAGCATTTTCCCTGCCCCTCCGTGCTCTGCCATGCCTGCCTGAAGATGAAAAAACACCGCGCCAAGGTCAACATTGCCAAAACTATCGGCTAAATAGACATAGATACCCAGCAAGCTGATCGGCAACAGCGACCAAGGCCATACTTTCCGGTAGCGGGCATTGGCAGGCCGCCCCCAGCGCAGCTTCAGCCCCACGCCAACCCAGGTGGCGGCAATAAAAAACAGTGCCCACCAGGGGAGGCGGGTTATTACCGTAGTAGAATAGCCCAGGCAGACTCCAGTAATTAACAGAGGTAGCCATGGGGTAACTTTTGGTATTGATAGCCGTGTCATATGTTAAATGCTCATCTATAAATATTCTTTTTTAATACCTATATTTTATTTTATTGAAAGCCCAGTAAAGTACACAGATCGGGTTTTTTGCTTTCTTACCTTTCTTTTTATTGGCAATGCTGGTAAGTAATGGGTCTCTTTTTGCAATAGTTATATGGCTAACAAAAGCATAACAACCACATAGCTTGGGTATTGATAACCATTTATCAACAGGCATAACATAGGCTGTTTTTTTCATTGCAGATATTAGATTAAAAGCTCTTTCTGGCGTTATTCCATAACATACAATAGGTAAAGGTTTTTTCTCGTTTATTGAAGATATTAAAGATGGCTGATATGGAAGCTTTTTATATGCAAAGTCGGTGAATGAGATGAGGCCACAGCTCTCAATTTGATTAATAATGTCTTGATTAAATAATTTTTTTGGGTCTTTAATAAAATGAATATTATCTTCAAGTATTATTGATGGTTTATTCGATTGGATGATTTTTTCCCATGCGGCCGCATGTGTTTTGAATGCACCGACTTCTCCAGCCATGATGGCTTTCTGCCTAAATTTATGCGACTTTTTCCTATACTCCTTAGCTAAAACATTGAGATCATCAATGCTATCAGAGTACACATAGTTAAAATTAATTGTTTCTAATGATTTTTCAATCCTTTTTGATCTTTGTTCATCTCCTGTTGTTATTACATATATATCTATTTCTTTTTTCATATCTGTTTCACTAAGCATCTTTTTTCTCTTTTAAAAATAATGTTTTATTTAGAGTAAATATAGAAAGAGTGCGGGTATATTTTATAGTGGTTCTTGTATATATTGGTCACTCATTAAAAAATATTTCTGGATTACTAAGTGAGATATTAAGTTCTCACGATCATGATCTAAAAACTGTTTGGTGAAATTATTTGCATTTTTAATTATATTAACTGCTGCGTCTTCGTTTTTTAAGTAAAAATTAATTTTTTCGTCAAGATTCGAATAGTCTTCTTTTAATTCAACATAGTGGAAATTAGGAATGAGCAATCCTTCCATGAACCAGGTTTCAAATTTAGGTTTAACCATAAAACATAGAGAGTTAGACGACATAATCCATTTTAGATTGCTGGCTACCTCATTGCCTTCAATGCTTAAAATAAATTTATATGTCAACTGTTCTTGTATGCTCATGAACGGTTTTTTTCCCAGTTCAGCGTCTCTGCTTGTATCGCCAACATTGCAAAGTGGGTGCGAGTGAAAGTTTTCAATAAAATAGCGACGATGAGGTTGATAACAGGCTCCACGCCAAACTAGTAAGTCTTTTTTTTCAGCGTAATGAAAAGGGTCTTTTATAAAATTAAAATGCCTGATTGTATTCAGTTTCAATAAAACAGAGTTTTTGTTTTCTTGAGAGATAGGTCTGCTTTTAACAAAGGTTGGTGTGTTAGGAATGGTTTGCACATCACCAGGGAGGTAGTGAAATAATGAGTTTTCTGTAAAAGCAGCTGACTGTATCGTTAAATCATAATGATAAAACCAGCTGCCCGTTTTTTTAATATTTAAGACGTGATAAGCGCTCAGCTCTTTATTTATTTCAAACTTTTTGTCTAGCTTATTATAGTAGCCTACTCTTTGGAGTAGATTTTTCCTTTCATGAGCGTTTGCTTTTTTATAATATAATTCAAAAAGTCGAATTATTTTTTTCTTTTGATAGGTTTTAGGTGTGAGCTTCAATATCGCATACTTGTAGTAGCGTTTTAGTTTCTCTAAATTTTTTCTAGGCTTTTGTATGCGTTTAGACAAGTTCATTGCTTTCCTTTGACATGATGTTTATTCCAGATTTGCAATAAGTCGTTCCCTTTTCTAAAGAGATTTGGAATTTTGAATAGTTTGCACTTTCATGGAGGCGCGAAGCTTCTTTATGATGAAGGTGCATAACGTAACTATAAAATTTACCATCTTTTCTATAGATTTTATTGTTTATTAACCTGATTACCAAGTCACTATCTTCTAAACCCCAGCCTATAAAGTCATTGTTAAAACCATTAATATCCATAAAATCTTTTCGCCATAGCGAAAGGTTGCATGTAACGGCACCTTGCCACTTGTTTTTTCTCCGAAAACGAAACGAAGAGTCGACAGGCATTTTGAAAATAGGGTGAACTCTTTTTATTTTTCTTTTTAGCCAAAGCTTCAGAATTTCGCGGCGCTGAAATTTGTATAATGCTCCGCTAGCAATTAATTGATGAGTGTAATCTTTAGAGATTTTTAATCTTGAGCCTGGTACAAAAAAACCGTGTTGCGATAAATTGATATGATCGGTAATAAACGATTTAGGAAGAATGCAGTCACCGTCAATAAATATAAGGTATTCTCCATCAGATATAGAAACCGCTTTATTTCGTATTCTGGCAGCCCTGAAGCCTAGATCCTCCTGCCGAGCATGCTTTATAGTAACATTGCTCGATCTAGTAAATTCTTCAATGCATGAGGTGGTTTGCTCATCGGAGCCATCATCAGCAATAACGATTTCAAAGTCTTGATAGTCTTGGTTTAAGGCGCTCCCAATAACAAGCTTTAGAGCCTCTGGCCAATTGTACGTGGTGACTATTAAGCTGACTTTCATTTTTTAACCTCAGCTTTTTGATATACCTTGGCATATTTAAAGAAAACGCCGACTGCATCGCCAAAGGAAATAATAAAACCGCGCCAGCCTGAAAATAATCCTAGTTTTAATAAGTAGGAGCGAAAAAACGCAAAGCAAGTTTTTAATATGATGATAGGAAATGGATAAAACTTTGCCTTTTCTGAGTTAGCATAAATTTCAGAATAAAGTTGTGCTTTTTCTAGTATCTGTTTTAAGTCAGTAATGGCGGTATGTTGGAGCTTTCCTGGTAGCTTTATTTTACTGGAGTTGGAGTGCAGCTCTAATTTTTCATGCACCTGGCTTTTAGTAAAGCGATGCGTTTCTTTATTATAAAGCCTTATTAAAAAATCGTTGCCCCAGCCGTTAGTTTTGATGGGTTTCCCACAGAAAAAGTTTTCTCGATGAATTTCAACGACACAGTTGTCATCTTGTGGATGCCAAGCCGCTATATTATTAATCAGCGTTTGATCAGGTGCTTCGTCACAGTCCAGCGAAAAAATCCATTCAGTATTAGCATGGCTGGCAGCCACATTCTTGGTAATTCCAAAACCGAAGAACTCACCCTGAATGAGTTGAACATTAGCAAACTCATTGACTATTGATAAAGTACGGTCTTCAGAGCCATTGTCATAAACAACCACTTTTTTAAATGCGGAGAGGGCATCTAACGTATCACCAATGGTAGCCTCTCCATTTTTAACAATCAAGACAGGTGTTACATAACTTATTTCCATAGCGCTACCTATATCCAATCCATGTTAGGTCTTTTGGTTATACCCTGTCTTTATGACGTGAATAGCTGAGCCTGCTTGTAACTTCTCTAATGAGCGAGCCAACCGCTTCAAGTTTCGCTTTTGCCACGTACCCGCCGGGCGCAGCCGACAGCGATCTAAGTCAATCAGCCAAGGCTCGCCGTTAGGGTCGATTAAGATATTGCGGGCGTTAAGATCTACATGGTCAAGCCCCGCCTGATGAAAGCGCTTGATCATTACTCCTACACGCCTCAACAGCGCTTCATCTGCCTCGTTACCAGAAAGTAACGAGGCTAGTGCCTGGGCACCAGGAATGCGCACGGTTATCAGCGCTGCCTTATAAGTGAGGCCAAAACGGGTGACGCAGCAGGCGACTGGGCGAGGCACCGGCAAGCCCTGTTCATAGAGCATAGCGGTTAAGCGCAGCTCACGAAATGCGCGAGTGCGCTCTCTCCCAAGCCATAGGTATCGCTTATGACTGAGTTTAGCGACCAGCCCACCTCGGCGGTAGGGGCGCAGTACCCACTGCTCGTGATCACTAGCTTGTAAAAATAGACTGCTGCCCCGCCCAGGCGCTTCACCAACGATTAGTCCCTGCCGACGCCAGTACTTCTCTTCAAACAGCGTTGGGTTGAGTTGGTGTGATGTGGACACGTCACTTAAACTGTCTACATCGTGTAAAATCAGTCCATTTCTCTGCTGGAGTGACGCTAAGCGCATGAAGCCCTCTCTGCCTGCTCAACCTAACCATATTGCCATTTTGCGCCTCTCCGCTCTGGGAGACGTGTGCAATCTTGTGCCCACGGTGCGGGCCTTGCAGCGCCAGTGGCCCCAAACACGCATTACCTGGATTATCGGCAAGGGGGAGCACAGTTTACTGGCGGGGCTTTCTGGGGTCGAGTTTGTTGTATACGACAAATCGACGGGGCTTTCAGGCATGCGTGCCATCTGGCGTGAGCTGGCTAAGACCCGCTTTGACGTGCTGCTGCACATGCAGCAGGCCATTCGCGCCAGCGTGCTGTCACTGGGACTCAAAGCTAACGTGCGAATAGGGTACGACAAAGCCCGTGCGAAAGATGCCCAGCACTGGTTTACCCAGCGCCAGCTTATGCCGCATCCCAATGCCCATGTGCTTGAGTCGTTTATGGACTTCGCTCGCTTGCTGGGCGTAGAAGACGACCGTTTGGAGTGGAACCTAGCGGTTCCCCCCGTCGCATATGACGAGGCGCTGGCCATCAGCGGCGACGGGCCTTATATCGTCATTAACCCCTGCAGCAACGCACGGCTACGTAACTTTCGAAACTGGTCAGTAGAAGGTTATGCAAGCGTCATAGAGCACGCTTGGGTGCGGCATGGTTTAAAGAGCGTATTGACCGGCGGGGGAAGCTCCCTCGAGCGCGAGGTCAGCGACCAGATTGAAGCGCTATGCCAGCCAGGTAGCGTGATTAACGCTATCGGCGGCACATCGTTAAAGGGGGTTCTGGCACTGATCGATAATGCCCGAGCGGTGATTGCTCCGGATACCGGCCCAGCCCATATGGGCAACGCCATGGGCACGCCGACGCTTGGCCTCTATGCCACCACTAATCCGCAAAGGGCAGCACCTTATTTGTGGCGCGATTTTGCAGTCAATGCCTACCCCGATGCGGTACGCACGTATCTGCATAAGTCGGTGGAAGAGGTGAGCTGGGGGCAGCGGGTGCGCCATGCCGATGCAATGGATCTGATCAAAGCCGATGATGTGATTACCAAGCTAGACGCGCTGCTGACGCATACCGCAGCGCAGCCAACAACAGGACCCAAGGATGAAAGTTGATTTAACCGCCCTGGAGCATGCCCGCGTGCTGGTGGTGGGAGACGTTATGCTCGACCGCTACTGGCATGGTGGCACAACGCGTATTTCACCCGAAGCGCCGGTGCCGGTAGTACGTGTTGAGAATGCCGACGACCGTCCGGGTGGCGCAGCCAACGTAGCACTTAATGTCGCGTCCCTAGGCGGTCATGCTGCTTTGGCAGGCGTTGTGGGCGAAGATAACAATGCTGAGCTGCTGGTAGCGCGTTTAGCGGCTTCAAAAGTAAGTACTTACTTTCAGCGCAGCCCGGATGTTCCCACCATTACAAAGTTGCGAGTGATGAGCCGCAACCAGCAGCTGCTGCGTCTGGATTTTGAGCAGCGCCTCAATGGTGTCGACACGACGGCACTGCTGGCGCACGTCGAAAAAGCGCTGCCTGAGTGTGACGTGGTGATTCTTTCCGATTACGGTAAAGGCACGCTCAACCAAGTGGAGAAGCTGATTGCGATGGCCCGGGCTCATGGAAAGCGGGTGCTGATTGATCCGAAAGGCCAAGACTTCAGCAAATACCGTGGCGCCAGCTTGATCACCCCCAACGTAACCGAGTTTGAAGCCGTGGTTGGGCTATGTGCAACCGATGAAGCGCTTGCCCAGCGCGGTGAGGCGCTGCGCAGCGAGCTTGAGTTGGAAGCGCTACTGATTACCCGCAGTGAAAAAGGCATGACCCTCATTCGTGAAGGCCACGCTCCGCTGCACCTGCCCACCCGCGCCCAGGAGGTGTTTGATGTTACCGGTGCGGGCGATACGGTGATTGGCTTGATGGGCCTTGCCTTGGCGGCCGGCCACGCGTTCCCGGAAGCGATGATGCTGGCTAACCTGGGTGCAGGCCTTGTGGTGGCTAAGCCGGGAACGGCAACGCTCTCGATAGCAGAACTCTACACCGCACTGCATGGTGACAAGCTGGCTGAGTTCGGCGTGATTGACCCAGTACCGCTGGTCGAGGCTGTGCGTGCAGCCCAGCTGCGCGGCGAGCGCGTCGTCATGACCAACGGCTGTTTCGATATTCTTCACGCCGGCCACGTGGCTTATCTGGAGCAAGCCAAGCGCCTAGGAGACCGTCTTATTGTGGCGGTGAATGACGATGCTTCGATTGGCCGTTTAAAGGGCCCTAAGCGGCCCATTAACCCGCTCAACCGTCGAATGCAGGTGCTGGCAGGCTTGGGCGCTGTCGATTGGGTCGTGCCCTTTAGTGAGGATACGCCCCAGGCACTTATTGAAGCCGTTTTGCCGGATATTTTGGTGAAAGGTGGCGACTACCGTCCTGAAGATATTGCCGGTGGCGAAGCGGTAGTGGCCAACGGTGGCGAGGTGAAAGTGTTGGGCTTTGAGGATGGCGTGTCCACCACGGCGATGATTAGCTCAATCCTGGATCGCGAAAGCTAATGGCAGCTTCTTGCTGGCCAAGGTTGGTCTATTCTGCGGCGCTCTATCTGCTTTCTCCGCTGATTGGCTGGCGTATTTGGCGAGAGCAAGTGCTTACTTACTCTCGCTTGCAGCGGCTAGGCATACGCTTGGGGTCGCTTCCTTCGACACCGCGCATTTGGTTGCACTGCGCCTCGGTGGGGGAAGTGCGCGCTGCCCGCCCGCTAATAGAGGGCTTGCTGGCGCGTTACCCCAAGCACAGCCTGCTGCTGACCACCATGACCGCAACCGGCGCTGAGCAGGTGCAGGCGATAATGAGCGAGCAAACGGCGCCGGATCAAACAAGGCTTGCCCACTGCTTTCTCCCCTTGGATTTTCCGGGGGCGGCCAAGCGCTTTATGACGCGCGTGCAGCCCACGCTTGCCATTCTGTTTGAAACCGAGCTGTGGCCCAATTTGCTGAATGCTTGCCACCAGCAAGCGGTACCTGTTGTGGTGGTCAACGGCCGCTTATCACCACGCGCCTTTGCGCGCTATCAGCGCCTGCGGCCGCTGATGGCGAGCGCGTTAGCGAATGTCACGTGGGTGGCTGCAAAATCGGCCGCCGATGCCGAGCGCTTTCAAGCGCTCGGCGCGCGGGCCGAGAGCACGACGGTGGTGGGGTCGTTAAAATTTGAGCTTGCCCGCCAGGATAAAGCGATCGTAGAGAGTGGGCGCTTACTTCGCGAGTGGGGGAGGCGCCCTGTATGGGTAGCTGGTTCCACGCGTGAAGGAGAAGAAACGCTGTTGTTAGACGCACATCGCAAGCTATGTCAGCGTTTTCCTGATGCGCTGTTGGTCATAGTGCCGCGTCACCCTCAGCGCTTTGAGGACGTAGCAAGCCTCTGCACTGCAGATGGGTGGGCACTCAGCCGCCGCAGCCAGCAGCAGGCCGTCACGCCTCAAACGCAGGTCTACCTGGGGGATACGCTAGGAGAGCTGGCAACGCTGTATGCAGCAGGGCATGTGGCCTATGTTGGCGGTAGCTTTGTGCCAATGGGCGGCCACAACGTGTTGGAACCTGCTGCGTTAGCTAAGCCCGTGCTCTGCGGGCCTTCGCTGGAGAACTTTAGCGATGTGGCTGAGCCGCTACTAGCGGCAGGCGCGTTAAACGTGGTGGAAACAGTAGATGCCTTGGTCAATGCGCTGTCGGAGCTGTTAGCACAGCCCCTACATGCCCAGCAAATCGGGCAGGCAGGGCGGGAGGTGATTGAGGCCCACCGAGGCGCGTTGGCGCGCACGCTGGATGGGCTCAGTCAGTGGCTAACGTAACGCAGCCCGTTCCACGCCGTCTGCCTTGCCTAGCAGCAGGACATCCGCACCGCGCTGGGCGAATAAACCGTTTGTTACCACACCCACGATGGCGTTAATACGTGCTTCCATGGCGGCAGGATCGTCGATCATAAAATCAAAGCAGTCGATGATTTGATTGCCGTTATCGGTGATCACCCCCTGCCGGTAGACGGGATCTGCGCCTAGTTTGACCAGCTCCCGAGCGACGTAGGAGCGCGCCATCGGGATGACCTCAACCGGTAGCGGGAAGTTGCCAAGCTGATCCACATATTTAGAGCCGTCGGCAATGCAAATAAATCGCTTGGCACAGGCGGCGACGATTTTTTCTCGGGTCAGCGCTGCGCCACCCCCTTTAATCATTTGTAAGTTAGCGTTTACTTCGTCTGCACCATCGATGTAAAAAGGTACATCACCAACATTGTTTAATTCGAATATCTCGATACCTAGCGCTTGTAGGCGCTTAGCACTGGCTTCCGAGCTGGCAACGGCGCCTTTGAAACGGTCACGCAGCGGGCCTAAGCGGTCAATAAACAGGTTGGCCGTTGAGCCGGTACCAATACCCAGCACCGTGTCTTTTTCGAGATGGGGCTCAATCTCTTTAATCGCCGCGTCAGCTACGGCTGCTTTCAGTTCATCTTGGGTCATCGTGTTTTTCCGCGTCAGGATTAGGCAGTGCTGCCTAGTATAACGGCCTTGGCGCTCGCTGCCGAAGGAAACGCCGCTAGACGCCGCTAGGCGTAATCTGCTACCAATAAGGGCTTTGCCCGCATCCCGTTAGGGCCACGCTATTTTTCTGGGAATTCCGCATGCTCGAAGCAACCGTCAAAAAGATCCTCCAAGCCCGCGTTTATGAAGCTGCTTGTGAGACGCCTATTTCACCCGCTCCCTTTTTGTCGCGTCGTTTCAATAACCAAATTTTAATTAAGCGCGAAGATCTTCAGCCAGTATTCTCTTTTAAGATTCGCGGTGCGTACAACAAAATGGCCCAGCTGTCTGAAGAGCAGAAGGCAAAAGGCGTGATTGCCGCATCCGCAGGAAATCACGCCCAGGGACTAGCCATGGCCGCCAAGCTGATGGGTGTGAAGGCGGTTATTGTGATGCCGCGTATTACGCCTGATATCAAGGTACAGGCGGTGCGTGCCCGTGGCGCTAAGGTCATTCTGAAAGGTGATGCCTTTGCCGCCGCTGCTGAGCACGCGCAGGAATTGATCAAAGAGCACGGCTATACCTATATCCCGCCCTTTGATGATATCGATGTGGTCGCAGGCCAGGGTACTATCGGGGTGGAAATTCTGCGCCAGCACAGCGGGCCGTTAGACGCGATTTTTATCCCCGTAGGCGGCGGCGGATTAATTGCAGGCGTCGCGGCATACGTTAAGTATTTACGCCCAGATATCAAAATCATCGGCGTAGAAGCTGAAGATAGTGCTTGTTTAAAAGCCGCATTGGAAGCTGGCGAGCGAGTGGTGTTAGATCAGGTAGGTGTGTTTGCGGAAGGGGTGGCCGTTGCGCAAATTGGCGAAGTGCCTTTCTCGTTGGTGCGCGACTTGGTAGATGAAGTCATTACCGTTAATACCGACGAAATGTGCGCGGCGGTGAAAGATATATTTGAAGATACGCGCGCGGTGGCGGAAACCTCGGGTGCACTCTCCTTGGCAGGCCTAAAAAAATACGTGCAGCAAACCGGTGTTGAAGGCCAAACGCTGCTGTGTATCAACTCGGGGGCTAACACCAACTTTGACCGTCTTCAGCATATCGCCGAGCGCACCGAGCTGGGGGAGCAGCGTGAAGCGATCTTGGCGGTGACGATTTCTGAAAAACCCGGCAGCTTTAAAAAGTTCTGCCGCACCCTGGGTAAGCGCATGGTGACTGAATTCAGCTATCGCTATGCGGATAATAGCGAAGCGCATATTTTTGTGGGTGTTCAAGTTAAACCGGGGGGAGAAGATCGTCAGGCGGTGATTGATAAGCTCCGCGAAGGGGGCTACCAAGTGGAAGACCTTACCGATAACGAGCTAGCGAAACTGCATATTCGTCACCTGAGTGGCGGTCGTCCTAGCGAGCGCTTTGAAGAGGAGCTTTACCGCTTTGAATTTCCCGAGCGCCCCGGCGCTTTGATGAACTTCTTAACCCAGTTGCCCCATGACTGGAACATTTCGCTGTTTCATTATCGTAATCACGGTGCCGCCTACGGCCGTGTGTTAGTGGGAATGCAGGTGCCAAATGGGGATCGTACCCATGTGACTGAATACTTGGATGCCATTGGCTATCGCTATTGGCAAGAGAGCGATAACCCAGCCTATCGTTTGTTTATGGCTTAATTGTAAGTGAGTATTCACTAACGCGTTGAGAGAGAGCAGCCAAGCAATCCAAACACAACAAAACGTTTAATTGATCGTCAAAAATAGCGCTTATCGCAGTTGTCAGTAAGTCTTTATAGCCCTATAGTCATGAGCGAAATTAATACAGTGTGTCTCCTTTCCAAAGGTAAAGCCTTGGCGACGCACTGAGGGGTTTTGGGCAACTGCGAAAGACGTTGGAGAAGAGGCATGCGGCGTAAAAAGCCTGATATGGTGATGGCGTTAACAGTAGTATTTTTACTTGGCGTATTAGCTACTGGATATGCGCAAGCGGTGTCGGGGAGTTAACTCGCTACATGACCCCGCAGCAATCGGCATAACGCTGCTCCACCTAGGGTAATGAATCGTTTTGAAAGCGGGCTGGCTCATAGAGTCAGCCCGCTTTTTTTGGACGAACTGTTGACTGATCGCTAACGACCGCGCTGAGTGGAATATCCCAAGGCTCCGTGGGGAGCGCCTCTACCTGCTGGCAGGCATGGGCCACGCCAATGAGTGTAGGCGCAGGCCCTCGGCGACGCATAAAGGCTAAACTACGGTCGTAAAAGCCGCCTCCCATGCCCATTCGGTTTGCCTGAGCATCAAAACCCACCAGTGGGACGATTAACGTGTCCAGTGCCCATGCCGGCAGCCGGTTGTGTTTCTGTGCTGCAAAGCGTGGGCAAGGTTCGGCAATACCAAAGCGGTTTGTGACCATCGGCGTTGTATCGCGGTAGGCAACAAACCAGAGACTGTTGGCGCTAAAAGGACGTAGTACGGGTAAATAGATAGCAATGCCGCGCTGACGAAGCCAAGGGATTAACAGCGTTGGGTCAATTTCACCGTTGACCGGGAGATAGAGGCTGATGCGTTTAGCTCGGCGAATTTCGGGCAGCCGTTTTAGCCGCTGACACAGGGCAGTGGCAGCCTGACGCTGTTGATAAGGAGAAAGTGCGCGTCGTTTCTGCTTAAGCTCACGTCGCAGGGTGCGCTTATCATCCAAGCGCTGGCGAGAGGTGATATGACACGAAGAGAGGTCGTGCATGACAAAGTGTTCCCCAGAGTGCCGCTGTCGTTCTGGCCCTGAACCTACTGGTTCAGGTGGGTGGCCGCAGCCAGACCGTCAGGCTTTCCGACGCACGGACATGCACACGGGCCTGGCTAGCATTTGGCCCCCTGGGTACTGCGCATAGGCTCGAGGGACTATAACGACTGGCGTACACCCCAGAGAACACCGCTATCCTACCAGAGCCAGGGCTAATGCCAAAGTATCGCGTTAAGGTTCTTCACTCCGGCGCGTGTTTGCCAGTGCCTTTTCAAGCCGATCATTTAAGCGGCTGAGGTTCGCTTCGCTGGCGCGGTGCTCGTCTAACGTTTCCAACAGCTCGTGGGTGATATTAAGCGCCGCCATGATGGCAATGCGTTCACTGCCCAGCACGCTGCTTTGGGAGTGAATGCCCTGCATGGCGCGGTCTAAATAGCGAGCAGCGCGCTCAAGCTTGGCTTCTTCACCGGTGTCGCAGGCAATTACATAGTGGCGACCCAGTAGGGTGACTTCTTTCGTTGGCCGCTTAGCGTTACTCATCAAAGGCTCCAGCACCGGTCATTTTGTTGGCCGATGCGTTAACATCACTGCATAGAAAGGATAGACGGCATCCACTATAAGAGAGCCGCTTATGCGGGGTCAACGCGAAGGCGCTGACCGCTGTCGTAACGTATTTTTCTTTAATTAAGCTAACGCGAGTTATCACCATGTCTCTTATTGATGAGCGCCAGGATTTTTCTGATGTTGCAGATGTGTTTCTTTTACATGGCAGTATGCAGTCCCCGGCCTTTTTAGATGGCCGCTTATCGGCCCTGTTGGCGCTGCGCGATATTACTGCTCAAGCGTGGTTGGAAGAGGTCTGCCTCAGCCTGGGCGTTGAACAGCCCCGTGACGCCGCCAGCGCAGAACGCTTGCTCGGCTGGCGAAAGCAAACGTTAGACGCACTGAGCGCCAGCGATTTGAATTACGCGCCGCTGCTGCCAGATGAGCTGTTTTCATTAGCCGAACAGGCTCAAGGCCTAAAAGAGTGGACACTAGGCTTTATGGAAGTGGTCGAAGATGTCGCCGACGACACGCTGCGCGAGCGCTGGTCGCAAACCCTGCGTGAAGCCATCGAGGATTTGGCAGGGCTTGCGCAGATCGAAACCGATATCGACGATAGCTCTGAAAACGAGAATGACCTATTTGCGCTGACTGAACATGCGCGTATGGCGGCCATGCTGCTGTATACCGAACAGCACCCCGGCATGCCCCAGGTTGAGCAAGCTGACGCCCCCGTTCACTGATCTCTGCCTTTTCCAAACGTCTTGACAGGAGCTGTTATGTTGCCTGAGTTACTGCCCCGCCCCGCCGCGATTGAACCCGCTGAGTATCAAAAGCGGCGGGAAGCGCTGATAGCGCAATTGCCGCACAATGCTGCCATGGTGGTGCCAGGGGCGTCCTTGGTCACGCGCTCTCACGATAGCGAGTACGCGTTTCGCCAGCAGAGCGACTTCTACTACTTAACCGGCATTCAAGAGCCAGACGGGCTGTTAGTGCTGTTGCCCGGCCGCGAGGAGGGGCAAAGCGTGGTGTTTTGCCAAGACCGTGACCCCACTCTGGAAGCCTGGACGGGTAGGCGGCTGGGCGCCCAGGGTGTCGAGCGCCTGCATGGTCTTGACCAAGCGTATGAAAATGCCCAGCGCGATGAGCTGTTGCCAGGCCTGCTGGAAGGCCGTGAGCTGCTCTACGCGCCGCTGGATAACCCTGACGCCCTCAGCATCGCCGAAGACGCGTTAGCCCATGCCCAGGCAGGCTTGCGGCGGGGTCAACCTGCCCTAAAAGGCTGGCTGGATAGCCGTCCGCTAATTCACTCCATGCGTTTGATTAAGAGCCCGGCAGAAATCGCGCTGCTGCGCCACGCCGCGGCTATTTCTGCCCAGGCCCATGTGCGGGCAATGCGGGCCTGCCAGTCGGGGTTAAGCGAGTATCAACTTCAGGCAGAGTTGGAGCATGAATTCAGGTTCCAAGGAGCCAGCGGGCCAGCCTACAGTACGATTGTGGGCGGTGGCGCGAACGCTTGCGTACTGCACTATATTGAAAACAGCGACGAGCTAGAGGCTGATACGCTGGTGTTGATTGATGCTGGCGCCGAGTTCGATCTCTATGCTGGCGATATTACGCGCACCTTCCCCGTTAGCGGATGCTTTAATGATGCCCAACGGGCGCTCTACCAAGTGGTGTTAGACGCCCAAGTGCGTGCTGTTGAAGCCGTTGCTCCCGGCGCTACGCTTGCCGATATTCACCAAGGCGTTGTGCATGACCTGACCGCTGGCCTGATTGCGCTGGGGTTGTTAGAGGGTGAAATTCAAGCGCGCATAGATGATGAGAGTTATCGGCGCTTCTACCTGCACTCCACTTCTCACTGGTTAGGGCTGGATGTTCACGATGTGGGCACTTACCGGTTTGATGAGCAAACCCCGCGCCCGCTAACGGAAGGCATGGTGCTGACCGTTGAGCCCGGGCTCTATATACCTGACGAAGACGATATACCCACGGCTTATCGCGGCATGGGCATTCGTATTGAAGACAATGTCGTGGTGACGTCTAGGGGGCATGAGGTGCTGACCGCTGCGGTGCCTAAACAGGTAGCAGAAATAGAGCAGTTAATGAGCAATAAATAACCCGTCTTAAACACGCTGTTTCTGCATTATGTAATTTACGTTACGGTTTACGTTAAGAGTTCAGGAGAGGCCAATGCAAAGCGCTAAGCAAGAGAAACAAACGCTCAGCCACGATATCGTGATAGTTGGCGGTGGCCTGGTAGGGGCAAGCTTAGGCTGTGCATTGGCGCCGCTGATTGAGCGTTACGGCTGGCGTGTGGCGATTATTGAAGCGGCGTCGTTACCTGAAAACGCACAGGATATGCCCTGGCAGCCCAGCTTTGATGCCAGGGCCAGCGCCATTGCCGAAGGCTCTGCCCAGCGCTTTCGCCAACTAGGCGTGTGGGAAGCCATGCAGCACGAAGCAGCCCCCATTGAGCGTATTCATATTAGTGAGCGTGGGCGCCTAGGCGCTGCGCGGTTAAGCGCCAAGGAGCTGGGTGTGACAGCACTAGGGCATGTCATCCCCAATGCGTGGATGGGGCGCGTGCTTCATCAGCAGCTCCAGCGGTTACCCATTGAGTGGTACTGCCCAGCGAAGGTTGACCAGCTAACACCGCAAGCCTACGGCCACCACTTGGTGCTCTCTGACGGGAGTGAGCTAACCGCTGCGCTAACGATTTTGGCAGACGGCGGTCGCTCTGGCCTTAAAGAGCAGCTAGGCATTAGCAGCCGCCGCCACTCCTACGACCAAACCGCACTGATCGCTCATGTTGGAGTGAGTCAACCCCATCAAGGCGTGGCCTACGAGCGTTTTACAGCAGAGGGCCCCATTGCGCTGCTGCCGTTACCCGGCCAAGCCATGGAGCTCGTATGGACCCACGCCAGCGGCACCGAGCAAGCGCGGCTAGCCTTGCCTGATCGAGAGTTTTTGCAGCAGCTGCAAAATGCCTTTGGCGACCGCGTTGGGCGCTTTACTCGGGTGGGGCAGCGTTACAGCTATCCCCTTTCGCTGATCACCGCTGAAGAGTCCGTCAGGCCTGGGTTGGCGGTGCTGGGCAATGCGGCGCATGCGCTTCATCCGGTTGCAGGCCAGGGGTTTAATCTTGCGCTACGCTCGGTGATGGATTTGGTGGAGGCGTTGGAGCAGGGGGCTGAACACCAGCGGGCGCTGGGTGATATGCCTACGCTGCTTGCCTTTGAACAGCGACGCGCTCGGGATCGGGCCAACGTTATTCGTTTTAGTGATGGCTTGGTGCGTCTATTTGGTTACTCGTTACCCCTGCTGCCCCATGCCCGTGCGGCGGGGTTGATTGGGCTGAATCTGGTCGGCCCGCTACGCCGTGGCCTCGCGCGCCGGGCAATGGGTCTTGAGCGATGATTTTCTAAGCCATTAAGGAACATGCGATGACAACGCAAACAGCGGCAAACAAGGCATCGGTTGAACACTTTGACGCGGTGATTGTTGGAGCAGGCATGGTAGGAACGGCGTTGGCAGGGCTGCTTGCCAAGGCGGGTATGCAAGTGGCGCTGGTGGAAGCTAAGGCGTCGCCGCTAGTGCTTAGCGCGTTTGGAGACCACCCACCTGAACCCAGAGTGAGCGCACTGACACCTGTTTCGCAGCGGTTGTTGACCCACCTAGGGGCTTGGCCCGCCATGGAGGTGACCAGAGTAACGCCTTACCGCTATATGCAGGTGTGGGATGCTGAAGGCAGCGGCAGCATTAATTTTTCTGCTGATGAAGCGGGTGCCCCGGTGCTGGGGCATATTGTGGAAAACGTTGTAACGCTGGCGGCGCTCAATGAGCAGGTGCTGAGCCTACCCGGTGTCCATGCGTTTTTTGGTGCACGTATCCAGGCGCTCCAGACCAGCAGTAATGGACGCTGGCTGGTGCTAGAGGGGGGGCGCCAGCTGCACACTCCGCTGTTAGTCGCTGCAGATGGTGCGCGCTCTGCTCTGCGTGAGCTGGCAGGGATTGAGGTCGCTGAAGAGGCGATGGAGCAGGATGCGCTAGTGACGACGGTTTTATGCGAAAAAGCGCATGGTGCTACGGCGCGTCAGGCCTTTATCGCGGGAAGCCCCTTAGCCTTTTTGCCGCTGACGGTGAAGGGCGATGACCGTTACTGTTCGATTGTTTGGTCTACTACGCCTGCGCATGCAGAGGAGCTTGCATCTCTTTCACGGGAGCAATTAGGTGACGCGCTAGGCAGTGCGTTTAACCACCGGCTGGGCAAGGTAACCGTCGTGGATAATGCCCACCGTTTTCCACTGGTGCAGCGGCATGCGGCACACTATGTGCAGCCTAATTTTGCCTTGGTAGGGGATGCTGCCCACAGCATCCATCCGCTGGCCGGGCAGGGCGTGAACCTGGGCTTTATGGATGCGGCAGTGCTGGCTGAAGAAGTGATCACGGCGTGGCAGCGTGGCGCGCCGTGGGGAGCGCTAACCACCTTGACCCGCTACGAGCGGCGTCGGCGTTTTGATAACAGCGCCATGTTAGGGCTGATGAAAGGCTTTAAGGTGCTGTTTGGTAGCCATATACCGGTGTTCACGCTGGCGCGTAATATCGGGATGAGCGGTATGAATCAACTGGTGCCGTTAAAGCGCATGATTATGCGGCAGGCCACCGGAGAGCGGGGGCGCCTGCCGCTGTCGTGTCATTAGCGGCGGCGGCGATCCACGACGTTGAGCGCTTTAAGCAGATTAAGCGCCTCGCTCAGCTGATAATCATCCTGAAGCCGCTGGGTAGATGCAGAGCGTTCGCGAGGTAGCGCCGACTGGCCGCCGAGGTGGCCGTCGAGATCCGCTTCACGGATTTCGCGGCGGCTTTCGGCAACCTCTAGACGCCCACGAACGACCTCGACATCCGGCGTGATGCCTTGTGCTTGAATCGAGCGGCCGTTGGGCGTGTAGTAAAGCGCGGTGGTGAGCTTAAGGCCTTCGCCGTTACCGAGCGGCATAATCTGCTGTACGGAGCCTTTGCCGAAGCTTTCGGTTCCCATGACCACGCCACGGCGCTGGTCTTGCAGGGCACCGGCGACAATTTCAGCCGCTGAAGCGCTGCCGCTGTTAATCAATACCACAAGCGGTACGTCGCCAGCCGGTGTGGCTGGTGAAGCTGAGAAGGACATTTCGGTGTCGGAAAGCCGTCCCTCGGTATACACAATCAGCCCTTCATCCAGGAACAGGTCGGCGACCCCTACCGCAGCCTGGAGTACGCCGCCGGGATTATTTCGCAGGTCGAGAATTAAGCCCTCAAGGGGCTGTTCGCGGCCCATACGCTCAATCGCCTGGCGCGCTTGTTCGGTGGTGCGTGACTGGAATTGACTGATGCGCAGATAGCCGTAGCCAGGTGCTAACACCTCATGCTTAACGCTTTCACTACGAATGATTTCTCGGGTCAGTGTGAACTCGCGCGGTGCCTCTTCCCCTGCCCGCAGCACAGAGATGCGCAGCTGGCTACCGGGTTCACCGCGCATCATGCCCACCGCTTCTTGGAGCGACATGCTGTCAGTGGGTGTGCCGTCAATGCCAATAATAATATCCCGAGAGAGGAGCCCGGCCCGCGAAGCGGGGGTGTCGTCAATGGGCGTAATCACCATTAACTGACCATTCTCAGTACCGACTTCAATGCCAATCCCGCCAAACTCACCCTGGGTAGATTCACGCAGGCTTTGGTATTCATCTTCGTCTAGGTACGCCGAATGAGGGTCAAGTTCGCTGAGCATACCGCGCATGGCATTACGCAGCAGTGTGCGGTCATCGACTTCTTCGACATAGCCGCGTTTTATGCGCTCAAACACTTCGGCAAAGGTTTGTATCTCTTCTAAAGGAAGGTCATCAACCGCGCTGTTACCTGCGGGCTGAGCCGCCAGCGGTAGCGGCGCTAACAACAGGACAAACGGTAGCAGGGTGGCCAAGAAACGCTTGGCGGGGACCGGTACCTCGGTAACAGTTAGCGTCATGCAGACTCCGCTAGGCGAAAGGCAGCGCGTCGCTGCGCTGCGCAAAATTAGACGTTAAAGCTGGATAGAGTAGTAATACACGTCAGCTTATCCCGTCAGCGGCGTGCAATCCAACGTTGTGGGTTAATTGGTTCGCCGCCACGGCGCACTTCGAAGTAGAGCGCCGAACGAGATTGGCCGCCACTGGTGCCAACCCGGCCAATTTCATCGCCTCGGTTGACTTGCTGGCCAGGGCGGACGCTGAACTGCTGTAAGTGGGCGTGCAAAGTCATGATCTGGTCACCGTGATCGATAATCAGCAGGTTGCCAAACCCCCGCATCCAATCGGCAAATACCACTCGGCCGCTATGCACTGCCGTCACCGCCGTGCCTTCGCTAGCTTGGATGACGATGCCGTTGTAGTGCACGCCGTCGCGGCGTTGGAAATCCGCAGTAATGGACCCCTGCACTGGCCAGGGCAAATCGCCTTGGGTGCGTGTGATATGGGTGGTGGGAGTCGGTTGCGCTAAGCGGGCAAGCTCTGCCTGAATGGCGCGCAGCTGCTGCTCGGCCTGTTCGCGGCTTTGGTTAAGATCCGCTAGGCGTTCAGCTTCACTGCCGTAGCGGTCATCGAGCGTTGCTACAACGCCGCGCCGCTCAGCGGTGCGTTGGGCAAGCAGGGTGCTTTGGGTCTCCAGCTCGTCTGCCAGCGTATCAAGCCGTGATTGGCGTTGGCTTAAGGCCTGCTGCGTATCGGCCAGTGCAGCATCTAAGCGTTCAATGTCTGTTAAGCGCTGCTGACGGGCTTGAGTGAGCCGGTTTAAGTAGGCTTGCATGCGATCTAGCTCGGCAGGGTCATTTTGGTTCAGCAGCAGTTTAAGCTGAGGCGTTGGGCCAAGGCGGTAGAGCGCCGCAAGCTGTTGGGAGAGCGCAGCATACTGAGCATCGCGCTCATTCTCTAAGCGTTCCCGATGCGCGAGGAGCTGTGTGGTTTCGTCGTTTAGCTGGCGGCGTTCGGCTTGCAGTGTGTCGAGACGTTGGTGCGTTTGGGCCAGCTCTGTTTCCACTTCTCTTAGCTCACGTTCAGCACTATCGCGTGCTCGCTCAGTGGCACTTAGACGCTCAGCCATTGAGTTAATTTCTTGGCCTAGAGCATCTAGCTGCTGGCGTGCGGCACGTTCATCAGATTGGGCAAAAGTAACGGCTGGCGCATACCCTAGCGCCAGCGTGAGAAGAAGGATTAAGCTGCGCCGCATAGGCATTAACGAAAGCGTAACAGCGGCTTCCCGGTCATTGCCTCGGGAATAGGTTGATTCATCATAGTTAAAAGCGTGGGGGCTAAATCACACAGGCTGCCATCTTTCAACGCGCCGTTTCGCTCGCCTACGTAGATAAGCGGCACCGTAAAGGTGGTATGAGCCGTTTGTGGGGCGCCGGTCTCTGGGTTCACCATCTGCTCAGCGTTGCCGTGATCGGCGGTGATTAAACAGGCGCCGCCAGCCCGCTCGATGGCTTCTACCACGCGGCCAACGCAGGTGTCGACGGTTTCAATTGCCTTAACGGCGGCATTAAAATCACCGGTATGGCCGACCATATCGCCATTAGCGTAGTTACAAACCATTAAGTCAAAACGGCCGCTGTCGATCGCCTCTACCAGCTTGTCCGTGATCTCAAAAGCGCTCATTTCGGGCTTTTCGTCGTAGGTTTTAACGTCGCGGGGGGAGGGCACCAGGATGCGCTCCTCTCCTTCGTACTCGGCTTCATTGCCACCTGAGAAGAAGAACGTCACGTGGGGGTATTTCTCGGTTTCGGCAATGCGTAGTTGGGTAAGGCCTCGCTTAGCCACCACTTCACCGAGAGTGTCGCTCAGATCGGATGGTGGAAATGCCGCTGGCGCGGGAATGCTGGCGGCGTACTGGGTCATCATCACTAAGCCGTCGCCTGCGAGCTTCGGGCAAACGCGACGCTCGAAACCACTGAAGTTGGGCTCGGTGAAGGCGCGGGTGAGTTCACGGGCACGGTCGGAACGGAAATTGAGAAAAATCGCTGCATCGCCATCTTGCAGCGTAATAGCATCACCGTTGAGCGGAATACTGCTAGAGGCGACAAACTCGTCGGTTTCACCGCGTTGATACGCATCGCGCAGCGCCATTTCTGCGCTAGAAGCGATAAAGTCTGCGTGGCCGTCGGTGAGCAGACGATAGGCTTGCTCAACCCGCTCCCAGCGGTTGTCGCGATCCATAGCGTAAAAGCGGCCAATGATGGAGGCAACAAAGCCGTTGTCAGCGCCCACCAGCTCCGCTAAACGGGCATTGGCACGCTCAAGCGAGCGGAGCGCACTTTGCGGCGGCATATCGCGGCCGTCCAAAAACGCATGGACATAAATACGCTGAGCGCCGCGGCGGGCAGCCAGTTCCGCCATGGCGATAAAGTGATCTTCATGGCTATGTACGCCGCCCGGGGAGAGTAGCCCCAGCAGGTGGACAGGACGACCGGCGGCGACGGCTTCATCAATCGGCTTGGTCAGCACCTCAATCGTATCTAGATCGCCCTCTTCAATGGCTTTCGTGATACGGGTAAAGTCCTGATACACAACGCGCCCTGCGCCGATGTTCATATGGCCCACTTCGGAGTTGCCCATCTGACCTTCTGGCAAACCCACATGAAGGCCGTCGGTGTGGACGAAGGCGTGAGGGCGGCTGGCCCATAGTTTATCCATGGCGGGGGTATGGGCGGCGGCCACGGCGTTGTGAGCGCTGTCTGGGTTATGGCCGTAGCCGTCTAAAATGATCAGTGCGACAGGGCGCGGAGTGGCAGTCGATGTAGCCATGGAAACACCTCGTTCAGTTGGCTCGCTAAAGTGCGAGAGGAGCGCTTTGAGACCTTGTGAAAGGCTGCTCAAGCAGTCTTCAGACAACACCTATTGGTCGGGGTCGCGACGCTCGCGTGCATGGGGCATCATAACGCAGGCAGCCATCGGGCGTCATGACCTGCGCGTTATGCTGTGTGACGTGTATACTTGTCGCGTTTCTGACAGTGGCTAGGCCGCTTTTTTCTGCACAGACCAAGAGATTGTGTTCGCGATGATCGATCAGCTGTTCGAATTCGTAATGAATCACCCCCTGTTAGTGGGGGCGTTTTTGCTGGTACTGATAGCGTGGCTTGCCTATGAAGCGCGCAGTGCTGCCACTAATGCCGTGACTTCTACGGAAGCCACCCAGCTCATCAACCGTGAAGACGCGGTGGTACTGGATATTCGTGAAAGCAAAGACTTTAAAGCCGGGCATATCGCTGGCGCACGTAACATTCCCCAAAGCAGCCTCGACAGCCGCATGAGCGAACTGGAGAAAGTCAAAAGCCAGCCGATCATTGTGGTATGCAAGCATGGTCAAAGCTCCGGCGCTGCGCAGGCAAAGCTCTCCAAAGCGGGCTTTGAGCGCGCGATTAAGCTTAAAGGTGGGATGGTGCAGTGGCAGGCCGATGGGTTACCGGTCGTTAAAAAATAATCACGTGGCTGTTAGTACCCGCGTGCTTTTATCTATCGAATGAATTATCAGGAGCATTCCAATGGCGGAAGATAACAATACCCCCCAAGCTGGCGCCGCAGAAGGCGAAAAGCCACAGCTGAAGTTCTCTTTACAGCGTATCTACGTAAAAGATATCTCTTTTGAAGCGCCTAACTCTCCTTCTGTGTTTAAGCAGGCGTTCAAGCCGAAGGTCAACCTGGACCTGAACACTACCAGCCAGAAAATCGCTGACGACCAGTATGAAGTGGTGGTGAAAGTGACGGCTCAGGTGAACGATAGTGAAACCGGCACCACGTCTTTCCTCGCCGAAGTCGAGCAAGCGGGCCTGTTCCGCATTTCAGGCATCGAAGGTGCGCAGTTGGAGCAAACGCTGGGTGCGTTCTGCCCCAACCTGCTGTTCCCTTACGCCCGTGAATGCGTTGACAACCTCGTCAATCGCGGAGGCTTCCCCCCGCTGATGCTGGCGCCGGTGAACTTTGAAGCCATGTACGCCCAGCGCAAGCAGCGTGAAGCGCAGCAGGCTCAACAAGCCGCAGAAAACACGCACTAAGCTATGCCGGAAACGTTGCTCGCCGCTGATTGGGTTGCCTTGCACGGTAAAATGCCGCGTCTCTATGTGCCTTCTGAGTTGGCAGTAGGCGCAACCTTAACGCTTCCGGAAGGCCCTGCGCGACACGTTACGCGGGTGCTGCGGATGGGCGAAGGCGCGCCACTGATGCTGTTTGACGGTCAGGGGCGAGAGGCGGGCGTGCGCTTAGCTGACGTGAGTCGCAAACACACGACGGTGCGTATTGAGGCGCTCTGGCAAGGCAGCGGCGAGTCGCCACTGGCCGTGCATCTTGGTCAAGCGATTTCCAAAGGCGACCGAATGGACTACGCCATTCAAAAAGCCGTGGAGTTAGGCGTTGCCGCGATTACCCCGCTCTATACCGAGCGGGGTGATGTACGCCTCAAAGGTGACCGGGAAGAGAAAAAGCTGGCGCATTGGCAGGCAGTCGCTGCCAGTGCCTGCGAGCAGTGCGGGCGTGCGGTAGTTCCCCCGGTTTATCCACCTATCGCGCTTGATGAGTGGCTCGTCGAGCGCCAAGAGCCGCTGCGCTTAATGCTGCATTTGGCAACAGGCAACGCCTTTAACCAACAGCCTCGCCCTGATGCGGTGGCGCTGTTGATTGGCCCCGAAGGTGGCTTGAGTGAGACGGATGTGAGTGCCGCTGTTGCCAGTGGTTTTACGCCGCTAACGTTAGGGCCTAGGGTGCTGCGCACTGAAACCGCCCCGGTAGTGGCGTTAACGTTACTGCAGCACCACTTCGGCGATTTGTAAGCGCTTACTATCAAACCGCTGCCGACTTTGCTGCGGCAGCGGCTTTTTTGTACCCAACGATGAATGCTATCGGTGCGGCTTTGGGCAGCACCGCTTTGCCTTGGGTTATCCAGGCGCCATAATGAAGATCTACTTTCTGTAAGGATGCCAGCCATGGCACGTGAGTCACACTCATCTCCCCGCTCCGCAAGCGATACATCCGCCCAAATAGGGGATGTGGCGTACTTAACCGTGACAGCGGTGAATAACACGGGTGCCTTTCTGCAGTGGGGACAGCCTAAAGATGTGCTGCTGCCCTACAGCGAGCAGCGTTTTCGCCCCGACCCCGGTAAGCGGGTTCTCGTTATGCTGTATAGCGATGATCAGGGGCGTCCGGTGGCGACCATGAAATTGGATCGTTTTTTGACCGACGATGCTTGGGCATTGGATAAAGGGGATGAGGTCTCTGTAGTAGTTGCCGACCGCACTGATCTGGGTATGAAAGTGGTGGTCAATCACCGTTACTGGGGGTTGATTTATCAAGATGATATTACTCAGCCGCTTCGCCGCGGGCAGTCGCTCAAGGGCTATGTAAAGCAGCGCCGTGAAGATGGCCGAGTCGATATTTCGCTGCTGCCGCCAGGCGCGGCTCGCCTAGATGTGGTGGGCGATAAGGTGCTAAAGGCCCTGCGCGAAAGTGGTGGTTACCTTCCATTAGGCGATAAAAGCTCGGCGCATGATATTAAAACGCGGCTTGGTGTCAGTAAGAGTGCGTTTAAACAGGCGATTGGGCGTCTTTATAAGCAGCAGTTAATTACCTTAGAGCCTGGTGCTATTCGCCTGATGCCCGGCGCGCTCTCCGATGAGCAAGCTGAGTAGCCGCACGTCGCAGTGGTTGGAGCCGTACAGGCAGTGCGGCATACTGGCGGCTATTGTTCATGTATGAATAGGTACTCTAATGAGCCAAGCAACGTTGCATCTCGGTGTGGTGATGGATCCCATCAGCGACATCGCTTACAAGAAAGATACCACTATGGCGATGCTGTGGGCGGCTCAAGAGCGCGGCTACACACTGCATTATATGGAGCAGGACGATCTTTTCTTGAACGCGGGGCACGCCTATGCGCGTATGCGCCCGCTGACGGTGCACCGTGACCCCAACCACTGGTACGATTTGGGGGAAGCGGCTTCACGTCCGCTGGCCGAGTTAGACGTGATCCTCATGCGTAAAGACCCGCCGGTAGATGCCGAGTTTACCAATGCGGTACATCTATTGGGTTTTGCCGAGCGTGAAGGTGTACTCGTGGTTAACCCTACCGCCGCGCTTTTGCAGTGCAACGAAAAGCTTTTTGCTCAGCAGTTTCCCCACTGCTGTGCCCCCACGATAGTCGCCAGCCGCGATGACGTATTGCGCGCTTTCCACGCTGAGCACGGCGATGTGATCTTTAAACCGCTGGATGGTATGGGCGGCACCGGTATTTTTCACATTGGCCCCGATGGCCGTAACATCGGTGCAGTGATTGAGCAACTGACGCTTCGTGGCCAGCGCCAAATTATGGCTCAGCGTTATTTGCCGGAAATCAAAGACGGCGACACCCGAATTCTCTTGGTAGATGGTGAGCCGGTGCCCTATGGGTTGGCACGCATTCCATCCGCAGGAGAAACGCGAGGCAATCTTGCCGCCGGTGGGCGTGGCGTTAGCCGCGAGCTAACCGAGCGTGATCACTGGCTGATTCAGCAGGTTCAGCCCATGATTCGTGAAAAAGGGTTGATGTTTGTTGGTTTAGACGTGATTGGCGATTACATCACCGAAATTAACGTCACCAGCCCGACCTGCGTGCGTGAAATCGATGATCAGCGTGGTACCGATATTGCTGGCATGCTGCTGGGCGCGATTGAGCGTCGGCTGGCCTAAAGGTTGAACGTTCTAGTCGCTAAACAATTCGAGGCTTGCCGAGTCACTGGCGAGCCGTAGGAGACGCATGCAAAGTTTAAAACATCACTTTTTAATGGCTATGCCGCACTTAGAAGACCCTAATTTTGCCGGCAGCCTGATCTACCTTTGTGACCATGATAATAACGGCTGCATGGGCGTTATCGCTAACCGACCTCTGGAAATCACGTTAGACGCCCTGTTCGAGCAGCTCTCGCTTGGCGGCGATGACAGCCCGCACCGTAATGCGCCGGTTTATTATGGTGGCCCCATGCACAAAGATCGTGGCTTCATTTTGCATGTGGGTGACAGCCAAGAGTGGGATTCCAGTGTCCAAGTGGAAGATAACATTGCGCTGACAACGTCCATGGATATTCTGCAGGCACTTGCCGATGGCACGGGGCCTGAGCATTTTCTGGTCTGCTTAGGCTGTGCGGGCTGGGATGTTGGGCAGTTGGAGGAGGAGCTAAAAGAGAACGCGTGGCTGACCGTTGAAGGCGAGGGAAGCGTGCTGTTTGATACGCCCCCAGCCGAGCGTTTAACTGCCGCCGCTGGAATTTTGGGCGTTGACCTAAATCTGATGACCCGTGATGCAGGGCATGCGTGATGGTGAAGTGTCATGGCGGATAGCGGTCAGCGGCTGATACTCGGGTTTGATTTTGGCACCCGGCGTATTGGTGTTGCGGTGGCTAACGAGCTGCTAAAAAGTGCTCGGGAGCTGTCACCTCTCACCGCTCGCGACGGAATTCCTGATTGGCATCTTGTCACGCGTTTAGTCGAGGAGTGGCAGCCTGATCTGTTTGTGGTGGGTTTGCCGCTCAATATGGATGGCACTGAATCGGCCATGAGCACGCGGGCCCGTAAGTTCGGCAACCGCCTGCATGGGCGCTATGGCAAGCCCTGTGAAATGGTTGACGAGCGAGGCTCTACCCGCGAAGCAAAGCAGATCGCTCATGCCTCAGGCCACCGTGGCAACTACCGGGAAGAGAGCGTTGACGGCATCGCCGCCGTGCTTATTTTAGAAGGCTGGTTCGCCCACCAGGAAGGGCTTCCCGGTGGGCGTAGCGCTTATTAACGCGGTATAGAAAATTATCGGTCCAGCGTACCGGTTTGGGTGGGAACGAACCAACGTACCGAGCGCAGATCCTTCTCAATCAAATCGTCAACTTTCAGCAACGTTGCGAAAATCGCCATCCGCATAGGGATGCCGTTATCCGTCTGGCGGAAAATCGCTAGGCGTGGGTCGCCGTTTAAATCGACGTTTAAGTCATTGGCCCCAGGGCGGCTATCCCGAGGCAGTGGGTGCATCACAATCGTATTCTGGCCGCAGCGCTGGTTAAGGAAATCGCGGTTGACCATAAAGTCATCGGAAAGCCCCTGGAAGCTCTCGTTCATCTCGTCGGTAAAGCGCTCTTTCTGAATCCGCGTGGTGTAAACCACGTCTAGGTCTGAGAAATCGCTGGCCAATGAGTCGCGCTGTTCAATGCGGTGCCCGCGTGAGGTCACTAAGTCAATCAGTGTTGAAGGCATCTCAAGCCCAGGCGGAGAAACCAGGGTAATGCGCAGCGGATCGTAAAGGGACAGCAGCTTAATCAGCGAATGCACTGTACGGCCATACTTTAAATCGCCGGTCAGTAAGATATGCGCGCCACTGAGCGATTTACCTAACCGCTGAAACTCTTTATCAATCGTATAAAGGTCTAGCAACGCTTGGCTTGGGTGTTCACCCGGGCCATCCCCACCGTTAATCACCGGCACGTTGGTCGCCGCTGCAAACTCTGCCACTGAGCCTTGATCAGGATGGCGCATGACAATCGCATCGCAGTAACCGCTCATCACTCGGCTAGTATCGTAGAGCGACTCTCCCTTCGCCATGGAAGAGAAGGTGAAGCCCGTGGTGTCGCACACGCTGCCCCCTAAGCGGCAAAAGGCAGCATTAAAGCTCACTCGTGTGCGGGTGCTCGCTTCAAAAAACAGGTTGCCCAACACTGCTCCTTCCAACACCCGCGTTACTTGGCGACGGCTAGCAATCGGCTCCATGCGTGCCGCAACGCGTAATAGGTGATCAACGCTCTCGCGGCTTAATGAATCGACAGTTAATAGGTGCTGGCTCATCATGGACCTCATCATAAGTGGGCGTGGTTGAAAGGTGGCAGCTATAATAGAGTGCTCAGTGTAACCGCCAAACGGAACCTGCCGAAGCGGTTTCCATTGCCTTATATAAGAGGGCAAATGAGGCGGCAGAGACTTTTTTCGACTATTTGATCATTAGCTCTTGCCAACCCGGCCGCGAATCCGTAAAGTACGCATCCGCTGCCGGGGACGCCAAGCGTTACCAGCGGTGCATGAAGGTGAAAACCTTCGGTTTGTCAGTAGGTTAGAGCAGTTGTTTGGCTCGCCTCGTTCGCTGAATTCAGTCACTGAAAACAGCGGTTGACAATCACCAGGAAATGCGTAGAATACGCCTTCCTCGCTGAGGCAACACGGTTCAAGTCATCGAGCCAACACAGCGAAACAGCTCTTTAACAATTTGATCAGGTAATTCATGTGGGCGCTTGCCGATGAGGGTGATAAATCACCAAATATCAAGGCAAGCGCACAAGAAAGATTTTCGAATCTTTCGAATTCGTTTGAACCTTGAGCCAAGTTTGATGCGCTTCTGTTGCTTTCGAGTGACAGGTAAGCATCACAATGATTTTAAACTGAAGAGTTTGATCATGGCTCAGATTGAACGCTGGCGGCAGGCCTAACACATGCAAGTCGAGCGGTAACAGGTCTAGCTTGCTCTTGCTAGATGCTGACGAGCGGCGGACGGGTGAGTAATGCATAGGAATCTGCCCGGTAGTGGGGGATAACCTGGGGAAACCCAGGCTAATACCGCATACGTCCTACGGGAGAAAGGGGGCTCCGGCTCCCGCTATTGGATGAGCCTATGTCGGATTAGCTAGTTGGTGAGGTAATGGCTCACCAAGGCAACGATCCGTAGCTGGTCTGAGAGGATGATCAGCCACATCGGGACTGAGACACGGCCCGAACTCCTACGGGAGGCAGCAGTGGGGAATATTGGACAATGGGGGCAACCCTGATCCAGCCATGCCGCGTGTGTGAAGAAGGCCCTCGGGTTGTAAAGCACTTTCAGCGAGGAAGAACGCCTAGGGGTTAATACCCCCTAGGAAAGACATCACTCGCAGAAGAAGCACCGGCTAACTCCGTGCCAGCAGCCGCGGTAATACGGAGGGTGCAAGCGTTAATCGGAATTACTGGGCGTAAAGCGCGCGTAGGTGGCTTGATAAGCCGGTTGTGAAAGCCCCGGGCTCAACCTGGGAACGGCATCCGGAACTGTCAAGCTAGAGTGCAGGAGAGGAAGGTAGAATTCCCGGTGTAGCGGTGAAATGCGTAGAGATCGGGAGGAATACCAGTGGCGAAGGCGGCCTTCTGGACTGACACTGACACTGAGGTGCGAAAGCGTGGGTAGCAAACAGGATTAGATACCCTGGTAGTCCACGCCGTAAACGATGTCGACCAGCCGTTGGGTGCCTAGCGCACTTTGTGGCGAAGTTAACGCGATAAGTCGACCGCCTGGGGAGTACGGCCGCAAGGTTAAAACTCAAATGAATTGACGGGGGCCCGCACAAGCGGTGGAGCATGTGGTTTAATTCGATGCAACGCGAAGAACCTTACCTACTCTTGACATCCTGCGAACTTGTGAGAGATCACTTGGTGCCTTCGGGAACGCAGAGACAGGTGCTGCATGGCTGTCGTCAGCTCGTGTTGTGAAATGTTGGGTTAAGTCCCGTAACGAGCGCAACCCTTGTCCTTATTTGCCAGCGGGTAATGCCGGGAACTCTAAGGAGACTGCCGGTGACAAACCGGAGGAAGGTGGGGACGACGTCAAGTCATCATGGCCCTTACGAGTAGGGCTACACACGTGCTACAATGGCCGGTACAAAGGGTTGCCAACTCGCGAGAGTGAGCTAATCCCGAAAAGCCGGTCTCAGTCCGGATCGGAGTCTGCAACTCGACTCCGTGAAGTCGGAATCGCTAGTAATCGTGAATCAGAATGTCACGGTGAATACGTTCCCGGGCCTTGTACACACCGCCCGTCACACCATGGGAGTGGACTGCACCAGAAGTGGTTAGCCTAACGCAAGAGGGCGATCACCACGGTGTGGTTCATGACTGGGGTGAAGTCGTAACAAGGTAGCCGTAGGGGAACCTGCGGCTGGATCACCTCCTTAAGCGATGCATCATCCTCGCGGTAAGCGCTCACAATGAATTGCCTGATCAGAATGCTGTTGATACGCAGTGATAAGCGAATGCTTTTTTCACATTAAAAGAAAAAGAAAGGTCTTCTCTCTTTTTTTAACGTGAAAGAACGCTTATCACTGCGCATAGCAGTCGCTCTTTAACAATGTATATCATGCTGACATAAACACTTCTTAGAAGTGTTTATACGTAATTGTTTTGTGATACGTCTCAAGCGTATCCGGCAATCGTTATCATTGCGACATCCAGACTCCTTCGGGTTATAGGGTCAAGCAATGAAGCGCACACGGTGGATGCCTAGGCAGCCAGAGGCGATGAAAGACGTGGTAGCCTGCGATAAGGCTCGGCGAGGTGGCAAACAACCTGTGACCCGGGCATCTCTGAATGGGGAAACCCACTCAGCATAAGCTGAGTATCTTGCGCTGAATACATAGGCGTAAGAGGCGAACCAGGGGAACTGAAACATCTAAGTACCCTGAGGAAAAGAAATCAACCGAGATTCCCCTAGTAGCGGCGAGCGAACGGGGACCAGCCCTTAAGCATGAGACTGATTAGGCGAACACGCTGGGAAGCGTGGCCGTAGCGGGTGATAGCCCCGTAGTCGAAAATCTGATCATGTGAAATCGAGTAGGTCGGGGCACGAGAAACCTTGACTGAAGACGGGGGGACCATCCTCCAAGGCTAAATACTCCTGGCTGACCGATAGTGAACCAGTACCGTGAGGGAAAGGCGAAAAGAACCCCGGAGAGGGGAGTGAAATAGATCCTGAAACCGTGTGCGTACAAGCAGTAGGAGCAGACTTGTTCTGTGACTGCGTACCTTTTGTATAATGGGTCAGCGACTTATATTCAGTGGCGAGGTTAACCGTTTAGGGGAGCCGTAGGGAAACCGAGTCTTAACTGGGCGACACAGTCGCTGGATATAGACCCGAAACCGAGCGATCTATCCATGAGCAGGGTGAAGATTGAGTAACATCAATTGGAGGCCCGAACCAGGATCTGTTGAAAAAGATTTGGATGACTTGTGGATCGGAGTGAAAGGCTAATCAAGCTCGGAGATAGCTGGTTCTCCTCGAAAGCTATTTAGGTAGCGCCTCACGTATCACCGCCGGGGGTAGAGCACTGTTTCGGCTAGGGGGTCATCCCGACTTACCAACCCGAGGCAAACTCCGAATACCGGTGAGTGCGAGCGTGGGAGACACACGGCGGGTGCTAACGTCCGTCGTGAAAAGGGAAACAACCCAGACCGTCAGCTAAGGTCCCCAAATCCTGGTTAAGTGGGAAACGATGTGGGAAGGCTCAGACAGCTAGGAGGTTGGCTTAGAAGCAGCCATCCTTTAAAGAAAGCGTAATAGCTCACTAGTCGAGTCGGCCTGCGCGGAAGATGTAACGGGGCTAAACCAGGTACCGAAGCTACGGGTGCATTCTTAGGAATGCGCGGTAGAGGAGCGTCGTGTAAGCCGATGAAGGTGAATTGAGAAGTTCGCTGGAGGTATCACGAGTGCGAATGCTGACATGAGTAACGATAAAGGGAGTGAAAAACTCCCTCGCCGGAAGACCAAGGGTTTCTGTTCGACGCTAATCGGAGCAGAGTGAGTCGGCCCCTAAGGCGAGGCCGAAAGGCGTAGTCGATGGGAAACGGGTCAATATTCCCGTACCGGACATGATTGCGATGGGGGGACGGAGAAGGCTAGGTGAGCCAGGCGTTGGTTGTCCTGGTGAAAGTGAGTAGGCTGGGGTCTTAGGTAAATCCGGGACCCTTTAAGGCCGAGACACGAGACGAAGACACCACGGTGTCGAAGTCATCAATGCCACGCTTCCAGGAAAAGCCTCTAAGCTTCAGATCATGTGCGACCGTACCCCAAACCGACACAGGTGGTCAGGGTGAGAATCCCAAGGCGCT
Source organism: Halomonas sp. 7T (assembly GCF_025643255.1). Lineage (NCBI taxonomy): Bacteria > Pseudomonadati > Pseudomonadota > Gammaproteobacteria > Oceanospirillales > Halomonadaceae > Halomonas > Halomonas sp. 7T. Next base: position 2,947,195 of record NZ_CP087112.1, on the reverse strand, counting down.
TGAGAGAACTCGGGTGAAGGAACTAGGCAAAATGGTGCCGTAACTTCGGGAGAAGGCACGCCGGCGTAGGGTGACGAGACTTGCTCTCTCAGCCCGAACCGGTCGAAGATACCAGGTGGCTGCAACTGTTTAGTAAAAACACAGCACTCTGCTAACTCGTAAGAGGACGTATAGGGTGTGACGCCTGCCCGGTGCCGGAAGGTTAAATGATGGTGTTAGCCGTAAGGCGAAGCTCTTGATTGAAGCCCCGGTAAACGGCGGCCGTAACTATAACGGTCCTAAGGTAGCGAAATTCCTTGTCGGGTAAGTTCCGACCTGCACGAATGGCGTAATGATGGCCACGCTGTCTCCACCCGAGACTCAGTGAAATTGAAATCGCCGTGAAGATGCGGTGTACCCGCGGCTAGACGGAAAGACCCCGTGAACCTTTACTATAGCTTCACACTGGACGCTGATGTTGCCTGTGTAGGATAGCTGGGAGGCTTTGAAACCCGGACGCCAGTTCGGGTGGAGCCAACCTTGAAATACCAGCCTGGCATCATTGGCGTTCTCACTCAGGTCCGTTATCCGGATCGAGGACAGTGTGTGGTGGGTAGTTTGACTGGGGCGGTCTCCTCCCAAAGAGTAACGGAGGAGCACGAAGGTACCCTCAGCACGGTCGGACATCGTGCAATGAGTGCAAGAGCATAAGGGTGCTTGACTGCGAGACAGACACGTCGAGCAGGTGCGAAAGCAGGTTCTAGTGATCCGGTGGTTCTGTATGGAAGGGCCATCGCTCAACGGATAAAAGGTACTCCGGGGATAACAGGCTGATACCGCCCAAGAGTTCACATCGACGGCGGTGTTTGGCACCTCGATGTCGGCTCATCACATCCTGGGGCTGAAGTCGGTCCCAAGGGTATGGCTGTTCGCCATTTAAAGTGGTACGCGAGCTGGGTTTAGAACGTCGTGAGACAGTTCGGTCCCTATCTGCCGTGGGCGTTGGATGTTTGAGAAGAGCTGCTCCTAGTACGAGAGGACCGGAGTGGACGACCCTCTGGTGTTCCGGTTGTCACGCCAGTGGCATTGCCGGGTAGCTATGGTCGGACAGGATAACCGCTGAAAGCATCTAAGCGGGAAGCCCCCTTCAAGATGAGACATCCCCGAGGCCTTGAGCCTCCTAAAGGGCCCAGCGAGACCAGCTGGTTGATAGGCACGGTGTGGAAGCGCTGCAAGGCGTTGAGCTAACGTGTACTAATGGCCCGTGAGGCTTGACCCTATAACACCCAAGGGGTCTGGTCGCAGTGATAACGAACACCGGATACGCAGCGGCAAGCCAAGACGCTTGCTGACAAGAGACGATCACAAAACACGCATTGCCTGTTCAGCATGATATGCATTACAAGTTACGCCTGACGACCATAGCGAGCGTGAACCACCTGATCCCTTGCCGAACTCAGCAGTGAAACCGCTTAGCGCCGATGGTAGTGTGGGGTCTCCCCATGCGAGAGTAGGTCATCGTCAGGCACTTATACCGCAAAAAACCCAGCCAACCGGCTGGGTTTTTTGTTTTTCTACCCCTCGTTTTATGTCAGCGTTTTTATGTCAGAATGTGTACTCCAAGGAGGAGCGCTATGACACAAATGCAATGGGATCAATTACTTTCCCCTCGACGCCTTCACGATAAACGAACAGATAGCACTCGGGAAATTGGGCGCAGTCCTTTTCATAAAGATCATGATCGCATTGTCTTTTCCGGCTCCTTTCGGCGCTTGGGCCGCAAAACCCAGGTGCACCCTCTGACTGAAAATGATCATATCCACACACGTTTAACCCACTCCCTTGAAGTCGGCTGTGTTGGCCGCTCTCTGGGTATGATTGTGGGTGAGCTACTGCGTGACCGCCTCCCTGACTGGATTACCCCCGCTGATCTGGGCGTAATCGTACAAACCGCATGCCTTGGGCACGATATCGGTAATCCACCCTTTGGCCACGCGGGTGAGTACGCGATACGCGACTGGTTTCGTCGCGCCCAAGGCAGTGGCCTGCTAGAGGGCCTGTCAGAGGCCGAGCGCGAAGACCTGTTGACCTATGAAGGCAACGCCCAGGGCTTTCGTGTGATTACCCAGATTGAATACAACCAGTTCAATGGCGGAATGCGCCTATCGGCTGCCACGCTCGGAACGCTGCTCAAGTATCCCTGGACAGTTCGCTATAGCGGCCGAGCGGGCAAGTTCGGTGCTTACCAATCGGAGCAAGCCTTGCTAAAAGAGGTCGCCGAGGCGGTTGGTCTGTTGCCCCAGGGGGAGCAGCGCTGGTGTCGCCACCCGCTGGCCTGGCTGGTCGAAGCAGCGGATGATATTTGTTATGCCTTGTTGGATTTAGAAGATGGCCTAGAGATGGGCATTTTGCGCTACGAGGAAGTGGTGGAGATTCTACGCCAAATTGCCGGCGAGTTTCCGCCGGAGTATGTCGAGATGCAGCGTAAAAATGTCTCGCAACGTCGCCGAATAGCGCTACTCAGAGGGGCGGCTATGGAGCGAGCCGTAAACGATGTGGGCGCGGTCTTTGTGCAGCATGAGCAAGCGCTGCTCAGCGGTACCCTAAGCGAAGACCTGTTAGAGCTTTGCCATCCTGATTTAGGATGGGGCGTTCAGGCGGCGAAACAGCTAGCGCGGGAGCGTATCTTCCAGAATGAGCGTAAAGCAAAGCTAGAGATTGGAGCTTACACAACGCTGGGTATACTGCTTGAGGCTTTTATCGGTGCGGCTCACGAGTTGCACCATACCGGGCAAAGCTCCTTTAAGCACCAGCGAGTGCTAGCGTTAATAGGCGAAAATACACCGCTGCCTTCCTGGACACTTTACAATAGCTATCGGCGGATGCTGGACTTTATTGGTGGGATGACTGACCACTACGCGGTTGATCTTGCCCAGGAGATGGGTGGTCGCCTGCGCGGCGACTGAGCTGCGGTTATACCGACGGTTCACGGAGATGCTTAAGCTCCATCAAGCGTGCTCTTTCAAGCAGGATATGGATGACCCGATCGTGGATGGCATCGCTCATTTGTCCAGGTGTTAACTCGGTCAACTGGCGCGCAAGGTGCTCACCGCTTACCACTAAAATATCCGGCGATGCTTCGCTGGTATCGATTTGCCAGCCGGGTAAGACAAGTACCCCTTTGACGGGCACGGGCACACCACAGCGTCGTTCCAGCCACTGGGTTAACCAGCTGACCCCTTGGCGGGTTTTATGTAAGGGGCGTCGCTCCTGCCAATGCGGGAAGCGCAGCCGTTCGCGTTCGACCGCGACACTGTTTATCTCTTTGCCATCGGTTCCGATTGCCAGCGCCCGTGCCCGGGTTTCGACTACAAAAATACCATGGGGGGTCACGACTACGTGGTCAATGGTAAAGCTATCAGTAGGGACGTCGTGAAAGACATAGTAAGGGTGCGCTTCTGGTCGTACTAAGCGCTCCAGTTCTTGACCAACGGCTAACTCACAGGCTAGGCCGAGCTTAAGCCGACGAATACGCTGATAATCACGGATTAATAATAGGGAAAACGCTAGTACCAATAGAGTGCTAAGTAAGCCATAAAGTGCCCACTCCACCCAGTCCTGCTGCTCAACAAATAGCATCCTACCCATGCCATAAACCAGCGGCGCAAGGCTTATAATAGGGCCCAACGCACCGTTTAGAAATAGGCTTGAGAAAGCTTTGTCCAGACGGTGCCTTAGTGCTTGGCCAGGCTCGCGAAGCGGCGCGTCAAACGGAGAGTGGACGCGGGCATCGTGTAGGCTACGTAGTACCAATACAATGCCGCCCATGGCTGCCATGGGGAACAGAAAAATAAGCGGTAGCAGGTATTCCAGCCAAACCATTGCAGTGCCTTGCCCTTTAGCGATTTACCTATGTAAACCGGCATTATAGAGGTGTGTTAGCCACCCGCTAGCTTTACTTGGTAGCCGAGTGACGTTAGTGCTTGCTGCAGCGTTTCGCGGTGATCGCCCTGAATTTCAATAATGCCATCTTTAACAGCACCACCTGTGCCACAACGCTGCTTGAGCGTTTTGGCTAGCGTCTTAAGTTCCGCTTCGGGCAAAGGCACGCCGCTAATGGTAGTGACCCCCTTTCCTTTACGGCCGCTTGTTTCACGCCGGATGCGGACAATACCATCTAGTCTGGCAAGCCGCTCTTGCTCGTTGGTGTCTTCACATCGACAGTCGTCAATCGGGGCTCGGCACTCGGGGCACGTTTTTCCATGCTCGGTTGAGTAGACAAGTCCTCCAAGCTGGTCACGTAAAGAAGCCATGCTAATTACCTATAGATTGTTGAGGCACAGATGCTTGCTGCCACTCATGCGACAGACGCTTCACCACCGCCGGTAGCTGGTACATGCTGCTGATCATGATAGCGCCTTCAGGGGTGTTTTCGGCATCTGGGAAACGGTTTAGATGAATCACTGTCATCCCCGCCTGCAATGCAGCACGCACGCCTACCAGTGCGTCGTCTATCGCAATGCAGTCTTGTGCAGCGTAACCCATGATACTGGCTGCGTGCAGATGTAAACAGGGTTCGGGCTTCCAGCAATTGGCGGTGTAGCCACTAAATAGCCGATTGCCAAAATAGTGGGAGAGGCCGGTGGTTTGCAAAGCGGTGTGAATTTTACTCTCAGGGCCATTAGAAACAACTGCACTGGGAAAGTGGCTAAGTGCGTCAAGCGATTCACGGGCACCTGGGATAGTCGTCAACTCAGTGGCTAGGCGTTCTGCAAGCTTAGCGCGCATTGAACGTTCCATACGGTCGAGCTGCTCGGCCTCTACTTCACCATAGCGGTGCTGCAGCTCAGCCACGATACGTCGGAAGCGCGTGCCGCGAAACTCTCCAAGATAATCAGACGTAGCAAACGGTAAGCCGACAGAGTTAAGGCCAATGGCCATCTCTTCGGCCAAAAGAGGCTCGCTATCAACGAGGGTGCCATCACAGTCAAACAGCAAAAGTGGAAGCGGCATTGTCGTTCCTTGGAGCGCTAAAGGCGCTGCCCATGTTAGTTGAAGCCGACACACTGCTATTGAACGAGATTTTACGCCTTTTGTGAACACTGTTTCATAATTTTTATAAGATAGCGCTGGTCAGTGGTTATGCAAGGAGCCAGTTTTAACGCACTTTCTTCAAGGTTCTTCTGTAGGTATGCGCTGTATAGGCTACGCTTGTGAGTATCATAAAAAGGAGACTTCTATGCGACTTACCCCTTGGTTGCTGTCGATTATGTTGGGCGGCCTACTGCTAGCAGCAGGCCCACTTTTTGCTGAGCAAACGGAAGCAGATGACACTCAGCACGAGGCGTTAGACGACGCGGCGTTGGAAGAGAAATACGGCATTAAGGTCGGCGCACTGCAGCGCGAGGAACCCACATCCAGCGGTAGTGAAGAAGAGGCCTCCAGCGATAATGGCAGTGATGAGGAAGAGGATGCTGAAGGGGGTACCGGAGGAACGGGCAGTGCTGAAGACGCTATCGCAGAGGGTGAAGATGAAATGAGTGACCACGATAGCGAGCAGCGTTAGCGGGACAAACGCCGTGAGTTAGCACTACTACGGCGTTGGTAGGGCTTCATGGTTTTTTGGCTGGTTACCCACCATGGAACGTAATTTCCGCTCATGGCACTAAACAACGTTTTTTGCACGACGAGGGCAGCTTCCATGCTGGCCTCCATTTTTTCAGTCACCATGCGTTGGTTTTCACGCATCATAGAGGGGCTAAAAAATGGCTGTGTTTGCCACAGCTGCTGTCGCATCGCAATGGTCGATAATGAAGAGCTCCAAAGCTCAAACGCCATAAGACCTGATTTCCAGATATCTAGCATTGCCATGGGGGGCGCAGATAAGGCCATAGGGGAGTGCTTCATAAAACGAATGCCTATTATGTGAAACGGGTGCATGACTCGGGGGTTACTTCAGGGGTAAGTGCTTTTGATAAATAAAACGTTGATCAGCGACTGGCACTAAGTATAAAAGCCTCTATATTAAGTAATAGTACAATTTTGCTGCATTGCAACAATTATATATTAAAAAAGGCGCCCGTTTGGGCGCCTTTGTAGAGATATACCCCGTTACGCTTATTTCACTTTAGGGTCCAGCTCACCGCGTGCGTAGCGCTCAAACATCGCTTCGAGGTTAATCGGTTTGATTTTGCTCGCATTACCCGCTGTGCCAAAGGCCTCATAACGAGCGATGCAAAGATCACGCATCGCCGAGACGGTTTCTTTCAAGAATTTGCGCGGGTCAAACTCAGAGGGGTTTTCGGCCAGAAAGCGGCGTACTGCGCCGGTAGAAGCTAAGCGTAAGTCGGTGTCGATATTGACCTTGCGCACACCGTGCTTGATGCCTTCGACGATTTCTGACACCGGCACGCCATACGTTTCCGGGATGTTACCACCGTACTGGTTAATGACCTCAAGCCACTCCTGAGGCACGGAAGAGGAGCCGTGCATGACCAGATGGGTGTCAGGAATCCGCGCATGAATTTCTTTAATGCGCTGAATGGAGAGCGTATCGCCAGTGGGCGGCTTAGTGAATTTATAAGCGCCGTGACTGGTGCCAATGGCAATAGCCAGTGCATCAACCTGGGTGGCCTTTACAAACGCGGCGGCTTCTTCGGGGTCGGTTAGCAGCTGCTCCATATCCAGTTTGCCTTCCGCCCCAATGCCATCTTCTTCGCCGGCCATGCCGGTTTCCAGGCTGCCGAGACAGCCTAGCTCGCCCTCGACGGAAACGCCGCAGGCATGCGCCATGTCGACGGTACGGCGGGTAACATCAACGTTGTAGTCATAGTCCATGGGCGTTTTGCCATCTTCACCCAAAGAGCCGTCCATCATCACTGAAGAGAAGCCCAGCTGTATGGAGCGCTGGCAAACCGCAGGGCTAGTGCCGTGATCCTGGTGCATCACCACTGGAATATGCGGAAACTCTTCCACCGCTGCCAAAATCAGATGGCGTAGGAAAGGGGCACCCGCGTACTTACGTGCGCCAGCAGAAGCCTGCACGATCACTGGTGAATCGGTAGCATCAGCGGCTTCCATAATGGCGCGCATCTGCTCAAGGTTATTAACGTTAAATGCTGGAATGCCGTAGCCATATTCGGCAGCGTGGTCGAGCATTTGGCGCATGCTGATCAAAGCCATGGGGTCACCTTATGTATGTTTTTAAATGAGATTGTCTATGTGTATAGATGCAGTGAGCGCACAGTTTCAGCGCCAGCGACTTAATTGCGCAGAGCAGCCGCTTCGAGCGCGGTGACGGCAGGCAGCGGCTTACCTTCAACGTACTCAAGAAACGCGCCGCCACCTGTGGAAATATAGGAAACACGCTCAGCAATGGCATATTTATCGATAGCCGCTAAGGTATCACCGCCACCGGCAATCGAGAAACCTGCGCTATCGGCGATGGCATGAGCGATTACCTGGGTACCTTTGCCGAACTGGTCAATTTCAAATACACCCACTGGGCCGTTCCACAAGATAGTGCCGGCATCTTTAAGCAGGTTGGCCAGATGGGCTGCTGTGTCAGGGCCGATATCGAGAATCATCTCGTTATCCGCAACTTGGTCCACGGGCTTAACCACGGCGTCCGCTGATTCAGAGAACTCAGTGGCCACCACCACATCGGTGGGCAGCGGTATGGAAACCTTGTCCATCAGCGCCTTAGCTTGGCCAATCAAATCGGCCTCATAAAGCGATTTGCCCACATTATAGCCTGCCGCCGCAATAAAGGTGTTGGCGATGCCGCCACCTACAATCAGCTGGTCGCACTTATCGGCAAGCGCGGTGAGCACGTCTAGCTTGGTGGAGACCTTAGAGCCGCCGACAATGGCTGCCATAGGGCGCGCTGGATTCGCCAGTGCTTTCTCAAGAGCGTCGAGCTCCTGGGCCAGTAGTGGGCCTGCACAGGCTTGGGGAGCAAAGCGAGCGACGCCATGGGTGGATGCCTGAGCACGGTGGGCGGTGCCAAAGGCATCCATCACAAACACATCACATAGTGCGGCATACTGCTTGGCCAGCTGCTCGTCGTCTTTCTTCTCGCCACGGTTGAAACGTACGTTCTCAAGCAGCACCACATCGCCATTATTGAGCGACGGAACCGTGTCGAGGTAGTCGTTGATTAAGTTGACCGGGCTGCCCAGTAGTTGGCCCAGATGCTCGGCCACTGGGGCTAGCGAAAACTCTTCAGCGGGTTCTCCTTCGGTGGGGCGACCTAAATGGCTCATCAGCATCACTTTGGCGCCTGCTTTGGCGGCGGCTTGAATGGTAGGCAGCGCTGCTCGCAGACGTGCATCGCTGGAAACACGGCCATGCTTGATGGGTACATTCAAATCTTCACGAATTAGCACACGCTGCCCTTCCAAGGGCAGGTCAGTCATTTTTTGCACGTTCATGCGAGTGATTTCCTCGTGTTAAAACAGGTGAAAAGTAGTGATGTAGCCCTAGTCAGCGTGTCCCGCTTCTAGAGACGCCAACCGCTGGCTGATATCCAGCATGCGGTTGGCGAAGCCCCATTCGTTGTCAAACCAGCACAGCAGTTTAATCAAGCGCGTGCCTGCGACGCGCGTTTGGGTAGCGTCTAGGATGCCAGAGCGCGGGTCGTGATTAAAATCAATCGATGCCATGGGAGCTTCCGTATAGCCGAGTACACCGGCAAGTCGCTCCGCACTGGCGGTACGCAGCAGAGCGTTGACCTGTTCGGCATTCGTATCTCGGCGCACACTTAATGCCACATCCATCGCTGATACATTGATGGTCGGTACACGCACATGCAAGCACTCAAAACGCCCGGCTAAGCTTGGCATCAGGCGGCTGATGCCCACAGCTAAGCCGGTGTCTACCGGTACGATCGACTGCATGGCAGATCGGGTCAGCCGCAAATCGGTTTGATGGTAAGCATCAATCACCGGCTGGTCATTCATGGCCGAATGGATGGTGGTGGTGACACCGTGCTCCAGTTCGAGCGCTTCATCCAGTACGGTCAGCAGCGGCACTAAGCAGTTGGTTGTGCAAGAGGCTGCCGAAAGAATGCGCTGGGAAAGCGCTAGCTTGTGTTCGTTAATGCCCCACACAATCGTGGCATCCACATCGCTTTCAGCGGGCTGAGAAAACAGTAGCCGCTTAGCGCCTGCTGCCAGATGTAGTTCCGCCGTGGCACGATCTTTGAAGCTGCCAGAGCACTCGAGCACTAGGTCGATATCCAGAGCTGCCCAGGGCAGCGCCTTGGGGTCAGGTTCACACAGCACGTGGATTCGCTGGCCATTGATCAGCAGCGCTTCGCCATCGTGATCCACGTCGCCTGGAAAACGTCCGTGGGTAGTGTCGTAGCGGGTCAGATAGGTAATCGTTGCGAGGTCAGAAAGCTCATTAATGGCGACCACCTCAAGCTCGGGATGGTTGCGCTCAACCAGTGCCCTAAGCACGCATTGACCAATACGCCCATAGCCATTGATGGCGATACGATACGTGGGTGTTGAGTTAGCCATGAGACAGAGCGGCTCTTAAATAAAGTGGCGAGATGATAACGTATTTCAACCGGCGATGCCGATAAGCCGCCAAGCAAGTGGTAGCAGCAGAGCGGTTAATATGCCGGTTAAGCTCATGCCGAGTGAGGCAAAAGCCCCCGCCGTTGGGCTGAGTTCAAATGCCCGCACGGTGCCAATAGCATGGCCGTTAAGGCCAAGAGCGAAGCCGATAATTCGCTCATCATCGATATTTAGCAGTTTTGCGCAAAAGCTGACAAACGGAATAGTCACCACACCGGTCAACAATAGTGCCCCCATCAGCAGCGCCACGCTGCCACCCAGCTGTTCGGTAATGCCAATAGCGATAGGCGCGGTGACTGATTTAGCGGCAATAGAGGCGAGGATATGCTGGCTGCTGCCCATTAACCAACCGATGAGTAAGGCGTAGCTAGCGGCAAGCATAGCCGCGATAGGTAGGCACACCACCAGAGGGCGCCATAACTCACGAATGCGTGGCAACTGCTGGTAGAGAGGCATGCCTAACGCCACGGTCGCGGGCCCTAGCAGTATCGTGAGCCACGTAGCCCCCTGCTGATACGTCGCGTAGGGCACGCCGAGCACCGCGATGGTCGCTGCTAATAGCAGCGCGGCAATTAAAATTGCCGGTAGCCATGAAGGCTTTTTCAGACGATTGAAAAGTACGCTGCCAAGTAAAAAAGCGGCGAGCGTTAAACCGACAGCAAACAGAGGGGTAGTGGTTAGGGTACTCAGAAGTCTAGCAGGCATTTGGGCGTCCAATGAGACGTTTGAGCAGCCATAGCGTGGTAACAACGCTAAGCAGCGTGCCTAGCAACAGCGCGGTCAGAACGGCGAGCCACTCACCAGCTAACGCATCCAGCATAAAAAACACCCCGACGACGCCAGGCATAATTAGCATGGCAAGCAGAGCGATTAACGGTTGAGCAGCGGCGGCAAGACTTGCGGGAACGCGCCTAAGTACCGCCAGAGTGGTGCACAGCAGTAGCATGCCCACCACCCCAGAAGAAACAGGGAGCCCGGAGAAGTGGATCACCACTTCTCCGATTAACCAATAACTAATCAGCCATAGCAGACCGTTTAACGCGGGCATTGCAGTACCCGCGCTCGATCAGCCTGCATAGCGTTAGCCGAGCAGTTCATTAGCCTGTTTGACAATGTTATCAACCGTAAAGCCAAAGTGCTTGAACAGCTCACCTGCAGGCGCTGATTCGCCGTAAGTGGTCATGCCAATCACACGACCATCAAGGCCCACGTATTTGTACCAGTAGTCGGCGTGTCCCGCTTCAATGGCGATACGTTTGGTGACGGCTTTAGGCAGTACACGCTCACGATACTCCTCTTCCTGGCCGTTATAACGGAAGGTTGAAGGCATGGAGACAACGCGTACGGCTTTGCCCTGCTTTTCCAACTCAGCGGCAGCGTCCATGGCCAGGGAAACTTCTGAACCGGTGGCAATCAGGATAAGCTCAGGCGTACCGTCACAATCCTTCAAAACGTAACCGCCGCGCTGAATTGAGGCTAGCTGCGTTTTGGTGCGTGACTGGTGGGGCAGGTTTTGGCGTGATAGCACCAGCGCCGTGGGGCCGGAGTGGCGTTTAAGGGCGGCATCCCAGGCGGCGGCGGTTTCGACAGCGTCACAGGGGCGCCAAGTGTTCAGGTTCGGCGTGGTGCGCAGGCTGGTCAGCTGCTCAATTGGCTGGTGGGTTGGGCCATCTTCACCCAAGCCAATGGAGTCGTGGGTAAACACGTAAATAGCCTGCTTTTCCATCAGCGCTGCCATGCGTACAGCGTTACGCATGTACTCCATGAAAATCAGGAAAGTAGCGCCATAAGGCACGAAACCACCGTGTAGCGCAATACCGTTCATGACCGCGCCCATGCCGAACTCACGCACCCCGTAGTGTAGGTAGTTGCCGCTGGCATCTTCTGGCGTAATCGCTTTAGCGCCTTTCCAGAACGTCAGGTTAGAGGGCGCGAGATCAGCGCTGCCTCCCAGCAGTTCGGGCATTTGCGGGCCAATCACGTTCAGCGCTTCAAAGGAGGCTTTACGTGAGGCGATGCTTTCGCCTTTCTCTTGGGCCTGCTCAATCAGCGCTTCTGTGGACAGGTCGGTTGGCAACTGCGCCTTCATGCGACGCTTAAATTCACGTGCTTCTGCTGGGTAGGCCTCAGCATAGCGTGCAAAACGTGCGTCCCACTCCTGTTGGCGGGTTTTACCTGCGTTACGCGCATCCCACTTGGAGTAAATCGGCTCGGGGATATGGAACGGCGCGTGCTCCCAGCCAAGCTCTTTACGCGCCAGGGCCACTTCTTCGTCACCTAGTGGTGCGCCATGAGCCTCTTCTTTGCCCTGCTTATTCGGGGCACCAAAACCAATGATGGTTTTGCAGATAATCAGGCTAGGCTTATCGTCGTGGCTTTTAGCCAGCTCAATCGCGGCTTTAATTTCTTCCGGATTGTGGCCATCTACATTGGGCACCACGTGCCAGCCGTAAGCTTCAAAGCGCTTGGCGGTATCGTCGGTGAACCAGCCTTCCACTTCGCCATCAATCGAGATGCCGTTGTCGTCATACAGAGCAACCAGTTTACCCAACTGCTGAGTGCCGGCTAATGACGCTGCTTCATGGGAGATCCCTTCCATCAAGCAGCCGTCACCCAAGAAACACCAGGTGGTGTGGTCAACGATGGTATGGCCCGGGCGGTTGAACTGCGCGGCCAAGGTCTTTTCGGCAATCGCAAAGCCCACGGCGTTGGCAAAGCCTTGGCCCAGCGGACCGGTCGTGGTTTCGATGCCCGGCGCGTAGCCGTACTCTGGATGACCTGCGGTGGGCGAGTGCAGCTGGCGGAAATTTTGCAGCTGTTCCAGGCTTAGTTCATAACCGCTAAGGTGCAGCAGTGAGTAGAGCAGCATGGAACCATGCCCATTCGACAGCACGAAACGGTCGCGGTCGGCCCACTTAGGATCTTCGGGGTTGTGCTTGAGGTAGTCATTCCACAGCACCTCGGCGATATCAGCCATACCCATGGGGGCGCCGGGATGGCCAGATTTGGCCTTCTGTACAGCATCCATGGAAAGGGCGCGAATGGCATTGGCCAGCTCAAAACGGGACGGCATGGGGGTGCTCCTCGCCTGAAAACAGAAATAATAAAGCCTCTATTGTCGCTGACTTCCCTCGCGGCGGCAAATTCTGCGGGCCGCTTCTGTGAAGAACCCCCAACAGCGTGTAGACTCTGCCTCCCGAAGTGGCCGTGAAACTTCTTGAGCCGCTTCTATATACGGGCAGGGAACCTCCTGCCATGATTTCCTGCTGATGCTGCGGTCACGATGCAGCCGTCATACAGAGGGTCGAGTGCGCGATGAGCGAATATTCCCTGTTTACCTCTGAGTCCGTCTCAGAAGGCCATCCCGATAAGATTGCCGACCAAATTTCCGACGCGGTGTTAGATGCCATTATCGCCCGGGATAAACAGGCCCGCGTTGCCTGTGAAACCATGGTAAAAACCGGCGTGGCGATTATTGCCGGTGAGATCACTACGTCTGCGTGGGTCGATTTGGAAGCACTGGTACGGGATGTGATTACCGATATCGGTTACACCTCATCCGACGTGGGCTTTGATGGTGCAACCTGCGGGGTGATCAACCTGATCGGCAAGCAGAGCGTTGATATTGCCCAGGGTGTGGATCGCTCTAAGCCTGAAGACCAGGGGGCCGGTGACCAAGGGCTCATGTTTGGTTACGCCACCAACGAAACCGATTCGTTTATGCCCGCGCCGATTCATTACTCGCACCGTTTAGTTGAGCGTCAGGCTGAATTGCGTAAAAACGGCCTGCTGCCGTGGCTGCGCCCGGATGCCAAAAGCCAAGTTACCTTCCGCTATAACGCCGAAGGCCAGCCCTGTGGCGTCGATGCGATTGTCCTGTCGACCCAGCACGACCCGGAAATCGATCAAGAAGACCTGCGCAAAATGATTAAGCGTGAAGTCATTGAACAGGTGATTCCCGCTGAGTGGTTGGATGACGCTACCCAGTACCACATCAACCCGACCGGCAAGTTCGTCATTGGTGGCCCGGTGGGCGACTGCGGCTTGACCGGTCGCAAGATCATCGTCGATACCTACGGCGGCATGGCCCGTCACGGTGGCGGCGCCTTCTCGGGTAAAGACCCCTCAAAGGTTGACCGCAGCGCCGCTTACGCCGGCCGCTACGTGGCGAAAAACGTCGTCGCTGCAGGCTTGGCAGACAAGTGCGAGATTCAGGTTTCTTACGCTATTGGCGTAGCAGAGCCTACCTCGGTGTCTATCGACACCTTCGGTACCGGCAAAATCGACGACGCAAAAATCGTTGAGCTGGTGCGCGAGCATTTTGATCTGCGCCCCTACGCGATCACCAAGATGCTGGATCTGCTGCACCCGATGTACCGCCTAACGGCAGCGTATGGCCACTTTGGTCGTGAGCCGTTCGAGCACAGCTACCGCTGGGTAGACGACAAAGGCGAAGAGCATCAAGAGACCTTCATCGCGTTCCCGTGGGAAAAAACCGACAAAGCGGATGCGCTGCGTCAGGCCGCCGGTCTGTAAGCTTTCCGTTAGCGCAGCTCGCGCATCGGGTTAGCTAAAAGCGCTCTCTGGTTCATGCCAGGGAGCGCTTTTTTATGTGTTGAACATGGCCGCCGCGCATTGCATATCCGCTAGTTTCATATAAGTTAAATTTAATGTGTGCTGAGAAATCTCCGTTCACCGCGAGAGGATGCGTATGCCGGGTTGTCGAATCACTGGAATAGCAGGCTTGGCGGCAGCCTGGTTCATGAGTGTCACCTTTTCCGCACAGGCCGAAACGTGCCCCGACTGGTCCGCCGAGCGGCTGGCGCTGGAAGCCCAGGCGCTTGCTGAGCATATCGAAGTGTGGGACCGCGCTTACCATGATGACGGCGAATCGCTGATCGCCGATGAGCTTTACGATCAGGCGCTGGCGCGGCTGGAGAGCTGGCAAGCTTGCCTGGACGCTCCTACTCCCCATCGGCCACTCACCCGCATCACGAGCAGCAGCGGCACCCGCACGCATCCTGCTGTCCAAACCGGGCTCAATAAAGCCGATGAAGACGGCATACGACGCTTTACCAGCCGCCGTGACGACCTGTGGATTCAACCCAAGGTAGACGGCGTGGCGGTGACGCTGCGTTATCAGAATGGGGAGCTAGTAGAAGCCATCAGCCGGGGAGATGGCGAGCGCGGACAGGATTGGACAGCGCGGGTTCAGCAGTTGCCCAGCGTGCCCGCATCACTCCCAGAGCCCGTTTCTGCGGTGTTCCAAGGCGAGCTGTACTGGCGGCTAGATAGCCACGTTCAAGTGCGCCAGCCCGACTCGGGAGCGCGTGGAGCGGTGGCCGGTGCCATGGCGCAGAAAGCGCCCGGCCAAGAGACGCTGAACCGCATCGCTTTGTTCGTATGGGACTGGCCGGATGGCCCAACGCAAATGACTGAACGGCTAGCGCAACTGACGGCGCTGGGGTTCGATACGGCCGACTACACCCACCCGGTCAACGGCCAGGAGGCAGCCGCCGAGTGGCGCGATCGGTGGTTTAACGCACCGCTGCCGTTTGCCACGGATGGCGTGGTGTTGAAACAGGCCGAGCGCCCTGGCGTGCGCCGCTGGTCATCGTCGCCGCCTGAATGGGCGGTAGCGTGGAAATATCCGTCCCAGCAGGCCCTAGCCCAGGTGCGCGGGGTTGAGTTTCGCGTGGGGCGAACAGGGCGCGTGACGCCACTAGTGTGGCTCCATCCTATCTCCTTGGAAGGTCGGCGCATCAGCCGCGTATCGCTTGGTTCGCTGGAGCGCTGGCAGGCGTGGGACGTGCGGCCAGGAGATCAGGTGGCAGTAACGCTGGCAGGCCTGACCATTCCTCAGGTATCCAGCGTGGTGTGGCAGACGCGCGAAAGAGCTGCTCTGAGCGCACCCCCGCCCGAGCGCTACCATCTCTTGAGCTGCTTTACGCTAACGCCAGAACGAGCATCAGAACGAACACCAGAGTGCAGTGCCCAGCTGCTTGCCCGATTAACCTATCTTGGCGAACAGTTGGGCATGCGAGGGATCGGCGAAGGTACTTGGCAGGCGCTGATAGAGGCGGGTGTCGTGACCGAACTGCTGGGCTGGTTAGCGCTGACGCCGGAACAGCTACAGCAAGCTTATGGCATTGGTGAAACGAGTGCTACAGCGCTGGTGGCACAGTTCAATGCCGCCCGCCAAGCGCCGTATGCAGCATGGCTTTCGGCACTAGGCATGCCGCCTGGGGGCGATGCTCGACTGGGGGATTGGTACACCCTAACAGGGTACTCCCGGGCGGATTGGCAAGCCGTACCCGGCGTTGGGCCGGTTCGCGGCGAAGCGCTCGTGGCCTTTTTCAGCCATCCAGACGTGCAGCGCATGGCGAACCAGCTGCAGCAGGCGGGCGTCGACGGGTTTTTAAGCAAGTCCCGTTAAGCGCAGCATCAACCCCAAATAGAGCGGAATCAACAGCGGTGCCAGCAGCGTGGTGGTCAATACCGCTAGCGCGCCTTTCTGGGGCTGAATGCCTAGCTCCATGGCCACCACCACCACATTAGAGGCCATGGGCACCACACCCAGCAGCAGCAGCGCCATCGCCAGTTCTGGTGCCAGCGGTATGAACTGTTGCAGCACCAGCACCGCACCCAGCATGACCCCCGGCCACAGCAAATAGCGAAGTCCCACGCAGGTTGCCACAAAGCGCGTGTCCCAGGCGGCGAGGGTGGCTTGGCTTAACGTCATGCCAATAATCATCATGCCCAGCAGTGTATACGTGGCGGGAAAAACGGTTAACGAACTCATCAGTGGCTCAGGCAGCGTGACGTTGAGCGCACTGATTAGCAGCGCCAAGATAAACGCATAAATCAGCGGCAGGCGGGCAATTTTGGCGAGGCTCTGGCGCACCGAGAAGTGGCCCCTAGCACTCAGGTAAAACCCCACCGTGAACTCATATAAATTAATGCCTAGCATACAGAAGAGATACAGCGTCACGCCTTCGGGGGGGAGCAAAATCAGCGCTACCGGCAGCCCGAAGTAGCCGGTGTTGCCGGTGCCAGAAGAGAACGCCAGCAGTGCTCCCTCCTGTGGCCCGAAGCGGTGTTGGGTCGCCCAGCGCACCGCCAGCGACATACCGCTGACTAACAGGAACATCGCGAAGGTTAGCACCAAATACTCGGCGGTGGGGCCGCCATTCATTAGCGCGCGGAAAATCGTCAGCGGCGCAATCAGGTACACCAGCAGCGTGGCGATGGGGCGGGGGTCTATTTTCAACCGCTGAGCGGCAATAAAGCCCAGCCCCACATACCCTAACAGCATCAGCAGCGGACCCATTAAAGCGCTGGGTGCTAAGTCCATTTCTCCTCCTTGATAGACGCGGTAGTGCCAACATGAGCCGAATTGAAGGTCGACCGTGGAATCTTTCATTAGCCGCTGCGCGACGAAGCAGCGAGAATACCTCAAATAATGATCACGTTACCGCACTGCGAGGATAAACCATGAGCAGCCAAGAGCATCCGTTAGGTATTAGCTTTGAATTCTTTCCGCCCAACACCGACGCTGGCCGGGAGAAGCTAATTCACGTGCGTGATGAGCTGGCTGCGCGTAACCCGCGCTTCTTCTCGGTTACTTACGGCGCGGGTGGCTCCACCCAGGCGCGTACGCGGGATATTGTTCGCACCGTTAGCCAAAGCGGAATTACCACGGCACCGCACCTCTCCTGTATCGGCAGTGAAAAAGCCCAGCTGCGCGACTTACTGGCGCAGTATCGTGAAGAGGGCGTAGATAGCTTAGTGGCCCTGCGTGGTGATATGCCTTCTGGGATGGCCAGTATCGGTGAACTGCGCTATGCCAATGAACTGGTGGAGTTTATTCGCGCAGAAACCGGCGATCATTTTGAAATTGCCGTGGCAGCGTACCCTGAGTCTCATCCACAGGCCCCCAACCTTGATAAGGATGTGGAAAACTTTGCCCGTAAGATGAGCGCGGGTGCCAATATGGCAATTACCCAGTACTTCTTTACCGCCGATGCTTACTTCCACTTTGTTGATAAAGCGCGGGCGCTAGGCGTCGAGCAGCCGATTATTCCCGGCATCATGCCGATTACCAATTACACCAAGTTGGCGCGGTTTTCCGATGCCTGCGGCGCAGAGATTCCGCGCTGGATTCGCAAGCAGTTAGAATCCTATGGCGATGATAGCGAAGCCATTGCCGCTTTTGGTACCGATGTTGTCTCCCGCCTATGTGAGCGCTTGTTAGATGGTGGTGCGCCGGGCCTACATTTCTACACGCTCAACCAGTCTGCACCGGTACTGAAAATTGTTGATAGCGTGGGAGGCTAATGTCCTCTTAAAGCACTGGGTCTGACAATCAAAAAAACGCCCGCTCGAATACTATCGAGCGGGCGTTTTCGTTGGGCTATTAACGGCCAGTCGTTAAGTGAATAGCAGATTCAGCCGTTACGTGGTGCTGGGTGTTGCCTTATTGCCATGCTGCTTACGCTGCATAATGAAGAGCGCCGCGCCAATGGCAAGGCCTGCAATATCGCTGTATATGCCGCCATAAATCATAAACATCGCACCGACCAGCATGACCACACGCTGTAGCGTGTTAACCGGCCCAAAGAACCATGCTTGCACCATGCCTGAAAGCAAGATGATCCCCAATGTTGCGGTAACACCAACACGAAGTATCTGCAGGGGCGAACCTTCCATCAGCATGGCGGGGCTATAGAAGAACATAAACGGCACGATAAACGCTGCCAGACCAATCTTGAACGAAGCGACCGAGGTGCCCATGGGATTATCCCCAGAGATACCGGCGGCTGCGTAAGACGCAAGCGCCACAGGCGGGGTAATTGCTGAAACCACTGCGAAGTAAAACACGAAGAAGTGGGCGACGAGTGGTTCGATACCAATGTTGATCAAACCCGGTGCCACGACCGAGGCCGCCACGGCGTACGCCGCGGTGGTAGGCATACCCATTCCCAACAAGATACTGATCAGCATGGCAAACACCAGTGCCAGCAGTTGGCTAACACCGGCAAGGCCCAGCAGCAGCGATGAGAAGCGAGCGCCAACGCCGGTGAGCGAGATAACGCCTACAATTAAACCCGCGCAGGCACACACCGCGATGATCTGGATGGACATCGTACCGGCTAGCTGAAGGGCCCTTAAAATAGCGCGAATGCCCATTTTGTTAGGCGAGATCCAGCTAACGACCGCCGCTGAAGCGGTGGCTAGCGTACCGGCGCGAATCACCGAGTAGCCCATAAAGAGGGCGGCAATAAGAATAATAATCGGCGCAAACAGGTAGACCTGTTTAACCAGCTTCGAGAATAGCGGAATCTCATCCTTACGCATTCCCCGCATGCCCTTACGCGCAGCTTCAAAATCCACCATGAAGTAGATAGAGGCAAAGTAAAGGATGGCAGGAATCAAGGCGGCAACGGCGATATCGGTGTATGGAATGCCGGTGACCTCCGCCATGATGAAGGCACCTGCCCCCATGATGGGAGGCATAATCTGTCCACCGGTAGAGGCTGCTGCTTCAATGGCACCTGCACTGCGCGCTGGGTAACCCACTTTCTTCATTAATGGAATGGTAAGTGAGCCGGTAGAAACAACGTTCCCTGCAGAGGTACCGTTGATCATCCCCATTAAGCCAGACGCAAAGATAGACACCTTAGCGGGGCCTCCGCGGGCACGGCCAGCGGCTGCAAAGGCGAAGTTGACGAAGTAATCGCCTACCTTAGAGGCCTGTAGAAACGCCGCAAAAATAATGAACAGAATGATGTAGGTTGACGATACGGCGGTGGTGGGGCCAAGAATACCCGCATCGGTATACACCTGACTGAAAAAGCGCTGCACAGACAAACCGGGGTAGCCTAAAAAACCCGGTAGGTGCTGACCTGTAAAAACGTAGGTCAAAAAAACCGCGGAAATGACCACCAGTGCCAAACCGGCCACGCGGCGAGTAAGTTCTAGAATCAAGAGTGACCCCGCAATGGCCGCCCATGAAATGCCAGGAGGTGCGAACGAGGTGCCGGTCGACATGCGCATATTGGTGTTAAAGGCCATTAATAAATAGCCTGCACTGGCAATAGCGCACACCATCAGCACTAAGTCAGCCGGGTTGAAGCGGTGACGCGCCTGACGATAGAACCAGGACAGTACAATCGCCCCTGCGGTGGTAGCCATTAGCGGGTAGCCGTAGTGCAGGGTCTCAATGCTTGGGTCGATGCGCATAGCGCCGCCACTCAGTGTCTGCTGCATCAAGAACACTTGTACCAGGGAATAAATGGCGGGGATTAGTAGTGCATAGCTCACCCACTTGAGCCAGGCAGGAGAAGCCTGCTGGTCATCTTCAGCGAAGCGGGCGCCCGCATACAATCCGTACCCTAAAATCAGCGCACCGGCAATGTGTACGATGCGAAACGACCAAGTCTCCATTGGGTACACATTGAGCGAAAACAGGTGAAAGCCGGAATAGCCAATGGCTAAAGCGGCGAATAAAAAGAACTGCCAACCAACAAACACACGGCGGTTGGACTCGACAACCTCTTCATCGACACCCTCGGCGATTGACTCGGGTATCGATGAAGCAGTCTGGGCATCATCCTTGAAGCCGCTGGGATCTTGGTCGGTTTTGTGACTCATCAGAGGTCACCCTCACAGCAAAAGCAGGGAAAAGGGAAAAAATACTGCCCCGCCCGACTATCGGGAAACAGGGCAGCGGGAAGAGACGTATGGCTTAGTTAATCATGTCATCTTCGATTTCGTAGCCATTCTCTTCGTACCAGCGTGCAGCACCCGGGTGGAAGGGCAGTACGGTGTTGTGCACGATGTTTTCCGGAATGGTGGTTTCAGCGCTGCGGTGAACAGAGCGCATGCGGTCGTTGTTTTCCATAGTGGCTTTGGTGACTTCATAAACGAAGTCTTCCGGCAGATCACAACCCGCAATGGCAAAGTTCCACATGGAAACGGCACGAGCATCTTCTTCAAGCGTGGTGTAGGTGCTAGCGGGAATAGAGAACTCAGCGACGGGGAAGTTCTCCAGCACCGTGTTCATCTCTTCTTCGGTAAACTCGATAATGTTGACATCGGTTTGAACTTCTAGCTGGCTAACCGCAGGGATCGGAATGCCCGCAGCGAAGGCGATAACATCAAGCAAGCCGTCTTGAAGTTGGCCGCCCAAGTCAGACCAGCCGCCATTACGGCGATCAAACTCTACGCCCAGCGTTTCGAGAATAGCCGGGAAGTAGGTGTCTGAGGTAGACGCTGCCGGGCCAAAGCCAATGCGAGCGCCGGCCGGAATGTCAGAAATAGATTGGATGCCGGAGCTTGAAAGCGCAGTAATGGAGAACGGCGTTTCATACATGGGGAATAGCGCACAAACATTGTCCATCTGAAGGCCTGGCGCGAGGGGGCTTTCACCGTTAACAGCGTCGGACGCTGGGCCCATCGTGGTGAGGCCAAAGGCCATGTCGCCGCTATGTACCAGCGCCAAGTTCTGCGTAGGGCCGCCTGTGACTTCGCCACCACCGGAAACACCCAGTTCGTCTGAAATGAAGTTGGCCCAGCCAGAGCCATAAACAAAGTAAGTACCGCCTTGGCTTGCGGTACCTACGGTGAAGTTATTGGGCCAATCGGAGCGGTCTGCGTGGGCAGAGCCTGCAGCCAGTAGCGCGCTGCTGGCAAGAAGAGCAAACGTTTTAGGCATCATGTTGCGCATGGCGAGGTTTCCTAAGCTGTTATTGAATTATCGTCTGGCGGGTATGCAACGCCAGTAGCTTTATCGTTAAGCAGTCTTTAGGAAGCGAGAGTTATGCCACATGCCGTTTATCTTTTATTAATCAACGGGTTGATTTTTTTGCATTAAACTTTGGTAGAAATTCAAATCGCGGAGAGTGTCTGGTTTCACGCACACATCGATGGATGGCTGTGCGGTTTTTCACACATAGAGAGGGTGGCTAAAGATATAAAGCCTTTAACATCCCGCTACGCACAAGCAGCCTCTTAGATTAAGAGGCCACTGTACCGTAGCAGAGAACGGGCGATTAGGTCGTCTTAGCGTTTCTTGCCAGGGTCTAGAATGCGTACCGGTTGAATATCCTGGGTTTTTTGCTCGTCACGCACTTGGTTCACGCGTGTGGTCAGCTCGGGTGCCGATTCATCCTCAATGGGTAACTGTTCGAAGAAGTCGCAGTTAATGCATTCCCGATAGCGGATGTTGTTTTGTTCCCAGGCGCGGATTCGATCCATCGCGGCACAGCGTGGGCAGGTTACCCCGGCGATAAAACGTTTTACGCTTGACATAGTAAACTCCATTAGCGCGCGACGGCATTCGGGCCGTCGCGCTGGGCAATGACAGGAAAGGTACTGGCTAAGCCGCTCGTATCCCGCTATGGCGCAACAGCGGCTCAACGCTGGGCTCGCGGCCACGGAAACGGCGGAATAGCTCTGCCGCATCCTGGGCACCGCCCTGTTCTAAAATTTCTTGGCGAAAACGTTGGCCTGTGTCAGGGTCAAAAATTCCAGCCTCTTCAAAAGCGCTCCAGGCATCGGCGGAGAGTACTTCCGCCCATTTATAGCTGTAGTAGCCTGCTGCGTATCCGCCGGCGAAAATATGACTAAAGCTATTCTGGAAGCGGTTAAACCCTACCACGGGGACAACGGACGTTTGGCTGCGTATCTCATCTAACAGCGTCTGCACATCGCTGGCGCTGGGCGCCGTCAGCTCATGGTGAAGGCGTAAATCGAAGAGCGAAAACTCGATTTGGCGCACCATGCTCATCGCCGACTGGAAGTTTTTAGCGGCCTGCAGGCGCGCTAAGAGCTCCGCCGGTAGCGGCTCACCAGTATCGACATGCTGGGCGAGCAGGTCTAATCCTTCACGCTCCCAGCAGTAGTTCTCCATAAACTGGCTGGGTAGCTCAACGGCATCCCAGGCGACGCCGTTAATACCCGACACATCGGCAATCTGCTGCTTGGTCAGCATATGGTGTAAGCCGTGACCAAACTCATGAAAAAGCGTCGTCACTTCATCGTGGGTGAGCAGTGCGGGTTTGCCGCCCACCGGTGCGGTAAAGTTACAGGTCAAAAACGCAACGGGTAGCTGTAGGCCGTCGCCCATTTGGCGGCGCACTCGGCAGTCGGCCATCCAGGCGCCGCCACGCTTACCTTCGCGGGCATAAAGATCCAGGTAGAAACCTGCAATGGGCTTGCCCTGCTCGGTAATTCGGAAGAAGCGCACGTCACTGTGATAGCTCGGTGCGGTGTTGTCTTCTTTAACTTGAACGCCAAAAAGGCGCTCAACGACCTGGAAGAGCCCGTCTACCACGCGTGGCGCTGGAAAATAGGGGCGCAACTGCTCTTGGGAAATAGCATGACGCGCTTCACGCAGTTTCTCGCTCACATAAGCCACATCCCATGGCTCAAGGGTGTCGATCTCAAGCTCCTCGCGGGCATAAGTACTCAGCTCGGCAAACTCTTCTTTCGCCTGAGGAACCGCGCGGCGAGCAAGGTCGTTTAAGAAGGTAAGCACCTGCTCGGGTGAGTCTGCCATTTTGGTGGTTAGCGAGTAATCGGCGTAGGTATCAAAGCCTAGCAGCTCGGAGACTTCATGGCGCAGGGCCAGAATCTCTTCCAGAATTGGCGCATTGTCGAACTTGCCAGCGTCCGGGCCTTGGGCTGAAGCGCGGGTAACAAACGCCGTATACACCTCACGGCGCAGCTCGCGGTTATCGGCATAGCTGACAACAGGAAAAAAACTGGGGAAATCAAGCGTAATGCGGTAGCCCTGCACGCCTTTTGCTTCAGCGGTCGCCTTTAGCGTATCAAGCGCACTTTCCGGCACGCCGGATAGCTCATGCAGATTTTCAATATCTTTATGCCATGCCTGGGTGGCATCCAGGACATTGTTGGAAAACTGGTTAGAAAGGGTTGAGAGGCGTGCCTGAATCTCACCATAGCGGGCTTTTTTATCAGCAGGTAGATCGACACCCGCTAGGCGGAAATCGCGTAGGGCGTTATCGACTGTGCGCTGCTGCGCGGTATCAAGCTGTGCCCATTGATGCTCTTTTAACGACTGCCAGCCGTGAAATAGCCCTTCATGCTGGCCAACCCAGGTACTAAAGGCTGACAGCTGCTCCAGACACGCTTGGTAGGCGTCGCGCAGTTCAGGCGTATTCATGGTGCCATTAAGGTGCGAGACCGGTGACCATGCCTTGGAAAGGCGATCATTCACCGCTTCCAGCGGCGCCGCAAAATTTTCCCACGTGGGCGGGGTGCTCGCTGCCTGTTGGGCAAGGTGGTCGATCGCTTCACGGCTTTCGCTAAGCAGTGCTTCTATGGCGGGCACCACGTGCTCGGCGCGAATCTCGGCGAAAGGGGGGAGTTCATGGCTCTCTAGCAGCGGGTTGCGGGACATAGGCACCTCAATGGCATCGTTGTAAAACGTTTAGGGGGCGCATCAAACGCGCGATAATGATGACACAGTGTGGGCAGGGGAGCGCTCTTTCAATGCCAAGGTTTGGCCTGGGCGAAAGCGCCTGCTAGTCTTGCCGCCTTTTAGTGCCACTAACGGCAGGAGCATACAATGAGTGAAACGCTAGAGCGCTGGGGGTCGAATCGGGCCTTTATCTTAGCGGTAACCGGGGCGGCGGTGGGGCTAGGCAACATCTGGCGCTTCCCTTATGTGGCCGGCGAAAACGGTGGCGCGGCTTTTTTATTGATTTATGTCGCGTTTGTACTGCTGCTGGGTATTCCGGTGATGATGGCGGAAATTTTAATTGGTCGCGCAGGCCGGCGTGGCCCCATGCAATCGCTGGGCGCGCTCGCGGCTGAGGCGGGGGCTTCTCGCCACTGGCGTTGGCTGGGGTTATTTGGTGCCTTTACGGTGTTCTGTATTTTGTCGTTTTATTCGGTGGTCTCGGGTTGGTCGATCGAATTCTTAGTGACCTCGATAAACGGTAATTTTGAGGGAGCAAGCGCTGCGGATGTTGGCGCCGGATTCGAGGCCTTCTTAGCCAACCCTGGCCTGCTGGTTTTTAACCACTCGCTGTTTCTTTTCATGACCATGACGGTAGTAGCTGCCGGTGTTGCCAAAGGGCTTGAGCGATTAAATAACTTATTAATGCCACTGCTATACGGCTTGTTGCTGCTGCTGGCGGTTTATGCAACCACCACCGACGGGTTTGGTACTGCGCTCGCTTGGCTGTTTTTGCCCTCGTTTGGTGATGTCACGACCAGCGTTATACTCCATGCCATGGGCCATGCTTTTTTCACGCTTGCGGTTGGGGCGTGTGCCTTAATGGCATATGGCGCTTATATGCCCGATGAGCAAAGCCTGCCCAAGGCGGCTTTCGCTGTGGCGGTGCTGGATATTAGCGTGGCGTTGCTAGCGGGTATTGCCATCTTTTCGGTGGTGTTTGCCCAAGGCTTAGACCCGGCGGATGGCCCAGGTCTCATGTTTGTTACGCTCCCCATTGCGTTTTCTGAGCTACCTTGGGGGTCGCTGTGGTTAAGCGTGTTTTTCTTACTGCTGCTGCTTGCCACCTGGACATCGGCGATTAACCTGGCTGAGCCTATGGTGTCCACGCTGCAGGGCCTTGGTTGGCGGCGAAGTATAGCAACGGCGGCGGTCGCGCTCAGCGTGTGGTTGATCGGCTTGCTATCAGCTTTCTCGTTTTCAACCCTGGCAGACTTCAGGCCGCTGTTTGGACGTAACGTATTTGAGCTGGTAAGCAGTATTCCCCCTGATATCTTCCTCCCCATGGGGGGGCTGTTGATCGCGATTTTTGCCGCATGGGTGATGCCACAAGCGCGTGTTATCAGCGCCTTGGGCACGGGGGAGCGCGGCTATTTACTATGGCGTACAACGATTCGCTGGGTGTCGATTCCGCTGACATTTATCGTCTTATTAGGAGGGTTGCTATAGTGCGCCTTCCAGCCCTTTTATCCCGTTAAGGAGATAACCATGAGCCATGCCTTACGACCCTATCAAGGCGTTTCGCCGCAACTTGGCGAGCGTGTCTATATTGATCCAGCAAGCGTCGTGATTGGCGATGTGGTGTTGGGTGATGACTGCTCGGTGTGGCCGATGACCGTTATCCGCGGTGATATGCATCGGATTCGTATTGGTGCGCGAACCAGCGTGCAGGATGGCAGCGTGCTGCACATTACCCACGCCAGCGATTTTAATCCTGAGGGTTTTCCGCTCACTATTGGCGACGATGTGACCATTGGCCACAAGGCCATTTTGCACGGCTGCACCCTGGGCAGCCGCATTCTGGTAGGCATGGGCGCCATTGTGATGGACGGCGCAGTGGTTGAGGATGAGGTGATTATTGCCGCTGGCGCAGTGGTAACGCCAGGTAAGCGGCTTGAGAGTGGCTATGTGTATGCTGGTAACCCCGCTAAAGCACTGCGCCCGCTTAAAGATAAAGAGCGCGCTTTCTTCCCCTACACGGCAGGTAACTATGTAAAGTTAAAGGAGTCGTTTCTTGCCCAGGCGGCAGACTAATCAGAAGGCCTAAATAGTTGGCTAACCACTCTTTTTTCTAACGCAATCGTGTTGCGGCAGCCGAGAATCTGTTAATTTATCCAGTTTTCTAGGGTGCCGCGTTATGGCTAACTTTCGCACGCATATAACGGTAGCAGCAGCGGGCGGCACGCTACTCGCTTATATGGGCTGGCAAGCAGAGTGGTGGCCCGTCAGTCAGGCGCTTTTGGTGATTGCGCTGGTCGCGTTTGGCGGCATTTTGCCCGATATCGATGCTGACCGTTCCCGCTCTATTCGGTTGATTTTTAATCTACTTTCGGTGCCTTCGCTGGTGCTGGGCGTGCTGCTGTTGCAGCCTTGGCTAACACCCGGGTTACTGCTGGTTGCCTGCGGCGGGATTTACTTCTGTGTACGTTATTTAGCCGCGGTGCTGTTTTCACGCTTTACGGTGCATCGAGGTATCTGGCATTCACTCATGGCGGCAGGGCTGTGCGCGCTGGCCACGGCTGCGCTGAGTTTTCATTTGCTTGCCCAGCCAGCCTGGTTAGCGTGGAGCCATGGGGCAGCGGTACTGTTCGGGTTTATTATTCACTTGAGTTTGGATGAGCTGTTTAGCGTTGACCTGGAAGGCGCGCGTTTAAAGCGCTCTTTTGGCACCGCGCTAAAGCTGGGTGATAGCCGCCGTCCGCTTTCCAACCTATTAATGTTGATCGCCATGCTCACCCTGGTGCCCTGGGCTCCGCCCTGGGGAGTGTTAGCGGAGCTGTTTCATCAAGGCTCGCTATTGTGGCGGTAGTCACCAGCGTTTAAGCCATGTTTTTTGAGCTTGTCGTAAAACGTTTTGCGGGGGATGCCTAAGTGGTGGCAAACATCCGTCACTCGCCCTTGGTGTCGCGCTAGCGACTGGCTAATCAGGCTCTTTTCAAATAGCTCTATTTGGCGGGGTAGCGTTGGCTCTTGGGTATCGGCGGCGACACCCTCCAGCAGAGCATCAAGGCGATAATCAAACGCGGCTCCCAGCAGTACATAGCGCTCAGCTAGGTTGCGTAGCTCACGCACATTGCCAGGCCAGTCGTGGGCTAAGAGGGCGGCAATGGCGTGGCTGTCTAAAGTGGGCGCTTCAAGCCCGCTGCGGTTAGCGGCCACCACGGCAAAGTGTTGAAACAGTAGGGGAATGTCTTCTCGCCGTTCGCGCAGGGCTGGTAGCGGTAGGGTGACCACGTTTAGTCGGTAGTAGAGGTCTTCGCGAAAGCGCCCCTCCTCAGCGGCAACTTTAAGATCGACTTTGGTGGCGGCAATCACGCGAATATTGAGTGGCACTGCTTCGTTGGCGCCTAGCCGCTCCACGCTGCGCTCTTGAAGCACCCGCAGCAGCTTGACCTGAAGTGCCAGTGGCATGGACTCAATCTCATCTAAAAAGACGGTGCCGCCGTTAGCGTGCTCAAACTTACCAATACGCCGTTCAACCGCGCCGGTAAACGCGCCTTTCTCATGGCCGAACAGCTCGGACTCGATGGTGTTTTCCGGCACCGCGCCGCAGTTGATGGCCATAAATGGGCTGTTGCGCCGGGCGCTACGCTCATGAATCGCACGGGCCACGAGGTCTTTTCCAGTCCCGGTTTCGCCAAACAGCAGCACATCGGCTTCGACTTGGCTAATGCGCTGAATCATCGCGGCAAGGCGTGAAATGACCGGCGTGCGGCCGACCAGTCGAGGACCAAGAGCGGCTTGCTGAACTTCCAGCTCCGCTTTAAGGCGTAAGTTTTCGAGGCTTAGCTGGCGCTTTTCGATTCCGCGTCTTACCACATCCAATAACTGATCGCCCGCGAAGGGCTTTTCTAGAAAGTCCCAGGCACCTGCGCGCATGGCTTCTACGGCGGTCGAAATATCGCCGTGACCGGTAATCAGAATAATCGGCAGCGTGGCGTCGCGGCTGTGTAGCTCATGCAACAGCGCCATACCGTCCATTCCTGGCATGCGAATATCGCTCACAATGACCCCAGGAAAATCATTCGGCAGCGCGGCAAGCGCCTGTTCGGCGGACTCAAAGCAGTAGGGCGTATAACCAGCAAGTTCGAGTGTTTGGCTGGCGGTGATGCGCAGGTGCGGTTCGTCGTCAATCACCATCACCGGCAGCGTCGACGGCTCATGCATGGTTATTATTCTCCTTCACTGTTGGGGCCGTAAACGAGTCAGGCGGCGACGAGTAAGGCAGTGTGACAGTGAAGCATGCGCCGCCAGTAGTGTGATTGCTGGCCTGCAGCTTGCCTCCTAGGTCGTCCATGATACGTGAGGAGATGGAAAGTCCTAGCCCTAATCCGCTGCCCGGCGCCTTGGTGGTAAAAAAGGGCTCAAAAATCTGCCCTATATGCTGCGTGGCAATACCAGGGCCATTATCGGCAACGCTGATGACCACCTGCTCTCTGATCACCTCAGCGCTAAGCATGAGTACTGGCGATGGGGTCTCTTTCATGGCCTGCAGCGCATTGCCAATAAGGTTAACCAGCACTTGCTCCAGGCGCACTAAATCAGCGTTTACCCAAAGTGTTTCTTCCGGCCAGTACTGTTGCACCTGGACGCTACCCTCTTTCAAACGGCTGTGAAACAGGCGTAAGGCGTATTCGATGCAGGCTTGTACGGAGATGGTCTCCTGCCGCTCACTGCTTTTGCGGGAGAATTGGCGTAGCTGGGCGCTAATGTCCGCCATCCGTTGAGTAAGCTCGACAATTTGTTCTAGGTTGGCGTCGGCTTTTTCAACCCGAGCAAGCTCAATAAACCGCCGAGCATTCTCAGCGTAGGCGCGAATGGCCGCTAAAGGCTGGTTGAGCTCGTGATTAATACCCGCAGCTAGTTGGCCGAGCACGGCCAGTTTGGCTGCTTGAATCAGTTCATCTTGGGTTTGACGCAGGCTTGCTTCAGCGCGGCGGCGCTCTTCAATTTCGCCGGATAAGCGCTGGTTGCTGGCGACTAAATCCCGAGTGCGGCGTTCAACGCTCACTTCAAGCTCATCACGTACTCGGGCCAAGGTTTGTCGTTCACGCTCTGCAAAGGCCTCTCGCTCACGGCGTAACCGCAAACGTTGCCAGCCAATACCACCACCCAGGGCAACAATGCCGTAAAGCCCGCCGGCCATTAAGGCTGCTATCCACTGGGCGCTGATGACCGGTGTTAAGGGTTTGAGAATATGCATCTGCCAGCCAAACTCAGGAATAGGGCGTGTGAGACTTAAATAGCGCTCACCGCTTAGCGGCCCATGGGAGAAGCTGACGAGGTTGCTGCCTGGCCCGTAGGGCATGCCCATTTCAATGCCGGAAGGCACCAGTGGCTCCATAGCGTAGCGCCGCGTGGCTCTTAATGCGTCACGCTCTTCATCGCTTAACGGGTGGAGAGCATTCATACGCAGCGCTGGGTGGCTAGCCATGAAGATGATGTTGTCGCTGTCGGTCACCAGCAGTTCAGCATCTTGTTCGGCCCAGCTGGCTTCGACATCATCCAATAAAACTTTAATGACCAGCACGCCGTCGGGCTGTGCATCCGGTGACGTGTCATCTAGCCAGACCGGAGAGGAAAAGTAGTAGCCGCGCTCAAGGGATTGGACGCCTAGCCCGTAAAAGCGACCCTGCCCGCCCTTAATCGCATCCGTGTAGTAGCTACGAAACGCGTAATTTTGGCCAATAAACGTATTGGGGCGGTGCCAGTTACTCGCGGCGAGAGTATCGGCGTTTCGATCGAGTAGATAGATATCTGACACCCCAGCGGTGAAGCGAAAGCGATCAAGCAGCAGGTTGAGCGGCATTGGGTCTTGGCTCTCTGGAGAGGCAAGAAAGCGCTGAATCCCTTCCCGGGTGGCGAGCATCTGGGGCAGGTAGTCATAGCGCAGCAGGTAGCCATTTAGGTTGGCGGCTGATAAGCGCAGCTCGTTTTCTGCGTCGTTCTGTAGCGTGCTTAGCGCCTGATCACGGGCCAGCAGCGATGCCTGCCACATGCAGACGAGCAGCCCCAGGGGGATCGCTATCACCCACAGCAAACGCCAACGTAGCGGCGGGCGAGTCATGCGGGCGTGCTGGTGCCTTGGGCACGGCGTAGGGCTCGCTGGGCGCGGGTTTCTGCACGGGCCATTTCCAGTAGACCTTCTTCAACGTATACCAAATGTTCGTGGGCACGTGCGCGAGCATCTTCGGCTCGCCCTTCTAAAATCGCATCCAGTAGGGCGCGGTGCTGTTTCATCAATTGGGTGCGGGAGTCTGGCTTGGCAAACAGATGCGCTAAGTTATCCACGATGCTCTGCTCTAACAAGTGGAAAATTCCACGTATTGTATGGAGTAGCAGTACGTTATGGGCCGCTTCAGCAATGGCTAGGTGGAAGGCGGCGTCTAACTTGGCTTCTTGGACTGGGTTAGTGCCCACGAAGCCTCCATCAAGCTCTTCAAAGCGCTGAATCAAGACGGCTTTATCTGCAGGTGTCGAGCGAAGAGCGGCATAATAAGCAGAAATACCCTCCATGGCGTCGCGAAACTCCAGCAGATCGAGGTGAAACTCATTGTGGCGAGACATCATCTCTAATAGCGGGTCCGTGTAACCATTATTTAGCGTTTCATTGACAAACGTGCCGCCACCCTGGCGGCTGGTGAGCAGGCCGCGGGCCGCAAGCTTTTGAATTGCCTCTCGAAGCGAGGGTCGAGATACCCCAAAACGTTCGGCAAGCTCGCGCTCTGGTGGCAAGCGCTGCCCAGGCTTCAGGCTGCCTTCCAGGATCATCGCTTCAAGTCGTTCAGTAATTACATCGGCTAAGCGCTGTTGGCGGAGCGGTGGGTAAGTCATTAGTGAGAGTCCCCGTAATTGGTAAGACCAATAGTAGGGGCTTCGATGGTTTGTCTCAAGAGTAAAAAGCTAACAAATTAATGGCTAGCGTTACTGTTTATGCGGTTTGAAACTAAAGTATATAGCTGAAAAGCGCTATAGAGCGTGATGCTGGTTTGACATAGCGGTAGCCTCTCACTAATGTTGAGTCTTATTTTTTGTAAATTGGTAAAACCAATTTTAATCTGAGGCGCTTAATACCAACGCTTCGATGACCGTTTATAAGTAGTACTTACTAAATAGTACTTGTCAGATAGTGCTTACTAGATAGTGCATCTATTTATTGCATAGGGCCTGCCATGATTATTTCAGCACCTACGGACTACCGCCAAGCTGCCAAGCGCCGTATTCCTCCCTTTCTTTTTCATTATGCTGATGGTGGGTCATACGCAGAGCATACGCTGAAACGAAACGTTGAAGACCTCGCAGGTATCGCATTGCGGCAGCGTGTGCTGAACGATATGTCATCGCTCTCACTCGAAACCGAGCTGTTTGGCGAAAAAATGGCGATGCCTCTTGCGCTGGCGCCGGTGGGCTTGACGGGGATGTATGCGAGGCGTGGTGAAGTTCAGGCGGCTCGGGCGGCCACTAAAAAAGGCATACCGTTTACGCTCTCGACAGTATCGGTGTGCCCTATTGCGGAAGTAGCCGCGGCGGTTGATCGCCCCATCTGGTTCCAGCTTTATGTGCTAAAAGATCGCGGCTTTATGAAGCACGTGCTGGAGCGTGCTAAGGCCGCAGGCGTTAAGACGCTGATTTTTACCGTCGATATGCCGGTTCCAGGGGCGCGTTATCGCGATGCCCATTCAGGCATGAGCGGTAAGAGTGGGCCAATGAGGCGTATGCTGCAGGCCGCGCTGCATCCTTTATGGGCTTGGGATGTGGGCATTCATGGTCGTCCACATGATCTAGGTAACGTGTCTGATTATCGTGGTAAGCCTACAGAGCTTGAGGACTATATAGCTTGGCTGGGTGACAACTTCGACCCCTCTATCTCTTGGAAAGACCTGGATTGGATTCGTGAGCAGTGGGATGGCCCGATGATCATCAAGGGCATTCTCGACCCTCAAGATGCGCGTGATGCTGTGCGTTTCGGTGCAGATGGGATTGTGGTTTCCAACCATGGTGGTCGTCAGTTAGATGGCGTTCCCTCTACTGCGCGTGCCCTTCCTGCTATTGCGGATGCGGTTAAGGGCGATCTGACTATCCTGGCTGACTCCGGAGTGCGCAACGGTTTGGATGTAGTAAGGATGATTGCTATGGGGGCCGATACAGCATTGATTGGCCGTGCCTTCATCTATGCGCTGGCCACTGCTGGGGAGGCGGGTGTTGCCAATCTGCTAGAGCTTTTCGATAAAGAGATGCGGGTCGCGATGACATTGACCGGCGCGCGAACGATTGCCGACCTTAGCCCAGAATCGTTGGTGTCGGGCGCTATGAAAGAGTTTGAGCATCCTATTAGATAGTCGGCAGCCTGCTTGATAGAACAGTGGTGGTGTTTTTTTACAAAAGCCCTTGCCAACCCGGCCGCGAATCCGTAAAGTACGCATCCGCTGCCGGGGACGCCAAGCGTTACCAGCGGTGCATGAAGGTGAAAACCTTCGGTTTGTCAGTAGGTTAGAGCAGTTGTTTGGCTCGCCTCGTTCGCTGAATTCAGTCACTGAAAACAGCGGTTGACAATCACCAGGAAATGCGTAGAATACGCCTTCCTCGCTGAGGCAACACGGTTCAAGTCATCGAGCCAACACAGCGAAACAGCTCTTTAACAATTTGATCAGGTAATTCATGTGGGCGCTTGCCGATGAGGGTGATAAATCACCAAATATCAAGGCAAGCGCACAAGAAAGATTTTCGAATCTTTCGAATTCGTTTGAACCTTGAGCCAAGTTTGATGCGCTTCTGTTGCTTTCGAGTGACAGGTAAGCATCACAATGATTTTAAACTGAAGAGTTTGATCATGGCTCAGATTGAACGCTGGCGGCAGGCCTAACACATGCAAGTCGAGCGGTAACAGGTCTAGCTTGCTAGATGCTGACGAGCGGCGGACGGGTGAGTAATGCATAGGAATCTGCCCGGTAGTGGGGGATAACCTGGGGAAACCCAGGCTAATACCGCATACGTCCTACGGGAGAAAGGGGGCTCCGGCTCCCGCTATTGGATGAGCCTATGTCGGATTAGCTAGTTGGTGAGGTAATGGCTCACCAAGGCAACGATCCGTAGCTGGTCTGAGAGGATGATCAGCCACATCGGGACTGAGACACGGCCCGAACTCCTACGGGAGGCAGCAGTGGGGAATATTGGACAATGGGGGCAACCCTGATCCAGCCATGCCGCGTGTGTGAAGAAGGCCCTCGGGTTGTAAAGCACTTTCAGCGAGGAAGAACGCCTAGGGGTTAATACCCCCTAGGAAAGACATCACTCGCAGAAGAAGCACCGGCTAACTCCGTGCCAGCAGCCGCGGTAATACGGAGGGTGCAAGCGTTAATCGGAATTACTGGGCGTAAAGCGCGCGTAGGTGGCTTGATAAGCCGGTTGTGAAAGCCCCGGGCTCAACCTGGGAACGGCATCCGGAACTGTCAAGCTAGAGTGCAGGAGAGGAAGGTAGAATTCCCGGTGTAGCGGTGAAATGCGTAGAGATCGGGAGGAATACCAGTGGCGAAGGCGGCCTTCTGGACTGACACTGACACTGAGGTGCGAAAGCGTGGGTAGCAAACAGGATTAGATACCCTGGTAGTCCACGCCGTAAACGATGTCGACCAGCCGTTGGGTGCCTAGCGCACTTTGTGGCGAAGTTAACGCGATAAGTCGACCGCCTGGGGAGTACGGCCGCAAGGTTAAAACTCAAATGAATTGACGGGGGCCCGCACAAGCGGTGGAGCATGTGGTTTAATTCGATGCAACGCGAAGAACCTTACCTACTCTTGACATCCTGCGAACTTGTGAGAGATCACTTGGTGCCTTCGGGAACGCAGAGACAGGTGCTGCATGGCTGTCGTCAGCTCGTGTTGTGAAATGTTGGGTTAAGTCCCGTAACGAGCGCAACCCTTGTCCTTATTTGCCAGCGGGTAATGCCGGGAACTCTAAGGAGACTGCCGGTGACAAACCGGAGGAAGGTGGGGACGACGTCAAGTCATCATGGCCCTTACGAGTAGGGCTACACACGTGCTACAATGGCCGGTACAAAGGGTTGCCAACTCGCGAGAGTGAGCTAATCCCGAAAAGCCGGTCTCAGTCCGGATCGGAGTCTGCAACTCGACTCCGTGAAGTCGGAATCGCTAGTAATCGTGAATCAGAATGTCACGGTGAATACGTTCCCGGGCCTTGTACACACCGCCCGTCACACCATGGGAGTGGACTGCACCAGAAGTGGTTAGCCTAACGCAAGAGGGCGATCACCACGGTGTGGTTCATGACTGGGGTGAAGTCGTAACAAGGTAGCCGTAGGGGAACCTGCGGCTGGATCACCTCCTTAAGCGATGCATCATCCTCGCGGTAAGCGCTCACAATGAATTGCCTGATCAGAATGCTGTTGATACGCAGTGATAAGCGAATGCTTTTTTCACATTAAAAGAAAAAGAAAGGTCTTCTCTCTTTTTTTAACGTGAAAGAACGCTTATCACTGCGCATAGCAGTCGCTCTTTAACAATGTATATCATGCTGACATAAACACTTCTTAGAAGTGTTTATACGTAATTGTTTTGTGATACGTCTCAAGCGTATCCGGCAATCGTTATCATTGCGACATCCAGACTCCTTCGGGTTATAGGGTCAAGCAATGAAGCGCACACGGTGGATGCCTAGGCAGCCAGAGGCGATGAAAGACGTGGTAGCCTGCGATAAGGCTCGGCGAGGTGGCAAACAACCTGTGACCCGGGCATCTCTGAATGGGGAAACCCACTCAGCATAAGCTGAGTATCTTGCGCTGAATACATAGGCGTAAGAGGCGAACCAGGGGAACTGAAACATCTAAGTACCCTGAGGAAAAGAAATCAACCGAGATTCCCCTAGTAGCGGCGAGCGAACGGGGACCAGCCCTTAAGCATGAGACTGATTAGGCGAACACGCTGGGAAGCGTGGCCGTAGCGGGTGATAGCCCCGTAGTCGAAAATCTGATCATGTGAAATCGAGTAGGTCGGGGCACGAGAAACCTTGACTGAAGACGGGGGGACCATCCTCCAAGGCTAAATACTCCTGGCTGACCGATAGTGAACCAGTACCGTGAGGGAAAGGCGAAAAGAACCCCGGAGAGGGGAGTGAAATAGATCCTGAAACCGTGTGCGTACAAGCAGTAGGAGCAGACTTGTTCTGTGACTGCGTACCTTTTGTATAATGGGTCAGCGACTTATATTCAGTGGCGAGGTTAACCGTTTAGGGGAGCCGTAGGGAAACCGAGTCTTAACTGGGCGACACAGTCGCTGGATATAGACCCGAAACCGAGCGATCTATCCATGAGCAGGGTGAAGATTGAGTAACATCAATTGGAGGCCCGAACCAGGATCTGTTGAAAAAGATTTGGATGACTTGTGGATCGGAGTGAAAGGCTAATCAAGCTCGGAGATAGCTGGTTCTCCTCGAAAGCTATTTAGGTAGCGCCTCACGTATCACCGCCGGGGGTAGAGCACTGTTTCGGCTAGGGGGTCATCCCGACTTACCAACCCGAGGCAAACTCCGAATACCGGTGAGTGCGAGCGTGGGAGACACACGGCGGGTGCTAACGTCCGTCGTGAAAAGGGAAACAACCCAGACCGTCAGCTAAGGTCCCCAAATCCTGGTTAAGTGGGAAACGATGTGGGAAGGCTCAGACAGCTAGGAGGTTGGCTTAGAAGCAGCCATCCTTTAAAGAAAGCGTAATAGCTCACTAGTCGAGTCGGCCTGCGCGGAAGATGTAACGGGGCTAAACCAGGTACCGAAGCTACGGGTGCATTCTTAGGAATGCGCGGTAGAGGAGCGTCGTGTAAGCCGATGAAGGTGAATTGAGAAGTTCGCTGGAGGTATCACGAGTGCGAATGCTGACATGAGTAACGATAAAGGGAGTGAAAAACTCCCTCGCCGGAAGACCAAGGGTTTCTGTTCGACGCTAATCGGAGCAGAGTGAGTCGGCCCCTAAGGCGAGGCCGAAAGGCGTAGTCGATGGGAAACGGGTCAATATTCCCGTACCGGACATGATTGCGATGGGGGGACGGAGAAGGCTAGGTGAGCCAGGCGTTGGTTGTCCTGGTGAAAGTGAGTAGGCTGGGGTCTTAGGTAAATCCGGGACCCTTTAAGGCCGAGACACGAGACGAAGACACCACGGTGTCGAAGTCATCAATGCCACGCTTCCAGGAAAAGCCTCTAAGCTTCAGATCATGTGCGACCGTACCCCAAACCGACACAGGTGGTCAGGGTGAGAATCCCAAGGCGCTTGAGAGAACTCGGGTGAAGGAACTAGGCAAAATGGTGCCGTAACTTCGGGAGAAGGCACGCCGGCGTAGGGTGACGAGACTTGCTCTCTCAGCCCGAACCGGTCGAAGATACCAGGTGGCTGCAACTGTTTAGTAAAAACACAGCACTCTGCTAACTCGTAAGAGGACGTATAGGGTGTGACGCCTGCCCGGTGCCGGAAGGTTAAATGATGGTGTTAGCCGTAAGGCGAAGCTCTTGATTGAAGCCCCGGTAAACGGCGGCCGTAACTATAACGGTCCTAAGGTAGCGAAATTCCTTGTCGGGTAAGTTCCGACCTGCACGAATGGCGTAATGATGGCCACGCTGTCTCCACCCGAGACTCAGTGAAATTGAAATCGCCGTGAAGATGCGGTGTACCCGCGGCTAGACGGAAAGACCCCGTGAACCTTTACTATAGCTTCACACTGGACGCTGATGTTGCCTGTGTAGGATAGCTGGGAGGCTTTGAAACCCGGACGCCAGTTCGGGTGGAGCCAACCTTGAAATACCAGCCTGGCATCATTGGCGTTCTCACTCAGGTCCGTTATCCGGATCGAGGACAGTGTGTGGTGGGTAGTTTGACTGGGGCGGTCTCCTCCCAAAGAGTAACGGAGGAGCACGAAGGTACCCTCAGCACGGTCGGACATCGTGCAATGAGTGCAAGAGCATAAGGGTGCTTGACTGCGAGACAGACACGTCGAGCAGGTGCGAAAGCAGGTTCTAGTGATCCGGTGGTTCTGTATGGAAGGGCCATCGCTCAACGGATAAAAGGTACTCCGGGGATAACAGGCTGATACCGCCCAAGAGTTCACATCGACGGCGGTGTTTGGCACCTCGATGTCGGCTCATCACATCCTGGGGCTGAAGTCGGTCCCAAGGGTATGGCTGTTCGCCATTTAAAGTGGTACGCGAGCTGGGTTTAGAACGTCGTGAGACAGTTCGGTCCCTATCTGCCGTGGGCGTTGGATGTTTGAGAAGAGCTGCTCCTAGTACGAGAGGACCGGAGTGGACGACCCTCTGGTGTTCCGGTTGTCACGCCAGTGGCATTGCCGGGTAGCTATGGTCGGACAGGATAACCGCTGAAAGCATCTAAGCGGGAAGCCCCCTTCAAGATGAGACATCCCCGAGGCCTTGAGCCTCCTAAAGGGCCCAGCGAGACCAGCTGGTTGATAGGCACGGTGTGGAAGCGCTGCAAGGCGTTGAGCTAACGTGTACTAATGGCCCGTGAGGCTTGACCCTATAACACCCAAGGGGTCTGGTCGCAGTGATAACGAACACCGGATACGCAGCGGCAAGCCAAGACGCTTGCTGACAAGAGACGATCACAAAACACGCATTGCCTGTTCAGCATGATATGCATTACAAGTTACGCCTGACGACCATAGCGAGCGTGAACCACCTGATCCCTTGCCGAACTCAGCAGTGAAACCGCTTAGCGCCGATGGTAGTGTGGGGTCTCCCCATGCGAGAGTAGGTCATCGTCAGGCACTTATACCGCAAAAAACCCAGCCAACCGGCTGGGTTTTTTGTTTGTCTGGAAGAAACAGGTCACATCCACTAGGGATAATGACCATAAAGATCGTGTTATTCACCATTCGATAGGCTCCCCTGCCCAGTCCCAAAAGCTGCCGCTATCGTCTGGCGTGCGTTTGGACATTACCTGTAGCAACTGTTCTGCTACAAAGTCAGGCGTAAATAACTTTTCGTTGGGAACACGCGCCTGAAAGGGCTTTGAAAGCGCGGTGTCGGTAGTGCCAGGATGGAGGCATAGCACGATTAACTGTTTGTTCAGTCTAGCCAATTCAATTGAGGCAGTTTTCATCAGCATATTATGCGCTGCCTTACTGGCACGGTAGCTATACCAGCCGCCAAAGCCGTTATCAGTAATCGAGCCAACACGGGCAGACAAGCTGGCAATAATCGCTGGATGTATACCTTGCAGCGATGGCTTAAGAGCGGTAATGAGTCGCGCAGGCGTAGCAGCATTAATATGCATAACGTGAGCAAACGAGGCGGCATTAAATTGTTCAAGGCGTTTTTCTGGCTGAAGCTGAAGGTCATCGTCGTGAAGAGTGCCGATTGAATTGAACAGTAAATGTACAGGACGTTTGTTTACCAGCTGAGCAAGTTCTTCAATGCCACGCTCGGTAGTGACATCAGCAGTAAGCGCTGTCAGACGGGGTGCATCATACGGAAATAGAGAACGGCTTACCGCAATCACTTCACCGGCTTGATCAGAGGCGAGTAAGGCTTTAACGATTGCCTTACCAATCCCGCCACCGGCGCCAGTAACAATAGCAGTGAAGTCATTGGGAAGGTGGGAAAGCATGGGCATACTCCAAAAAGAGAACAGTCTGATTCTCATTGAAGCGCCTTGTACAGCTTTTGTCTATGTTTTAATTGAGGATCGTTTTAATTACGGACTGGGTTACTAAGCCGAAGCATTGATGCGTCCCGGCTGTGCACTGTTCCGGCCATTGGGCTTATAGAGGGTTTTTTCAGCAATTTGTCGAATATAATCCAGCATCTGCTGGTTGTGCTTCATGCGTAGAGAAAGCATTTGCCCTGTCAGCTCGTTCATACGCGCAACACGTGCACTTTTATCAATCAGGCTTTCCCAAGCCGCTTTGCAGTTTGCATCAGTCGCTGCCGCAAGCGCGCCAGCAGCACCATCATCATATCCCAGCCGCTTTTGTACAGAGCGGCGCACTCCCTCAATGCGTTCCAGCTCGCCAAGCAGGACTTGCTTGGTATGCGCAATATTGGTTAGCGCATCACCATCAATATCGCCCTTCGTTAACTGGGTGTGCTCATTAGAGAGCAGAGCCTCTAGCTCATCAAGGCGGCTTTTCTGGTCATTGAGTAAACGTTCAAGGCTCATTATTTGCCTCTTAAGACTCGTTTAAATTAGCAATTAAGCCATCTGCAATGCGATCAGCGCGTATTTCAAGCCGACCTTCTCGAATAGCATCGCGAATTTCTTGGACTTTCGCCGTGTCAACATCTTGAGAGCTATCAACACTAGACTGGCTCAGCTGCGTAGACTCTCGAGTCGCGCTGCCTGTGTCTAGCGGTTTAGCTTCATTTGTTTTCTGAACGTCATCACGCTGCTGGGCTTGATTAGAACGGAGCAGCGGATTGATATTGTCGATTTTCACGTTGTTTGCCTCATCGTCAACGTTGGGGCGGCATGCGCTATAGTGTTAACTATCGGCCAGTCGGGAACAGACTTTAGGCGCTGTGTTAAAAATCTACGACCAAAACTCCTTGACCAACCACGCGTGCTGTCACCATTTCACGTGTGTCGAAGCGAACCCGAATACGCTCATCTTGAGCACCGTTAGCGAGTGCTTCACCTTCACGGGATACACGAAAGCCCGTGCCTTGGGCAATCACCGTAACGCGCTGCCCCCTTTCTACTAGGTGAGGTGCTTGCAGGTAGTGGGCTTGGAAGGTGCTGCCGCTGCGAATAGGACGCTGGGCAACCATGCCTATAATACCGTCTGGCTCAGTGAGTGCTTGCGCTGCTAGATCCCCAAGATTGCCTTCGCGCTGGCTTAACATATCGCGGGTGATTAACGTGCCCCGCGCGATATCTCTATTAGCGACTGAATAACTGCCGATGATATCGATTTGAGCTTGGATATAGCGTACCTGTCGCCGTTCCTCACCACACCGCACACCCACAGAGACACGCCCAATCGGTGTTTGGTTCGCATTAGGGAAAAAAGGCTCAGGCGCTACGCAGGCAGCAAGGTGGGGCGAGGGTGGGGAGATATCGATAACAACTTCCTGCCCCAGCGCATGAGAATGGCTATACAGAAACTGCTGTACAGCGTCTACTAGCTCCTGGTCGTTAGCCTGCGCCTGGAGAGATGTAAAAAAGGTGACAAAACAGACGAATAGAAAACGTTTTAAAACTGCCAAACAGCGTAATACTGGGCGCGAGGGGCTGGGCATATGCGAATCGCTCAATCTTGAAGGCTGATGATAAACATCGACTAGAAAGTGTAGTGCAAAAGCTTCCTAGGCATCATGCGAAATGCTGGTGTAAACAGCAGCTGTTCCATGCTTTAGGCTGACTTAGCAACGCCTATTATTCATCATCAACAATTTCCGATTTATTTTTTGCCTCTCAGCGAGCGAGGGACGGCATGATTGACCAACTTAGTTCCGCCTTTAATTTTCATCAGCAGGCGCTGAACTTACGGCAAGAACGTCACGATGTGCTTGCCGCTAATATAGCGAATGCCGATACGCCCAGCTACAAAGCGCGGGATATCGATTTTGCGAGTGAGCTTAAAAAAGCGGTAGGCAATGGTTCAGCTCCTCAGCAAAGCGGTGGTGTCGCGTTGGCACGTACCTCTGAACGTCATCTGGAAGGCCAGGGCGCTGCATGGCGTGGAGCAGGCAGTGCGGATCTGCTTTATCGAGTTCCTGACCAGCCAAGTCTAGATGGCAATACGGTGGATATGGACCGTGAGCGTACCCAGTTCGCTGATAATGCCGTTCGCTACCAAGCAGCACTAACAATTATGAACCGCCGAATTCAAGGCTTGAAGAATGCGATGCAGCCGGAATAACCCAGCGGTAGGAGAAAAGTAACTTATGTCGATGTTTTCAGCCTTTGATATTGCTAGCTCCGCGATGAGCGCCCAGGCGCAGCGGATGAACGTTACGGCTAGCAATATGGCCAATGCCGACAGCATTGCAGGGCCGGATGGGGAAACCTATCGAGCTAAGCAAGTTATGTTTCAAACTCAGGCACAAAATAACCGCTACGGTGTTGGTGGTGTTCGTGTTACAGAGGTTGTGGAAGATGACTCCCCGCTTCGGCTGGAATACATGCCCAATCACCCTGCCGCTGACGAAGAGGGCTACGTTGCCAAGCCTAACGTGGAGCCAGTGCATGAAATGGTCAACATGATTTCGGCCTCCCGCTCCTACCAAGCTAATGTTGAAGTGTTCAACACAACCAAGCAAATGATGATGAAAACACTCTCGCTGGGAGAGGGCTAAGCCATGATGAACGGTATTGATACCTCTACGTTAAGCAACATCAATGGTAGTCGAGGTGGCGCACAGCTGAATCAAAGCCAGTCTGACGAGCTGCGGAATAGCTTTATGACGCTGCTTATTACGCAGCTTCAGAACCAAGATCCGCTTAATCCGATGGAAAATGCGGAAATGACCTCGCAGTTGGCACAAATTAATACAGTAAGCGGGATTGAGCAGCTCAACGATACGCTCAGCGGCATTACCGAACAGATGAACGCTTCTCAGATGATTCAGGCGTCTGGCTTAATTGGTAACGCTGTGCTCGTGCCGGGTAACAACGTTAAAGTCAATGTTGATGATGAAGGTAATAGCTTTGCCACGCCGTTTGGTATTGAGCTTGCAAAGCCAGCTGAGAGCGTCGAAATTGTTATCCGCAGCCGCGCCGGAGAGGTGGTATACCGCAACGAAGTGAGTGGAGTGAAAGCGGGCGTTGAGTCCTTCCAGTGGGATGGCAAAACTAACGATGGTGAAGCGCTACCCGCTGGCGACTACCGCGTTAGCTATGCCGCCAAAGATGCAGAAGGCAATGAGATAAGCACACAGCCGCTGAACTATGCCCTGGTGCAAGGCGTGACGCCAC
The DNA here is from genome assembly GCF_025643255.1 of Halomonas sp. 7T. Classification (NCBI taxonomy): domain Bacteria; kingdom Pseudomonadati; phylum Pseudomonadota; class Gammaproteobacteria; order Oceanospirillales; family Halomonadaceae; genus Halomonas; species Halomonas sp. 7T. Next base: position 2,905,215 of record NZ_CP087112.1, on the reverse strand, counting down.
AAGAGAAAGGTCAAGAGGTGCGCCTGGATTTAGGCGCCATATATGGTCAGGTGACACTCGACCAAGTGAAGCAAATTCTTTGATGGCGTTGCACTAAGCATGTAACAACGCATCACATGACTAAATTCAGGGGAATAGTATGAGTTTTTCACAAGCACTCAGTGGTCTAAACGCACAGCAATCTAAGCTTGCCGTTACCGGCAACAATATTGCTAACTCGCAAACGGTAGGCTTTAAAGGCTCTAACGTGCAGTTTGCTGATGTTTATGCCCAGCAGATTGGGTTAGGTACGCGGGTTTCAGCGACTATGCAGGATTTCACCCAGGGCAATATCGAGGCATCAGGCCGTAACTTGGATTTGGCGATTGCCGGTGAAGGCTTCTTCCGCTTCCAGCTCCCCAATGGCGATATTGGCTACTCCCGCAACGGCCAGCTAAACCTGACTGCCGATGGTCGTCTGGTGAACTCTCAGGGCGCTCAGATTATGGGTTTCCCTGCGGATGATGACGGTAACGTGCAAGGAGGGGGAGATGTAGAGCCTTTAAATGTGCCGGCAGGCGATTTAGAGGCCAATGCAACCGATGAGGCTAGTATCTCGTTAAACTTGGATGCAGGTGTAGAAGCTCTTGATCCTAATGGGTTCGATGCTGAAAATGTTTCTACTTACAATTATTCCACCAATGCTACTATTTATGATTCCCAAGGGAATGCTCGCAACCTGACGCTTTATTTTATAAAAGATATAAATGAGGTAAATGATTGGGAAATTCGCGGGCGAGTCAGTGGCGGCCCGGACGGGGCAGAAGAGTACAACAATATAGATTTAGGTACTCTTGAATTTAACCAAAACGGAACCCTGGCTGGCGATAACTCGACTGCTTTAGCACTAAATACCCAAGAGTTTGCCGCAGGCGCGCAGTTCGAGGCTTTGAATATAGATTTCAATTTTAATGGCACTACCCAATTTTCAAATAATTCTACCGTGAATAATATTGAGCAAACTGGCTATACCTCCGGTGTATTAGTGGGCACCACCATCGAAGAAGATGGCACTGTGATGATGAACTACTCCAACGAGCAGTCACGCGCGGCTGGCCAGATTGCGATGGTGAGCTTCCGTAACCCAGAAGGATTAAACCCTTCAGGCGACAACCTTTGGTCCGCCACCGCCTCTTCTGGCCCTGAACTGGTAGGTGCCCCGGGAACCGGACAGCGGGGGTTGATTCAGGCGAGCGCGATTGAAACCTCAAACGTGGATTTAGCCCGCGAGCTGGTGGATATGATCGTCGCTCAGCGTGCCTATCAGGCCAACTCGCAAACCATCAGCACCCAGGATGAACTCCTGCAAACCATTATCAATATTTAATTAATGGCGGCGTAGGGAGTTTTCTATGGATCGCATGCTATATACCGCCATGAGCGGTGCTAAGCACACGATGGATCAGCAGTCCGTCATTAGCCAAAACCTGTCGAATGTATCTACCGCAGGTTTTCGTGCCCAGCTGCAGGCGGCGCGGTCAGTGCCGGTGATGGGGGATGGCGCACTGGCAACCCGCGTATCGGCGGTGACGACGACGCCTGGCACCGATTTCTCCCAAGGCCCTATTGAGCGAACGGGTCGCTCCCTGGATGTCGCCATGCAGGACAATGCCTGGATGGCGGTATTAGCGGATGACGGCACCGAGACCTATACCCGACGCGGCGACTTACAGTTAGACAACGACGGTGTGCTGCTAAGCGTAGGCCGGCCGGTGATGGGCGACGGTGGCCCCATTGCCCTGCCGCAAGGGGCGCAAATATCGATTGGTGCCGACGGCACGATTAGTGCGATTCCCCAAGGCGAAGGGCCAGAGGCGCTGGTTGATGTTGGCCGTATTAAGCTAGTAACGCCGGATGAGCAAGGGCTAACACGCGGCGATGATGGCCTCTTTCGTGCACCTGTTAATGAAGAGGGGGCGCCTGGGGTACTGCAGGCAGATGACGAAGCGCGGATCGTCAGCGGTGCGCTAGAGGGAAGCAACGTCAGCGCTGTGGATGCCATGGTGTCGATGATTGACGTGGCGCGCCGTTACGATATGCAGATGAAAATGCTCAGCACCGCCGATGAGAATGCTCAGCGGGCTAATAGCATTCTATCTATTCAAGGCTGATTAACGCCTCTCAGTTAAGGGAACACGAATATGATTTCGTCCTTGTGGACCGCTAAGACGGGGCTTGAGTCTCAGCAAACTAAGCTAGACGTTATTTCCAATAACCTAGCTAACGTCAGTACCAACGGCTTTAAGCGTTCGCGGCCGGTGTTTGAAGACCTGCTTTATCAAAATATGCGCCAACCCGGCGCACAGAACAATATTCAGGACAGGCTCCCTTCCGGGATGCAAATTGGCACAGGGGTCCGGGCCGTTGCCACTGAGCGTCTGCACACCCAGGGTGGGTTGGAAGAGACCAGTAACTCCCGTGATCTAGCGATTAATGGTGAAGGCTTTTTCCAAGTGTTGCTGCCTGACGGCACGGTTGGCTATACCCGAGACGGCAGCTTTCAGCTAAATGAGAACGGCCAGATGGTAACCGCTAATGGCTACCCGTTAGAGCCCGCTATTTTTATTCCAGAAAACGCGCTGTCTGTAACGATTGGTGAAGATGGCACGGTGAGTGTGCGTCAGCCTGGTATTGCTCAGGATGCGGACATTGGCCAAATCAATGTTGCCTCGTTTATTAATCCCGCTGGCCTGGAAAGTGTGGGGGGAAACTTGTATCTGGAAACAGGCGCATCGGGTGCCCCTAACCAAAACGTACCTGGCAATAACGGGGCAGGCCGGTTGTTTCAGGGATATGTAGAAACGTCCAACGTGAACGTTGTTGAAGAAATGGTCAATATGATTCAGACCCAGCGGGCTTATGAAATTAATAGTAAGGCAGTATCGACCAGTGATGAAATGTTGGCGCGTCTCAGTCAGCTCTAACACTGTTAATTCATAGGGCTTTTTTCACAGGGCGTACCATGCTGGAACTGCACGCTATTTCTCGCCGGATAACGTTAATTGGTTTAGCGTTTTTTATTGTGCTTATTGCAGGCTGCGCACAAATCCCCCGTGCTTCTGTGGTGGGAGAGCAAGAGCAGATTACCATTGTGGATCGGCCACCACCGGTCGCCAATGGCTCGATTTATCAAGTGCGCCGCGGTTACCAGCCACTGTTTGAAGATCGCCGACCCCGGGCTATCGGCGATATTTTAACCATTGTGCTGGACGAAGAGGTGAGCGCGAGTAAAAACGCGCAATCGAATGCGAACCGTTCGGGCAGCGCAGGTCTTAACTTGGCGCAACTGCCAGATGTGCTAGACACCCTGGCGGAGTACGGTTTTGATGTGTCGGGGGAGAGCGACTTTGCGGGCGGCGGTGGCTCTCAAGCGAATAATACATTTACCGGCACGATTACGGTCTCTGTTTTGGAAGTGATGAATAATGGCAACTTGCGCGTGCGTGGCGAAAAGCAAATCGCGATTAACCAGGGAACTGAATTTATTCGTTTCTCTGGGGTGGTGAACCCGCGTACGATCACCGCACAAAATACTGTGCCTTCTACTCAGGTAGCCGATGCCCGCATAGAGTATGTAGGGGATGGCTATATCAATGAGGCGCAACATATGGGTTGGTTGCAGCGTTTCTTCATCAATGTGTCGCCATTCTAGGCGCGTTCAAGGCCCGACAAATAGAGGCTTAAAATGGCTAAGCAGCAAAGCAATCAACAGACATTCAAGCGGTGGGGGTTGCGGTTAGTAACGCTACTGTTGCTCTTTGTAGTTACCTCGGTCTCTGCGTCAGAGCGAGTGCGCGAATTAGCCGGGTTTGCAGGCGTTCGAGATAACCAGCTGGTGGGTTACGGTTTGGTGGTGGGCCTTGATAGCACGGGCGACCAAACCACGCAGGCGCCGTTTACCAGCCAAAGTTTGACCAATATGCTGTCGCAGCTTGGTGTCACTGTACCGCCTGGCACTAACTTGCAGCTGCGTAACGTGGCGGCGGTGATGGTGACGGCTGACTTACCACCGTTCTCCCGCCCGGGCCAGCGTTTGGACATAGTGGTTTCGTCCATAGCCAATGCCCGCAGCCTTCGCGGTGGCACGCTGTTAATGACGCCCTTGAAAGGGGCTGATGGCGATACGTACGCGATTGCTCAAGGCAATATGCTGGTCGGTGGTGCGGGTGCCCAAGCGGGGGGTAGCAGTGTTCAGGTGAACCAGCAGGCCTCTGGACGTATTCCTAATGGCGCGCTGGTGGAGCGTGAAGTGCCGCTTAATTTAGGCGGCAATGGCGGTGTACTAGAGCTGCAGCTAAACGAGTCAGATTTTGGCACGGCACAGCGTGTGGTAACGGCGATTAATAACGAGTTCGGCCAAACCGTTGCCTATGCGCGCAATGGGCGTGTGATCGCTTTGGACGGCCCCATGGACGAAAATGCCCGGGTCAATTTTATGGCGCGGGTAGAAAATGTACGCGTCACGCCGATGGATGCGCCTGCACGCGTTGTGCTTAATGCGCGTACGGGCTCCGTGGTGATGAATAGCGCGGTCACGCTGCGCCAGGCCGCCGTTGCTCATGGCAATCTATCCATTATGATTGATACGCAGTTTGGGGTTAGCCAGCCAGCACCCTTTGGCGAAGGCGAAACGGTGGTGGTCCCGAACACGGATATAGAGATTGAGCAGCAAGAAGCCTTTCTTCAGATTGTTGAAGGTGCGCAGCTCAACGAGGTGGTGAACGCATTGAACGCGCTGGGGGCAACCCCTCAAGATTTAATGTCGATTTTAGAAGCGCTAAAAGCCTCAGGTTCGCTGCGAGCTGAACTGGAGGTTATCTGATGAGCATGAACGATATGTCCAGTCAGTTTGCGCTTGATATGAATGGCTTTCAGCGTCTTCAGCACAATGCGCGAATCGACCCAGAAGCCGGGGTGCAGGGCGCCGCTCAGCAGTTTGAAGCACTGTTCGTACAGATGATGATGAAAAGTATGCGCGATGCGGTGCCCTCCTCGGATTTGTTCAACAGCACGACAACGGATACCTATCAGCAAATGCTGGATCAGCAGTGGTCACAGGTAGTCTCATCTAAAGGGATGGGGCTAGCGGACATGCTGGTGGAACAGCTACAACGTCAAGGAGCTGTTGGTAGTACGGGGAACCGTGCGGATCAGGAGTTACAGGCGCTAATTGCGGGTATTCCCCGTGGCACACCGCGCGTCTTGGATGGCGCTTTACAGCCACAAGGGCAGAGTGAAACCGGCGGTCGCTTCCTGTCTGAGCTAGAGGCCATCAGACAGAGCGCTACGGCGGGGGCTAGCACTGAAGAAGCACATACTGAATCAACCGCAGCGCCAGGCGCTGATGTAGCTGTTTTCTCCAACGCGCCCGACCATGTTCAGCAGTTTCTGACACAGCTCTCCGCACCTGCACAGGCGGCAAGTCAGGCGAGTGGCGTACCTGCGGAATTGATTTTGGCGCAAGCAGCGCTGGAAACAGGCTGGGGGCGTCATGAAATTGCTACCCGCCAAGGCAGTAACAGTCATAACTTATTCGGTATCAAGGCAGGCAGCCACTGGCAGGGCAAGACCACCGATGTGGTGACTCATGAATATATTAATGGCCAACGTACCCAGGTCGTTGATACGTTCCGCGTTTATGACTCGTTTGAGCACGCGTTTACCGACTATGCAAACTTGATTGGCAATAACCCCCGCTATGCCGGTGTGTTGCAAGCAGCCAACGCAGAGCAGGCGGCTCGCGAGCTTCAGCAGGGCGGCTATGCGACAGACCCCCGCTATGCGGATAAGCTGGTGGCTATCATGAATACGATGGGGCCGTTGAGCTCAGGGCGTCATCTATTGGCAGATGCGCGTTAACGCCATTAGGCACTCAAGTTTTTCTGCTCGTTGCCGATAGGAAATTATCGGCCTAAGGAAGTGAATCATGAGCATGTTTTCAGTAGGACTCAGCGGTCTCAATGCTGCACAAAGCGCCCTGAACACAACCAGTAATAATATCAGCAACGTTTATACGCCTGGCTATAACCGGGAAATCACTAAACTGGGCGAAGGTTTTGCGTCAACGGGAGGCGTCCAGGTCAATGATATTGAGCGCCAGTTTAACCAGTACGTGGCTGCCCAGCTGAATAGTGCCAAAACCCAGTCAAGCGCGTTAAGTACTTACTACAATCAGGTGTCGCAAATTGACAACCTGCTGGCGGACCGCGAAGCTGGACTTGCGCCGCTAATGCAGAATTTTTTCTCTTCGTTAGAAGACTTGGCAAGTGCCCCTTCAGACCCAGCTGCCCGCCAGGGCGTCTTGGGTACAGCGAACACATTAAGCGCCCAGTTCCGCTCTTTTGATGGCTATCTGCAGGATATGCAGACAAACATCAATAATCAGATTAAAGATGAAATTACCCAAGTTAATAACACCACCGAGCAGATCGCGGGCTTAAACCGAGAAATAGCGCTGGCGCGCGCGCGCACGGGCGAAGCGCCTAATAGCTTGCTGAATCAGCGGGATCAGCTGGTATCTGAGCTGAACGAGCGTATGGATCTCCGTCTTAATATCCAAGATGGTAAAACTTATAATATAAGTTTGCCCAATGGCCAGCCATTGGTGACCGGAGCCGACTCTTTCAAGTTAGAGGCTATGGAGTCTCCCAGTGATCCTCAGCGTATCGTAGTAGGTTACAGAGACGGGGGAGGTAATCCCTCAGCACTGAATGAAAAAGTAATTTCAGGCGGTGCGTTAGGTGGGCTGATGTCCTTCCGCTCAGAAACCCTCGATAAAACGCAGAACCAAATCGGTCAGCTTGCGGTTTCACTTTCGGTGGCGTTTAACGAGCAGCATAAGCAGGGCGTGGATCTTAACGGTGAGCAGGGTGAAGATTTTTTCACGGTTCGCACGCCTCAAGCGTATGGCAATACCAACAATAGTGCAGAAGTTGCCTCTATTGAATTCGATACCGCCAATATTGACCAGCTAAGGGCGACCGACTACACCGTGCGTTTTGAGGGTACTCCTGCTGAGCCTGTCGTAACACGCAATGATAACGGCTCGGTTGTTGAAAATGCCGTGTGGGATGCAGATGAAGAAACGCTCTCCTTTGGTGGCGTGACGATGACGTTTGACGGCGATCTCGAAAGCGGTGACCGCTTTGAGGTTCAGCCCGTTCGTCGCGCTGGCGCAGGCATGGAAGCGAATATTGGTGATTTGGATAAGATTGCGGCGGGTAGCTTTGATATCGCAATTGGTTTAAGCAGCGATATGGATATAAGTGGTTTACAGGTATCGGGGGCTAACGCCTTCGCTAACTCAGAACCGCCACTTGAATTTAGCTTAGATAATAGCGGCGTACTTACGATAGAAAACTTTAACGGAGCTACGATTCAAGTCAATGGTGAGACACGTTCAATCAATGGCGCAGGTGTTGTTGTAGATGAAAATGATGATCCACTCGTGATTACAGAAGAGAGCGTCATCACTATAGATGGAGTGTCATTTACGATTAATGAAATTGGTGATTCGACTTTAAGCCTTTCTCAAGCAACCACCGCTTCCGGCGATAACCGCAACGCCTTAGCACTACAAAACCTCCAAGCTGAATCAATCGTGGGTGGCAACGCCTCGTTCAGCGGTGCCTACGGGGCGATGGTTAGCGATGTGGGTAACCGTACTAATATTACCCAGGTGAACCTAGATGCGCGCCAGGGTTTGACCGATCAGCTGCGCGCTGTGCAGCAGTCTGAGTCCGGCGTTAATCTCGATGAAGAAGCGGCCAATCTGATTCGCTTTCAGCAGTTTTACCAAGCCAATGCTCGTGTGATTGATACGGCTTCTAATATTTTCGATACGATTCTTGGCCTGCGCAGCTAACGTTTAGGAGTACCGCGACATGCGAATTAGCACCGTCACTATGTTTGAGCAGAGCACCGCGTCTCTTAACCGTCAGCAGGGCGATTTTTTAAAAGTTAGCCAGCAAATTGCCAGCGGCCGGCGAGTGGTTAATCCCTCGGATGACCCGCAAGCGGCCTCGCGTGCTGTGGGGGTTGATCAATCCAAAGCAGTAACGCAGCAGTATACGGACTCGCGGGTGTCCGCCCGTAACTCACTTGCGCAAACCGAAAGCATACTAAACAGTGTTAGCGATGCGGTGACTAGCGCTAAGACGCTGCTCATACAAGCCTCCAGCGATACGCTGAGCGATGTGGACCGTGAATCCATTGCCAGTGAACTCAAGGGCGTTTATGAAACGATGATCGGCCAGGCCAATGCCACCGATGGCAACGGCCGCTATCTGTTTGGTGGCTACGCAGACAACGCGCCGCCCTTCGTTAAAGATGCCGATGGTAATGTGCAGTATAAGGGTGACAGTAACGCCCGTGAGCAGCGTGTGGATGCCTCGCGATTAATGCCCGTTACGGAAAACGGTAAGTCTATTTTCCAAAGCGTGCCTAGCGGCGCAGGTTATGCTGCTGAAGCGGTTAAAACTGACAACAACGGTAATCGTTTAGTAGGTGAGAGCGCGAGAAACGATGGTAGTGTGACGTTTAGCGGCCCACAGGTTACCGATGTTACTGACGATGACTATGGTCAAAGTTATCGCCTAGTGTTTGCTGACAATCCTGATCCAGCTTCAGAGAATGACTTTATTTATCAGGTGCAGCGTTTTGAAAATGGTGCTTGGCTTGATAGCGCTACTGATCTGGTGGAGACGGGTGAGTATAAAGGCGAAGGCCAACAGCTATCCTTCGGCGGCATCTCAGTTTCGCTGCAAGGCCAGCCTGAAGCTGGTGATGAAGTCCTGATTGCGCGCTCAGGCAGCGAGCAGCGTAAGCCGGATCTCTTCCGTACCATGGAAGAGGCGATTCGCGTCTTAGAAAATCCCGCTGATAACGACACTAAAAAAGCCGATTTACGCAACACTCTCAACACGTCAATGCGTGATTTAGACAATGCGTTGGATAACGTACTTACCGTACGTGCCTCGGCAGGTGCGCGCTTGAACGAGCTAGATGTGATTGACGCAGTCGGCGGCAATCGGATGTTGAACTACGAGCAGACGCTGTCGGACTTGGTTGATCTCGATTACGCATCGGCGATTTCCGAGTACAGCTTGCGTCAAATTGGTCTGCAGGCTGCCCAGAAAGCCTTTGTCGATGTAAAAGGCATGTCGCTGTTTGACTTTATGCGTTAAGCCAAGCGAGTGTAGACTAAAACCCTCTGTGCCGTTTGGCGCAGGGGGTTTTTAGCTTAAGGGTGCCATGGTTTCAATCAAGCTCTGCATAAAAGTTAGCCCTTGGCTAAATAGCCGCTGCAAGAAGCGACCAATATCAGTCATTAGCACCATTAATAAGATGAGCCCAACGGTCAATGAGGTGGGAAAGCCAATATTGAAGACCGTGAGCTGCGGTGCAGAGCGGTTAAGGATGCCCAGCGAGAGGCTAATAATTAATAAGGAACCGGCGAGCGGCAAGGCGAGCAGCATGCCAGACGCAAAAATAGTCCCTGCGTAGCGTGCCAACAGCTCAAAGGCATTGGGGTTCAGCGTACCGATGCCGACTGGCAGGGTTTGGAAGCTCATGACCAGAGTTTCTAACACCATCAAGTGGCCGTTAAGCGCCACAAACATCAGCAGCGTAATCATATATAGAATGCGCGATAGCACCATAATATTGGTGCCGCTGGAGAGGTCAAAAAAGCTCGCAAACGCTAAGCCCATCTGCAAACCAATAAACTCCCCGGCTGCCTGTACGACCGCAAAAATGATATGCATTACCAAGCCGATCGCCAGGCCAATTAAGATTTGCTCCACCATAATACCTACCCCTGCCCAAGACATAATGGGCACACTGGGCATCGCAGGTAAAACAGGGGCGATTACCACCGCAACAAGCGCGGCTATGCCCACTTTTGCCTGATTGGGAATGCTGGAGTGTCCCCATAGTGGGGATGCCGCCATAAAGGCAGTAATTCGCGCGAATGGCCAAAGAAATGCCACTAACCAGCCTTGTAGCTGGGCGAATGTGACCTCAACCATGTGATTTACAACACCATACTAGGGATGCTGGTGAATAAGCGGTGGGTAAAGTCGGTAATTAACCCAAGTAGCCACGGTCCAGCGAGTACCAGCACAGCAAAAACGGCCAATATTTTGGGAATGAAGGTCAGCGTCATTTCGTTGATTTGTGTAGCGGCCTGAAACAAGCTGACTAGCAGGCCGGTGAAGAGTGCGGCCAGTAACATTGGCCCAGCAAGAAAAAGGGTTACGCGCATGCCCTGGTAAGCAATGCTCATTACCATTTCTGGGGTCATGGTCTGCTCCTTGTCGTCTGTTGCGACAGTTAAATCATGTAAAAGCTTTCAGCTAGTGAGCCAATAATTAACTGCCAGCCGTCTACCAGGATAAACAGCATCAACTTGAAAGGTAGTGAAATAGTAATGGGGGGTACCATCATCATACCGAGCGCCATCAAGGTGCTGGCAACGACCAAGTCGATAATTAAAAACGGGATGAAAATGGTGAAACCAATCTGAAACGCAGTTTTCAATTCGCTGGTCACAAAAGCGGGTAGCAGTACGCGCATGGGCAGCTCTTCTGGTCCTTGCATAGGGCCAACATCGGCTAGGCGCACAAAGAGCGCTAGGTCAGGCTCACGGGTTTGCGCGAGCATAAATTCGCGGAAAGGGTCTTGGGCAAGTAGTAAAAACTCTTCAAAATTGATGGTCTCTTCTGTGAGCGGCACCCAAGCATTGTCATACACCTGGGCCAAGACAGGAGACATAATAAAAAACGTTAGAAACAGGGCAATGCCTAATAGCACTTGGTTAGGCGGTGTGGCCTGTGTACCCATTGCGGTTCTCAGCAAACTAAGCACAATGATGATGCGCGTAAAGCTGGTCATCATGAGCAGCATCGCCGGCAAAAACGCTAGCGAGCTTAAAAAGAGTAGCGTTTGTAGTGAAAGCGACCATTGCTGGCCACCATCTTCCAGCGGCTGCGATACGAGTCCTGGTAACTGTTGCGCCTGAGCAGGAAAAGCGACTGTTAAACAGCCAGCAACAATAGCGCTTAACAGCCACCAGCGATGCCGGTAGGGCCAGGAGAGGTGCATTGCATATCTCATGTTCTGTTTGGATCAGAAGAGGTGGGAGCTTCACTGCTCCGCTTACCACGATGGCCTGCTAGCGCTTGAGCTAAGCGGTTCGAAAAACGATTCTGAGGTGCTTGTGAGGTGGCGGCTGGGCGATCAGTGGGGGCATCACGCTCGTGTAACTTAGTAATACGTCCGCCGCTAACTCCTAAGACTAACCATGTGTCTTCGATCTCGACCACAACAACGCGCTCGCGGCTGCCCACCGCAGTGCTGTCCACAATGCGTAAGCGGGCACCTTGATGGTGACGCACAGTTTGCCAACGTTTCAATAATGCGGTGCATAGCAGGATAATGGCTATAACAAGCGCAAGCGCGGCGGCTGTTTTGCCGAGCATTGCCATCCCTATTAGGGCGTCACCGCTGCCGCCTAGGGCGTCAATGGGCGTGCTTTGTGTGGTAGAGGTAGCAACGCTCATCGATTTAGTTTGTGTATACGCTCAGAGGGGGTGATGATCTCTGTAATACGAATGCCATACTTATCTTCGACGACCACCACCTCGCCTTGCGCGATTAAGTAGCCATTGATCAATATATCCATCGGTTCGCCAGCCAACCCCTCAAGCTCAATAACCGACCCCTGGGCAAGCTCAAGCAGTTGCTTAATCGTCAGTTTAGTGCGACCTAGCTCTACGGTGAGCTTAACCGGGATATCCATGATCATTTCAAGATCACGCGACTGGGCATTGCCGCTTTCAGGGCCAAGCGGGCGAAAGACCTCGTCACTCGCGGACTTGGCTACCGGCGCTTCCGGCTCGGGTTCAGCGGCGGCCTCTGTTTGCTCTGCCGCCTCTTGCTCAGCCATGGCAGCCGCCCAAGGATCCTCATCATTGCTGGTAGCGTCGGCCTCTTCCTGCTCTGCCATCGCGGCGGACCAGAGATCGTCTTCACCGGCGTTGGCCTTTGGTTCTTCTTGCTCAGACATGGCGTCCGCCCAATCGTCAGTAGAAATTTTTTGATCGGGTTTGTTAGGATCAGTCATGCTTTGGGTTCCTTGGCTTTCTGTCGCGTTGAACCTTTAATAAAGTCCTTGGACGACACGTTATTCAATGCGGCATGGTCGATCATACGCAGGACACGTAACGCGCGCTGTTGAAGCTGGCTACCGTACTCACACTCCATAACCGGTACACCATCCACACGCGCAGTGATGGTTTGTGGAATATCCATGGGCAGCACGTCACCTTTTTTCAGCCCCATCACATGGGCAATACGGCTAGGTATCTGAGCAAACTCTGCCACTAACTCGACTTCTGAGTGTCGTAGTTCGCTAGCCATACGGCGCGACCATGTACCATCGTGGTCATGGTTACTGTCGTTAATAGGGTTGACCAGCAAGTCACGAAGCGGCTCAATCATCGCGTAGGGCATGCATACCTGGAAGTTGCTGGACAGGTTGCCAACCTCGATATTGAACTTGGTATTGACCACAATCTCATTAGGCGAGTTAGTGATGTTGGCAAACTTTGACTGCACTTCAGAGCGTAAAAAATGTGCCTCGATAGGGTAAACCACTTTCCACGCTTCTTGATAGGCTTCAAGCGCGAGGTTCAGAAGCCGTTGAATAATTCGCTGTTCCGTATTGGTGAATTCGCGCCCATCGGATTTGGTGACAAAGCGTCCGTCTCCGCCAAACAGGTTATCCACCACCATAAAGACAAGATTAGGGGGAAAGACCACCAGTGCGGATCCGCGCAGCGGCTTCATGGACACCAAGTTCAAGTTGGTGGGCACAGGCACATTACGCGAAAAATCGCTGAAGCTTTGATAGCGCACTGATTCAACGGTGATATCGGCGCTACGGCGAATCAAGTTAAATAAGCTGTTACGGAAGTAACGTGCAAAGCGCTCGTTAATAAAATCAAGCGCATGTAAGCGTTCGCGGATGACCCGGTGCTGTGTAGCCGGATCATAAGGGCGAATACGCGCTTCACTTTCGGCATGGGATGTCGAAGCCGATGGCTCGTCATCCCCGCTGACGCCCTTAAGAAGGGCATCAATTTCTTCCTGGGACAGTAGATCGTCCTGTGACATGAACGGCTCCAGTTCCCGAGGTTATTGCACAATGAATTCAGTGAAGAGCACTTCTCGCAAATCGAGAGGCGGCTGATTGTCTGTCAAAGGTACAGTAAGCCGGCCAATAATCGCCTGCGCCAGCTCTTCCTTTCCTTCAGTAGAGGTCAGCTCACTCGCCTGTTTGCCTGACAACAAAATCAGCAAACGGCTACGCACTTGTGGCATGTGCTCTTCAATAATGGTTTTGCTTTGCTCGTTGCCGACAAGCAGCGTAATACCCGTGTACAGAAGGCGTGAGCCGTAGCGGTCATCTGCGAGATTGACAGTAAAGGGCTCTATGCGGGTAAAGACCGGTGTTTCGCGCTCCACTACCTGCTGTATTTCGCCGCCTTCTGTGCCTCCCCGCTGGTCTAACACCATATATATCGCTGCTGCTGCGCCCGCAGACGACAGCACTACTAGAATAATCATTATCCAGAGCAGTTTTTTGGATCCGCTGCTTGTTTCTGCCATTTACTGTTCCCGTGATCTTGACGCATGACGCTAGCCAAGCATTATGCCTAACGCAGATGCTGATGATGAAATGAACAGACTCCTTTGGGGAGTCTATCTTTTGGTTTAGCTATCTAATCGTCTTGATGCCAGTATTTTCATACGAGCCACTCGGTGATGGCTTAAGCATATAGATCGACCCGTCCATCAAGAACTAAAGGGTTATTATTCTCTGAGGGCGTGAGTACGCCGTCGCCTTCTTCTTGGCTACCGCTGTTGCCAACACCACTGGGGTTGCCGGAACCTTGTTGTGCAAAGGCCTGATCATTAGGGTTGTTATGCTCCCCTACCGATGTTTCACCCAGTGAGATCCCTTGTTCAGCAAGGGCTTCACGCAGCTGAGGTATCGCCTGTTCAAGCACTTGGCGGACTTGGGCGTGGGCCGATAAAAAGTGCGCCTGCGTGCCGTGTTCGCTTACTTTAAGAGAAATAGAGAGTGGCCCTAGCTCTGCGGGATGAAGCTGCATCTTAACTTCGTGTTCACCACCGCGCTGGGCAAACTGTATAAGTTGCTGACCAAGCTGGGAGGGCCATGCGGGGCTACTGACGGGCGTAGCGATTGAGGCTGAGGACATCAAACTCCCTGTCGCTGGCGTCAGGGTGCCAGACGGAGAGAAAAAGGACGGCTCGCCACCTCGACTAGCGCCTTGAGCAAGCTCCGCTAATGCAATGCTCGACATTTCACTGCCAATACGCAGCGGGCTAGCATTGGCATCGACAGGGGGGGCCATGGCGCTGTGTGAGAAGGCAGCAAGTTGTTGGCTATCAAAATCAGACGTCAGGTTTATAGATGGCTGTTGGCCATTGACAGGCAAAGCTCGGGTTAATGACGGGTTATTTTCCGGTATGTTAGCGCTGGGCAGTAGGCTTGCGACTTGGCGATGGATATTTGCAAGGACTGTACTCTCTGGGGCGGCAGCGCGAAGAGCATTAAATGAGGCCAACAGCTCAGTGGCTTGACGTTCGCTAATAGCGAGCTGTTGGGCAATATTCTGCACTTGGGGAGCTGCTTCAAGCCCTGGGGGGGGGGTCGCAGTGCCCGAGAAGGCGTCGACTAGCGATAAACGTGCTGCGATCTCATCAAGGGGCGTGAGCGCAGGAGCGTCACCTTCCCCTAGCGCACCTTCTAGTGCGATGGTAGGAAGAGTGTCTGAGCCTGCGCCCTGTAACTGAGCGAGTAAGTCCGCCAATGCCTCCTCGTTCAGTTCGATATCTAACGACGCTAACAGCTCGGCAAAACGCGTTAGCGGCTCAGGCGCGGTAACGTCAGCTGGCGTGCTGGTTAACCGCTGCAACTGCGTGCTGCTTGCTTGCGTTAATGCCTGTTGAAAAAGGGCTTGCGGCGTCCCTTTGGCGCCCAGCATCTGTGCCGGGGCGGACGGCAGAGCGCTTTGACTCTGATTCGCTGAAAGCAGCAGCTGAATATTCATAAGTAGAGTTCCCCGGCGCGACGTTAGTGCGTTTTATCAGTTAGTTGGCGAGCCAGACGGCCAGTGACAAAATCATCGCTAGCTTTTTGCTCGTGGCGCTCTTGGCGGCGATGCTCTTCTAATAACCGGCGCGAGGCCAGTGTATCGTAGGAGGAGAGCTTACGCTGCTCTTGCTGCCAATGTTGTTGGCTTTGTTGAACACGTTTTTGTTGCGCAGCCAGCGCTTGCCTCGCACGGCTAAGGGCGGTGTCTAGCGAGGCCAGAAACTGTTGGTAATTGTACATGGTGGCTGGGTCAATGCCATCGCGCATCGCTTGCTGTAAACGCGTGGCATATTCGGTGCGGTAGCGACTAAGTGACTCCAGCTGAGCCTGTGTTTGTTGCTGTGTTTGGCGCTCTTCAGCCAGTAGTTTTCCCGCTTGGTCTCTGGCATCTCGGGCTAAGCCGGTTAATATATCGAGCTGCGAATGACTCATGGTTAGCCTCCCACGGTGGCATGCAGCGCTTGGCGTGACGCTTCAAGCGTTGCGCATTCATCAATATTTTGCTGAAGAAAGCGTTCCAGAGCTGGAAATCGGTTCACCGCTTCGTCAAGTTTTGGGTCGTGACCTGGGCTGTAAGCGCCGACGCTGATCAAGTCACGATTACGCTGGTAGCGTGAAAAAAGCTGCTTAAACGTGCGTGCTTCCTGTAGCTGCTCGGGCGTCGCAATGGCAGTCATGGCGCGGCTAATAGACGCCTCAATATCAATAGCAGGGTAGTGGCCAGCCTCAGCAAGCCCCCGGGAGAGCACAATATGGCCATCCAGAATCGCCCTTGCTGAATCA
Source organism: Halomonas sp. 7T (assembly GCF_025643255.1). Classification (NCBI taxonomy): domain Bacteria; kingdom Pseudomonadati; phylum Pseudomonadota; class Gammaproteobacteria; order Oceanospirillales; family Halomonadaceae; genus Halomonas; species Halomonas sp. 7T. The sequence goes on along the minus strand of NZ_CP087112.1, from coordinate 2,889,209 downwards.
GCAATAGGGTCCTGTTGGTCATCACCTTCGGTTAGCACGGTATAAAAAGCGGTAATGGAGCCGCCGCCGCGCTCGGCATTACCTGCCCGTTCTACTAGACCGGGCAGTTTGGCAAATACTGAAGGTGGATAGCCTTTGGTAGCGGGCGGTTCGCCGATCGCCAGAGCAATCTCGCGTTGCGCCATGGCATAGCGCGTTAATGAGTCCATGATGAGGAGCACATTGCGACCCGCATCACGGAACCCTTCTGCTAGCCGTGTTGCGTACGCCGCTCCTTGGAGGCGTTGCAGCGGCGATGTATCAGCAGGAGCAGCAACGACAACGGCACGCCTGCGGCCCTCTGGGCCTAAAATATTATCTATAAAATCCTGTACTTCACGGCCCCGCTCGCCGATGAGACCGACCACGATGACATCCGCTTGGGTGTAGCGCGCCATCATGCCAAGCAGCACAGACTTACCGACCCCAGAACCTGCGAATAGCCCCATCCGCTGGCCGCGGCCAACGCTTAGCAAAGCATTAATGGCGCGGATGCCCACATCGATCTGTGCATCGATAGGTGCGCGGGAGAGAGGGTTCAATAGGGTCGCTTGAAGAGTGGCACGGGGTGCATCGTCAATGCTTTCTCTGTCATCTAACGGATTGCCGTTGCCATCCAGCACGCGCCCTAAAAGCTCGTCGCCAATCGGGAAGCGCCGTGCGCTATGGCCACTGCCATCGCTGAGGGGGGTTACCCTGGCCCCAGGCATCAAGCCGGTGATCTCTTCCAGTGGCATAAGAAACAGTTTATCGCCTGAGAAACCAACCACTTCCGCTTCTGCGTGCTTTTCGCTGTCGTTAAGCCTTCCATCGGTGCCGGGTAACTCAATTCGGCATGCACTGCCTACCGCGACGCGTAGGCCCACTACTTCGATTACCATCCCTGTGGCGCGAATTACCCTGCCGCTCGTGCGGTAACGGGGTAAATGGCCAACGCGCTGCGTGGTGCGGTTCAGTGCTTTACGCCAGCGGTGGTGGTGTGGGCATGTGGCATCGCTCATAGTAGTACCTACGAAGAGGTCGAAGGGTCGTTGCCGTGATGGCGCTTGCGAAGTTGGGCGTGGGCGGCTAGCCAGCGGCTTTCGAAGGTGGCATCAAGTTCGCCTTGAGCGCTGGTAACACGGCAACCGCCTCGCGCGAGCTGGTCGTCAGGTTGGAGCTGCCAATTAGCGGCGCTGAGCTCGCTGCCCAGATGTTCTTTTACCAATGCATGATCGTCCGGGCTTAACCATAAGCGCTGTTGCCCAACTAGCGGTGGCTCTGTGTGCAGGAGCTCGCGCACAATGGCCAGAATCTGCTCAGGTTTTTCTTGAAGGGCATTACCTGCCAGCTGTTTTCCCGTGGCAAGAGCCAGCTCGGTAAGGTCATGGGCGATGGTTTCGTCAATGCGCTCAAGGGCATCTGAAAATTGTTTAGCGAGTGCCTGAAGCGGGGTGACCGTTTTATGAACTTGCTGTTTCAGTGCTTCCTCGGCCTGGGCATGTCCCTCTTGAAGGCCTTTTTCTAGCCCCTCTTGGTGCCCACGCGCTAACCCCGCCTGATAGCCCTCTTCTTCCGCTTGTTGACGAATACGCTCATAGAGCGCCTGGCGTTCTTGCTCTTCACGCTGGCGCGCTTGTTCTGCAGCGCGCTTCGCGGCCTCTACTTTGCGTTGCTGTGCAGAGGGCGCGGTAGCGCCGCCCTCTTGGGGATGGGCGCTGCGCTGTGTTAGCTCGTCCATTTGCCATCGCCGCCAAGCGCCATGGCGATCAAATTCGGGTGCGTGAGTATTAGACATACTCATCATCTCCACCCGACAAGACGATCTCGCCAGAGTCCGCTAAGCGGCGCACCACTTGCAGAATGGCTTTTTGCTCGGTCTCGACTTGAGACACCCGGATGGGGCCGCGCGCTTCCATATCTTCGCGTACCAGGTCCGCTGCCCGCTGAGACATATTGCGCAGGAACTTGTCGACCAGCGCATCTTGAGCGCCTTTGAGAGCCACCACCAGGGAGTTGGTTTCGACTTCTTGCAGCACCATCTGGATGGCACGGTTGTCCAGGTCGAGCAGATTCTCGAACAGGAACATTTCGTCGATAATTTTCTGTGCAAGGTCTTCGCTGTGTGAACGCACGGTTTCGATGGCGACTTCTTCCTGAGAAGAGTTCATCAGGTTCAAAATTTCGGCCGCTGTTCTTACGCCGCCCATTTTGCTGCGCTTGAGGTTTTGACCATCCAACATGCTGGTGAGTACCTCGGTCAGCTCTTGCAGAGCCGCTGGCTGAACACCGCTGAAGGTGGCAATACGTAGCACCACATCGTTGCGCAGTTTCTCTTCAAACAGTTCGAGAATGTCGGCAGCCTGATGGCGATCCAAATGCACCAAAATGGTGGCAATAATCTGTGGATGCTCATCGCGAATAAGCTCTGACACCATGGAGGCTTCCATCAGGTTCAGCGCATCAATACCTGAGTTCCCCCCTGTCGTCTCAAGAATGTCCTCAATGAGACTGGTAGCGCGCTCACTGCCAAGGGCTTTGGTAAGCACAGAGCGAATATGCTCGCTAGAGTTGAGGTTGAGCGCCACAAACTCTTCAGTCTCACGATGGAATGCTTCTAAGACCGCCTTCATATCCTCGTGGGAGACTTGTTGTAAGCGCGCCATTTCCATACTGATCTCTTGCACTTCGCCGGCGCTCAGAAACTTAAACACTTCGGCGGCGCTATCTTCATCAAGGGCAAGCAAGAGGATGGCGCTTTTACGCGATCCGCTCATTTCGGCAATAGAGCTACTCATGAGAATTCATCCAGCTGCGGATAATCATCGCGACCATACGGGGGTCTTCCTGGGCCATTTCTCGCAGGTCGTTAAGATTGTGTTCGTACAGCGACGTTTTACGGCGACGTTTTGGCTTATTGCTATAGGTGTCATCTTCCTCTGACGACGCTTCTTCCTCTTGATCCTCATTTTCATCGCCGACGCTGGTGCTAAAGGTGCTGCCAGTGCCAGTGCCAGGCATGGCGGGGGCCATGACCGGTGTCTGCGTGTAGCGCTTGATCAGCGGACGCAGTATCAGCAGATAAAGCAGCAGCGCAGCCATGGCGACAAGTAGGTAGCGCCCCAGCGTGGAGGCAAGCGAGAGTACCTCGGGCCGTTGCCACCACTCGGCTTCTTCTGTCGCCTCGTCAGTACTGGCAAAGGGCGTGTTGACGACCTCGACTTGGTCGCCCCTTGCCAACGAAAAGCCCATTGCCTGTTGAACAAGGCGCTCAAGCTGGGCAACTTCTTCAGGGCTTAAGGCGACTTGTTCTACTTCGCCTTCTTCATTAACAACACGGCGGAAATTGACGACCACCGCCGCAGAAAGGCGCTGAACCTGCCCTAGCCGATGCTGGATATGCTCAATGCTACGATCAACTTCGTAGTTAACGACATCGTCTTGGCGCAGGTTGCGCAGCGCGTTGTCTGGTAGGTCTTCTTCTCCCTCCTCAGCGTCTGGCTGATTAATAGGAGCCGGTGCTACCCCGGGCGGCGTATTGCTAAGTGCGCCGGGTATACCCGTGGCTAAGGGGTCTTCCCCGTCATAAGAAAGACTTAATTGGCGGCTGCGCACGGCTGACTCATTGGGCGCTTGGTTAGGGCCATAGCGCTCTGACGTCTCTTCACGGCGTGAAAAGTCGATCTGTGCGGCTACCTGGGCACGCACGTTATCACTGCCTAGAATGGGCGAAAGGATATTTTCGATACGGCGCTGGTAGGAGCGCTCTACTTCGGTGATATAAGCCAGCTGTGTGCCATCAAGGTCACTGCCCTGGGCAGAATTAGCGGTCAGTAAACGGCCGTTTTGGTCGACAACGGTGACGTTTTCGGTCGATAGCTCGGGTACGCTGCTAGAGACCATGTGCACAATGGCGCTGACTTGACCTTCACCTAATACCCGGCCGGGTGAGAGTGTCAATACAATAGAGGCTTTGGCAGGCTCTCTGTCGCGTATAAAGACTGACGGCTTGGCCATGGATAGGTGAACACGAACGTTTTCTACGGGGCCTAGCGATTCAATGGAGCGTGCTAATTCGCCCTCTAAGCCGCGCTGAAAGTTGACCTGCTCAGCAAACTGACTAATACCGAAGGCTTGGTTATCCATCAGCTCAAGGCCAATATTGCCGCCACGAGGCAGGCCTTGCTCAGCAAGCTGAAGTCTAAGTGTGTGAACCTGTTCGCCTTGTACTAATAGTGCTTGGCCGCCCTCGCTGAATTGATAGGGAATGCCTCGGCTATCAAGTTCAGCAATGATTCGTCCGCCGTCGGCTTCGCTGAGATTACTGTAGAGCACGCGGTATTCAGGGCTGCTGGCCCACATGAACAGAGCCGCAATAATAGCAATAGACGCAGCAGCGGCGACCAATAGCACGACCAGAGGGTTGCCGCGCAGCTGCTTCAGCATGCGCTCAACCGCGGGCGTGTTTTTAGTCTCACTGTGTGGGGCGTTTTGTGTCGTACTGTTTTGACGGCCTGCCGTAGCACCAGTTTCGCTCATGCGTCCCTCCTAGAGGGCAGGCAAAACTGATGACGGCCCAGGCGCATCACCAAAGAAGGCATAGGCTATATCCGTCAATCGCGGTTATCCGCTGAAAGTAGTAAGCGGAATTATGATGAACGCCATTATCCCGGCGCGCGTCGACCATAAATGAACGAAAAGCTTGGCTTTTCGTACCTATTTGTTCGTATGAGTCCTATCCTACCAGTGATAGGCTGCTGGTATTATTTTACTTTCATGCGACTGAGGCATACGTATGAGTTCTCCCCCGATTCAGGCTGCCCTGCAGCAGATGCAGACTATGGCTACTCAGGCGGCTCAGCCCATCAAGGGCGAGCAAGTCTCTACCGCTGTTGGCCAAGGCGGTTTTGGTAGCGAGCTTCAGGCTTCCATACAGCGCATTAATCGTCTTCAGCAAAGCGCTAATACGAAGGCGATGGCATTTCAGGCAGGCGAGCCTAACGTCGAGTTAAACGACGTCATGGTAGATATGCAAAAAGCGAGCGTTGCTTTCCAAATGGGGCTGCAAGTGCGTAATCGTCTGGTCTCGGCCTATCGAGACGTTATGAATATGCAGGTATAGGCAAGTGGTAGGTATGGGTAGCCATGCGTCGTATGAAACGCGGCATGGCGAACGCTGACTGACCATCTAAACCACATTTTAGACGTTGCAGTATGCTGCTTAGCGTTCGCTTGCTGTCTATGACTGCCTTACGCATCTACGGAAATAAGTCGGCCTTGCATTTCCTCTAGTTTTTCGGCGAGCAGCAATACTTCTTCAGCGGGTATTTGGCGAATTACGTCGCCCGTATCGCGGTCCACCACGCGTGTAATGATGCGCGTCGACTGTTCGCTAACATCAAATTCCAGGCCGCGTGGTCGCATAACATCATTAATACGTTTTATTGGCTCAATGAGCTCTTCTTTTTTGATTGTGCTGCTTGCGGGGGCTTGGCTTTCTGCTGTTGTCAGCAAGCTCAGCTTGTTTTCAAGCTCTTGGCGCGGCGTAAGCGTTTGCGTTGGCAGGGTGGGTAGCGCAGCAGACGCGCTATCTAATGGCAGTGGGCCCATAAGAGACGTTCCTCCAAAGGTAAGTAAGCCTAATGGCCAGGTAACGTTGCAATATCAAAGAGGTGGTTTGTTGCTTAATTATTAGCCTCTTTGGTAGCTATCGGCTGTTATCCATTAATCTTTATACGTGCATAGCGGTCAGCGGTATTTCTTTTGTATATGAGCAAAAAGAAATGCCGAAGTAGCATGATGGGCGTATGTGGCATGCTGAAAGCTTCTGTTATGCTCTGCCGCTTCGGGTTGGGTGTCAAACAATAACGTGGTAGGGAAGGCGAAACGAGCATGGCCGTTCAGCAAGATGAATATGAAAGCGTTACCAGTGCCTCAACGATAAGCGCTTATTTAAATGCCATGATTGAAAGTGGTGGCGTCTCGCTCTGCTTGGCTGCGTCGGATGCGCGCCCTGAGCCTATCGTGTTAATGGAGCAGCACGTGGGTGAAACCCTGGTGATGGATCTCTCTTCCGTTGACTATTTGCTAGGCCGTTTGCAGCAGGGGGAGCAATTTTTTCTACGCGGTCAGTCGCAGGGCAAGGTGTTGCGTACGCCGTTGCTTTCGTTAACTGAAACGCGACGCTCCGGCGGGCGCTTTCTATGCTGTAGTGACTATCCCACCACTGTGGATGTGCTTCAGCGGCGCGAATCGTTTCGCGCAGAGCTGCGTATGGGCATGGTGGTGCCTGCCGCTGTGGTGGGTGCCGACGGAGAGAGTGTTCAGGGAGAGCTGCGTGATCTGTCCCAGGATGGCTGTCAGATAGAGCTGCCTTTAACGGCGAGTGGTGTGCTTGCTGAGGCGGACAGGCCTCTTAAGCTTACCTATACGTTTCCTGATGGGACTTACTTTGAGGTACAGGGTATACCTCGGCACCAAAAAACAGACCCTGAGCGCCATATTTTGCGCGTGGGGTTCCGTTTTGCCAACTGTACATCGGATCAAGAGCGCCAAATTTGGTACTTCGTCTGCGAAATAGAGCGTGAAGCGGCGCGCTATAAAAAAGAGACGCAAGAGGAGCGGCAGCCGTCGCCGCTTTTTGAGCAACCCGATAGGCGCGCAAAAGGTACAGAGCTTGTTGGGCGCCGTGATATCCGGCGTTACGCCACCCCAACGGCACGGCGCCTGGTGAAAGTGGCAGCTTACCTTGATGCCCAGTTATTGCTGCTTCAGCAGGGGAGTGATATCGACTCGCGGCAACTGTCACGCAACGCAGACAGAATACTAATGCTGCATGAAGAGGATCGTGAAGCGCTGTTGTTTGCCTCGCGTTGTTTATCGCCTGAACCGCTTCTGGTGCGTCATGGTATCGCCGTAGCCGTGCACTTGTTGGATCTTGTGGGAAGCAACATGCCGCGCGATGTGCAAAAGGCCGTTGTGGCCAGTAGTTTGATCCATGATCTAGGCAAAGCGCTTATTCCTCAGGTGGTATTTAAGGCGCCTAACTTTGAAGCGACTCATCGTCAGGCGATGCAGGAGCATGTGTCTTTGCTGATGGATCGGCTGCACAGCTGCCAATGGCTCTCAGCCTCAGTTGCTCAGGCGGTCATTGGGGGAATTAACGAGCGGCTTGATGGTAGCGGCTATCCGGAGGGGTTATCCGGAAATGATATCAATGAGTTGGCCAAGGCTAGTGCGATTGTTGATGTGGTTGAGGCAATGCGTCGTGACCGGGCCGACCGTCCGGCAAAAACGGCACAACAGATTTATAGGCACTTGCTGCGCCACCCTCACCAGTTTGACCCCCATTGGATCAAACGCTATATCGAGCACTTTAAAGCGCTCCCAGTTGGCTCGCTGGCCTATTTTTCAAGTGAGAAGCTGGCGTGGATTGTGCGTCTTAATAAAGATGGAACGCCTGCTGAGGTGGTGCTTGCCGAAGGCGCTGAGCCGCCACTGCGCGACACGCTGGGGGTATCCGTGCGAGGTGATGTTCTTGAGAGATTGGGCCGGCCCGTTAAAGAAGTGGCAGTGTCCACGTAACTTGCTGCGGCGCACGGCTATCTAACCGCTAGACAGCCCTCTACTACATGAACATTACTTTTATGAGATAAAGCGTGTTTGAGGGTTAAAGTCGGAGGTTATGGCGCCGATATAACTACATAGCTGAGCGCGAAAGCGCATATTTTGAACCATTAGCAGCATGTGTTGGCCCTGCTATCACGGCTGTTGTGTTACCTAGTAAAGGAGTGCCCGCTTATGACATACACTCGCGGTGGCGCCGCCTATGGCCGTGGTGCTAAGGCATATGCCCGTGTCGGCGTAGAAAGCGGCGTGATGTCAGCTGACCCACACCAGCTTATCGTCATGCTATTTGATGGCGCCCAGGCCGCTATCCGAGCGGCGCGTATTCACTTGCGGGCAGGCAACACGGCCGAAAAGGGAAAATCGATATCCAAAGCACTGGATATTATTAACAATGGATTAGCGGCGGCATTGGATCAAGAGCAAGGCGGAGATATTGCTGAACGGCTTGCCTCGCTGTATGACTATATTGCTCGCTTGCTTCTGACTGCGAATCTACGTAATGACGAAGAGAGCCTAAATCAGGCGGAGCGGCTATTGGAAGATATCGCCTCAGCATGGCGTGAAATCGGCCAACAGCAGAGTGCGTGAGGCAATTATGTCGGGTTCTGAAGCGTTCCAAAGCACTGCGCAGCACGCGCTGTTAGAGGCCTATGCCAAATTGCTTGTACGTGCAAAGCACATGCACGAGCTGGCTGATGCAGAGCAGTGGCCGGAACTTATTGAGCAGCGCACGCATTACGTGACCTTAGTAGAAGAATTGCGTGAGCGTGATCAAAAAGTCACGTTAGATGCTTCTGCCAAAACCCGAAAGGCTGAGCTTCTGGAAAGTATTCTGGAACACGATGTAGAAATTCGACGTCGATTAGTCGCGCGGCGCGAAGAACTAGGCAAGTTGATTGGCGTATCCCAGCGCCAGCGTGATTTGCACCGTGCCTATGCGCCTCAGCAAGGCAGTCAAAACGTTGATGGCGCAGAAGAAGGTAAGGGCGCTCCGTGAGTGGCATCAATCCACTTATCGATACCCTCATGCACCAAGTGCTGGGGCGTCAAGGAGAAGCCTCGTTACAGCGCTCCTTAAACGCCCCAGTGCAGCCTGTTCCTCCGGGCGAAGGGCCGCGGGCATTACAAGGCGATGCTAGCTTAGACGGGCGCCCCATGTCGCCGCCGTTAAGCGATCTTAAGCGCTTGCCAACCGCTCCGGATGGGCAGCGTTTACCTGCTCAAAGCGGCGCCAACGCGGGGCCGACTTCTACTCAAACACACTTAAGTCCTGCGGCACGCTCCATTGCGGATGTGCTGCTACGTTTTCCCGCCCCGCCTACCGTGATGCGCGCAGAAGCGCCGCTCATGAGTGCTCAGGATGCACCGGCGGCGACCACGCTAGCGACGCGTTTAGAGTCGAGCATACGCGATAGCGGTTTATTTTATGAATCGCATCTAAAACGCTGGTTTCAGGGGGATGTTTCCCGCCAACAGCTACTGCGTGAGCCACAGATGCAATTGGGTTCACGGCCTTTACCGCCTGCTAATTTACCGATGCCCATCCCCGTATCGACGCCGCTCCAAGCGGGCCCGTCTGCGCAAGTGCCGACAGCCTTCGTAGTGGGAACCTCTGCGTCAGCAGTAGCGAATAACGTGGCTATTTTATCCAATACCACGCTGGTGCCGGTAGCAAGCGATAAGCCCATGCTTGAGCGTCCTGCGGTTCTTGTTGCTAGTACGCCAACCTCTTCTGCTGCTGCCTTGCCGGCAGAGAGGCCTGAGGCAGCCCAGGCCAGAGTAGATGCAGGCGGCGTACGCGAGCTAACGGACATCGCCATCCAGCGTGGTGGGCGTGAGATTGTGCATGAAAACCTGCAGAGCCTGGTACGTCAGCAGTTGGAAATGCTCGTTATGCCGACCATACGTTGGGAAGGCGACGTATGGGCTGGGATTTTTATGGCGTTAGTAATTCACCTGCCGACGCGGGATGAGGGGCGCGAGGAAGCCCAGGGTGATGCGGAAGCAGAGGAGGGATGGAGCTCTGAAATGCAGCTTGAGGTGCCTAATGTTGGGGCGTTTAGTATTGCGTTATCGCTCTATCAAGCAGTTCTCAGTATAGATCTTTCGACGGAAGACCTAGCGACTTATCAACAGCTTGAGCAGGGGGGCGGCGCATTAGAGCAGCGGTTGGGCGCCCTGGATTTTCGGAAAGTACAGGTAAAAGCCCGTCACATCAGTGGGGAGGGCAGCTATGAGGACGCCCAGTGATCGTCGTCGCCAAGCTGTTGCGCTGGCCTACCAGGAGGGGGATCAGGCTCCCCGGGTAGTGGCAAAAGGGTATGGAGAGCTGGCTGAGCGGATTATGGCAGAAGCGCAGCGGCAAGGAATTTACGTGCACGATGCCCCTGAGCTAGTGGCGCTGTTGATGCAGCTAGATTTGGATGCTGAAGTGCCAGCGAGCCTATATCAGGTTGTGGCGGAGTTGCTAGTGTGGGTATTTGAGCTTTCTGAGGGGACAATAAGCCATCGTGAGCAGAGCAAGTAGCCAATGTAGACGTTGTGTGCAACCATGAGGCTTATGGAAAAAGTCACCCATGGCGTCATTATAAAGTTTATAAAACCGCGCCTGTGTCGTTCGATGGAACACTATGAGCCAATCAAACTTTCTTGATGAAATTGAAGAATTAAACTTAGCGTACTTGCTTCTTGCCCAGCGTCTACTAAGTGAAGATCGAGAAGCCGCCATGTTTCGCCTGAAAGTTGATGGCGAACTGGCAGATTTACTCGTTTCACTTAACGCATGGCAGCTGACAAAGTTGGCACGCACTAATCAATTAGTGTGTCGGTTTAGTCAAACTAGCGGGCAGCGTTTGCGGCAAATTATGGAAAACCCCAGGGATCAAGGGCTTTCGGGTTTGCATGCATCGCTATTATCAGCCTGCGAATCGTTTGATTCATTACCCAACGGAGGGGCAGAGTGAGCCAGAAAAGCTTGGTTGATGAAATGCATCAAGTACAGCTGGCAATCGAGTTGATTGAATTAGGCGCACGTTTACAGGTGTTAGAGACGGAAACGGATCTAAGCCGTACCCGCCTAATTAAGCTGTATAAGGAAGTGCGCGGCATGTCGCCTCCTAAAGGGATGTTGCCTTTTTCGGCAGATTGGTTTGTTACATGGTTACCCAATGTTCACTCATCCCTTTTTTATAATATTTATGCAAGTTTACAACAAGATACTTGCTGCGAGCGTATTGATGCGTTCGTTAAAGCGTATCGGCTTTATGAAGAACAAATAGCACTTGAAGACGTGGAGCCAGTGCTGGGGTTAACGCGGGCATGGACACTGGTACGCTTCTTTGAGAGTGACTTGCTGCAGTTAAATACATGCACTCGGTGCGGTGGACGCTTTGTGGCTCATGCGCATAGCCCGTCACATGATTATGTGTGCGGTATCTGCCAACCACCTTCGCGTGCCGGAAAAACACGCAAGACCCGGGAGCGCCCGGTATAGAAATATAGTCCTGCTCTACTTAAAGGTAGGCGTACCGCTAATAGCAACAGCCGTTACTCCATAGTTAGCGTTAAAAGGCAGTGGTACTTTTCCATTAAACATTGCCTGTGAATGAGTATGATACGGCTAAGCTTCACTTGGGATGGGGCCTCCCAATGTCTTCATAATGATGAAGCAGGGGATGGCATTCCGTTGATATAAAAATTGCTATCGCAAGGACACTACTTGTGCTGATTCTCCTAGGTTATGTGGTCGTAATATTGTGTGTATTTGGCGGCTATGTGCTGGCAGGCGGTAGCTTAGGCCCCCTGTATCAACCCTTAGAGCTGCTCATTATTGGCGGTGCGGGCGTAGGCGCATTCATCGCTGCCAATAACGGCAAGGCAATTAAAGCCACGTTTAAAATATTACCTAGGCTCAAACGCACCAAAAAATATAATAAGGCCCTGTACATGGAGCTCATGGCGCTCCAGTTCAAGCTACTTTCTAAAATTCGTCGCGAAGGGATGTTGGGTATCGAGCGCGACATCGATAACCCCCAGGAAAGCCCGCTGTTCCAAGAGCACCCGGCGGTACTTGCCGATCCCCACATCATGGACTTTTTGACCGACTATCTACGTTTAATGGTGAGCGGCGGCATGGAGCCGATGGAAATCGATGAGCTGATGCTGCACGAAATCGAAGTCTTCGAGCAAGAAGCCCATATTCCCATTGATGCGATAGCAAAGGTGGGCGATGCCATGCCTGCGTTTGGTATCGTGGCGGCCGTTATGGGGGTTATTAAAGCGCTGACCTATGCCGATGCCAGCCCCGAGCAAATGGGGCAAATGATCGCAATGGCACTGGTGGGTACCTTCCTGGGTATTTTGATGGGATACGGTTTTATTAGCCCAATCGCGAGCTATGCCGATAGGCAAGCAAAAGAAGCCGAAAAAATGTTGCAGTGCATTCGCGTCACGCTGTTGGCGAGTTTACATGGGTATGCGCCGCAGTTAGCCGTTGAGTTTGGTCGTAAAGCGCTGCATACCGCCGAGCGGCCGAGCTTCTCAGAGCTTGAAGAGTATGTGCGTGATTCAAAAAAGGCCGGTAATGCATGAGTAAGGGCGGTGATAAACGCCCGATCGTTATTCGGCGTAAAAAAGTAGTTCATGCCCACCATGGCGGGGCATGGAAGATCGCATTAGCCGATTTTATGACCGCGCTAATGGCGCTGTTTTTGGTGATGTGGATTTTAAGTGTTTCCAGTGATGAAACACGCCAAGGCGTGGCGGATTACTTTAGCACGCCGCTGATCACCGCGATGACCGGCGATCGCGGCGGCAGTACGCGAGTTATCCCTGGTGGCGGGCCTGATCCAGCGCATAGCGATGGAGAGCGCGCCCGTGTAGATCTGTCGTTGCAGCCGCGACCTAGTTTGCAGGAACAGCGGTTTTTCTCTGACTTACAACAGCGTATAGAGCGGGCCATAGAGCTAGATCCAGAGCTGCGCCAACTGCGCAACCAAATGCGCTTTGACCTTACGCGCGAAGGGTTGCGTATACAGCTGCTCGACACGGAGCAGCGGCCCATGTTCCAACTGGGTAGTGATCAGGTAGCGCCCTACATGCGCAACCTGTTACGCACCATCGCGCCGTTACTCAATGAATTGCCCAATGACCTTAGTATCAGTGGCCATACCGACAGCGTGCCCTATGCGGGTGGCTATCGAGGCTACAGCAACTGGGAACTATCCAGTGACCGCGCTAATGCCTCGCGGCGCGAGCTGGTGGTGGGTGGACTTGACCCAGATCAACTACTGCGCGTATCAGGCTTTGCTGATCGGGTGCTGCTGCCTGACACTGCTCCTTCAGACCCGATTAATCGGCGTATTGAGCTTTTAGTACTGTTGCCCGAAATTGCTGAGACGATTCGTGACCCAGGTATTCTTAGCACTGATGTGCCGTTACCTGAGGCCGAAGTGCCCGAAGAGGCCTTACTGCCAGACATGCCACAGGCCGACATAGCCGAATGAGCGAAGCTGGTCACAAAAATATGATGATAATGTGGAGCGGTGCATGGATATAGCGGATTTTTTTGACACCTTTTTTGAAGAGGCGGAAGAGCTGCTAGCCGATATGGAGCAGCACTTATTGGAACTGGATGTCGATGATCCGGATAGCGAGCAGTTAAACGCTATTTTCCGTGCGGCCCACTCTATAAAAGGCGGTGCAGGAACGTTTGGGTTTAGCGTGTTGCAAAAGACCACGCATATTTTCGAAAACCTGCTGGACCATGCACGCAAAGGCGAACTGACCCTGCGCGCGGACCTCGTTGACACCTTTTTAGAGGCTAAAGACATCATGCATGAGCAACTCGATGCCTATCGCAACGAGGAAGAACCCAACCAAGAAGCGTATGAACGAATTTGCCAAGTTCTACAAAAGATCGCGCTAGAAGAGATTGGTCAAACGCTCGACGCACCTGCAGTGCCCGAGCCAACCATGCCGCAGCCAAGCAAGGCAGAAACGAGTCAGAGCGATGCCCCGGAAGCGGGCGAAACACACTTATTAGTCGCCTTGCTGAACGTCAACGATAAAGATCGCACATTGTTGGTGGAAGAGCTGGAGCAACTGGGTGATATTCAGTCGCAGTCAGGCGATGACAAGCGCTATGAGGTCGTTCTCAAAGGTAACGTTAGCGCCGATGATATTGAGGCGGTGATGTGCTTTATCATTGAGCCTGAGCAGATCGCTATCAGCAGCGTCGCAGCCAGTGAGCAAGCATCGCCCCAGAAAGCTGAGGCCCCCGCCGCTGCTTCTGCGCCAGAGCAGGCCCCCGCAGCCAAACAAGAGAGCAGTTCTCCCGCGCCTGAAAAGCCGAGTGATAAAGCCGCGCCCAAAAAAGCCGCCGCTGAGTCCTCCTCAATCCGCGTCTCCGTTGACAAAGTTGACCAAATTATCAACCTGGTCGGCGAGCTGATTATTACTCAATCAATGCTCGATCAAACGGTGAGTGACCTTGATGATCACTCTGTAGGCAATAGCTCGCTCCAAAACGGCATGAGCTTGCTTCAGCGTAATGCCCGGGACCTTCAAGAAGCGGTGATGTCGATCCGCATGATTCCTATGGAATTTGTCTTTAGCCGTTTCCCCCGCGTGGTGCGCGATACCGCAGGTAAGCTGAATAAAGAGATTGAGCTTATTACCGAAGGTAAATCCACCGAGCTGGATAAAAGTCTGGTGGAGCGTATCACCGACCCGCTCACACACTTAGTGCGCAACAGTTTAGACCACGGCATTGAAATGCCCGATGAGCGTGAGGCGGTTGGCAAACCCCGGGTGGGTAAGCTGACGCTTTCGGCGCGCCACCAAGGCGGCAATATCCTGATTGAAGTGCGCGATGACGGGGCGGGCATGGACCGCGATCGGCTGTTAGATAAAGCCCGCGAAAATGGACTGAACGTCTCCGACTCAATGAGCGATGAAGACGTTTTTCAGCTGATTTTCGCCCCGGGTTTTTCGACCGCCAAAGAGGTGACCGACGTGTCAGGGCGCGGTGTCGGGATGGATGTTGTAAAGCGTAACATTCAAGGCATGGGCGGGCGTGTTGAAATACAGTCCAAGAAAGGAGAAGGCACCAATACGCGCATTGTGCTGCCGCTGACCCTGGCGATTCTTGACGGTATGTCAATCAAAGTAGGTGGCGAAACGTTCATTTTACCGCTCTCTACCGTGCTTGAGTCGCTTCAGCCTGCCAAAGAGGATATGTATGCCATGGCAGGCGACGATGTGGTCATTAAGGTACGCGATGAATACCTGCCTGTTATCGCCATTCATGAAGTGCTAGACGTCGAAAATGCGATTACTGACCCGACGAAGAGCATTGCCGTTATCGTACAAGGCGAAGGGCGTCGTTATGCCATGTTGGTCGATGAACTGATTGGCCAACAGCAGGTGGTCGTTAAAAACCTTGAAGATAATTACCGCAAAGTGCCGGGCGTTTCTGCGGCTACGATCCTTGGCGATGGTAGTGTCGCATTGATTTTGGACATCACGGGTTTGCATCGTTTGAGCCGTGCCAAAAAAGAAGCAGGTAAAGTAACCCATCATCCCCATCTCGCTTATTACAAGGAGGCTGAGCCGTCATGAGTCAAGCAGCTAATAAGGCGGTGCTAGCCGCTGCAGAGGCAGAAAATCGCGAATTCCTAGTGTTTTCGTTAGGCGAAGAAGAGTACGCCATTGATATTTTGAAGGTGCAGGAAATTCGTGGTTACGAAAATGTAACGCGTATAGCCAACGCACCGGATTTCATAAAAGGTGTGACGAATCTACGCGGCGTCATTGTGCCGATTGTTGATCTGCGCATTAAGTTTCATCTGGAAAATGTCGAGTATGGCGGTCAAACCGTGGTGATCGTGGTGAATGTCGCCGACCGTATCGTTGGGATTGTGGTCGACGGTGTTTCCGATGTGATGACCCTAACGCCAGAGCAGATTAAGCCTGCACCCGAGTTTGGGGTGACGCTTTCGTCTGATTTCTTGAGCGGGCTAGGCAGCCTTGACGACCGAATGCTGGTGCTAGTGGATATTGATAAGCTTCTGACCAGCGAAGAAATGGCGCTAGTGGATAGCACTAGCCAATCTTAATAGTAGATCGCTAGGCACAAGGAGTGTGCCTAGTTGGAGCTAAACAGCCAAGCCCCGAGCGATGGAGTGCTGTGGCCTATTGGGTTGTGCTTGGAGTAATGCGTGTGACACAGCTAGTGCGTCAAATAATGGGCAATATGACCGTCCGTTTAAGCTGGGGACTGGTACTTGCTACGTTTTCACTCCTCATTGTCCTGGCGTGCGGCATAGGCCTTTACGCACTTCACCATGGCGCTGCCATTGTGCAAGCGACCAGCGACTTACCGTCGCAGCAGGCCGCGTTTGCAGCATTTGCAACCCCCATCCGCTGGATACTTGTTGGTGTGGTCATCATGACGGTGCTCACCGTTGTGGCGGTTATTTGGGGGGTGACGGCGAACGTCTTGCGCCCGCTGGATAACTTGGTGGGTTATTTTGAGCGTATGGCGCAAGGCGATTTGAATCAGCAAATTACTTCGCCGGGTAATAGCGAAATAGGCCGACTGTATAGTGCGATGGCGCATATGCAGCGTTCACTCTCCGAGACGGTAGGGGTCGTTCGCCAAAGCGGCGCCTCGATTTTTGAGCGCTCACAGCATATCGCCAGCGGTAACAACGACCTCTCTTCACGTACGGAGCAACAGGCCTCCTCGTTGGAAGAGACGGCTTCTAGCATGGAGCAATTAGCGTCTACGGTAGGCCATAACGCTGATAACGCGCGTCAAGCGAGTCAGCTGGCGGGTGACGCGACACTAACGGCCCGGCGTAGCGGTGAAGAGGTCGGCAATATTGTTGAAACGATGCAAGAAATCAGCGCTAGCTCCCATCAGGTGGCTGACATAATTACGCTGATCGACACCATCGCTTTCCAAACCAATATTTTAGCGCTGAACGCCTCGGTCGAGGCCGCACGGGCGGGTGAGCATGGTAAAGGGTTTGCGGTCGTGGCGCAGGAAGTTCGTAGCCTAGCGAGCCGCAGTGCCAATGCCGCAAAAGAAATACGCACGCTTATTGACGCCTCGCTGGGGAAAGTTGATACCGGAACGCAGCGCGTGAACCAAGCAAGACAGACCATGCAAGACCTCGTCGCGGCGGTTCAGCGTGTTAGCGATATTATGGATGAAATTGCTGCCGCCTCAGAAGAGCAGAGCAATGGCATTGGTCAAGTCAATCAAGCGGTTGCTCAAATGGATCAGGTAGTTCAGCAGAATGCCCAGCTGGTGCAGCAGGCTGCGCGCAGTGCCAATGAGCTAGAGAGCGAGGCCGCACGCCTACGCGAGGCAGTTGAACGTTTTCGTGTATCAGAGGGCGCCGTGCCGATAGCTACTCATACCCCCTTGCCCAATGCCACGCCGCGACCGTCTAAAGCAGTTGCATCAACGGCGTCGGTAGATGAGTGGGAAGCGTTCTAAACCACTCTCCACATTGCGTATCGCTCTGTGAACTAATAACAATACCCTCCTGACAATAAGGCATATTAATGCGTAACAACCAACCAGTCTCCCAGCGCGAAGTTGAGCTACAGGGAGATGATTTTCTTGTCTCGCGTACGGATCTTAAAGGCCGCATTACGTATGCTAACCCGTCGTTTATCCAGATTAGCGGCTTTCGTCATGACGAACTCATTGGTGCGCCCCATAACCTGATCCGGCATCCCGATATGCCGCCAGCGGCGTTTGCCAATTTATGGCAAACCGTTGAGGCCGGAGAAACCTGGCGTGGGTTAGTTAAAAACCGCTGCAAAAACGGGGATCACTACTGGGTAGATGCCAGCGTCACACCGATTGTAGAAAACGAGCAGGTGGTGGGGTATACCTCGGTGCGGGTTCAGGCATCGCGGGAGGCAATTGCTCATGCCGAGCATGTTTATGCAGGCATCCGTGAGGGCCGCCTGAAACAGGTTTATTTAGATAAAGGGCGTATACGTTATAAAGGGCTGATTCAGCGCCTTAAGCGGGTGCGCCTGGATACTATTCGCGCCAAGCTGGTGGGCATGATTGCCGTATCAGGCATCCTGCTACTGGTCAGTGGTGGGCTAGGACTCTACGGGCTAAATATTGCCAGTGAACGGTTAGACCGACTCAATAATGATGGGTTGCGCGATGTTATTCGTTTACAGCAGATCGACCAGACCATTGCCCAGACGCGCCAGTCGATGATTGAGCCAGAGCGTATGCAGCTTATCAGCGAGCGGTTTGAGATAGGCGAAACCGTGGCTGAACGTGCCGCTGAGGTGGCTGAGGTTTGGGAGGCCTACTACCAGCGTGACGTTAACGCTAGCCCGCTGGCAGATACCTTTAATCAGCAGCTCCAAGCCTTCTTAGCTAATGGTATGAGGCAAGCGGCTAATGTGCTACAGGCGGAAGATACCTATGAAGCGTTTACCGGTTTAGATGCCGTCATCCGCGTGATGAATACCGATGGACGAGCGCTGTCAGGCATGGTGAATCAGCTGATTGCGCAAAAGCAGGCTGCTGCGGAAGACATGGCGATAGAGGCTGAACAGGGGCAAACCACGATGCTGAGCGCCCAGGCGGGCGTGTTGGCAACAGGGTTATTGCTACTCATTCTGATTGGTGTGCTTACGCTACGTGCCATTGTCAGGCCTTTAAAAAGCGCCTCGCGCTTTACGCTACAGATAGCGGGGGGCAACTTGGCGGCTCCTGTGCCTGCGCGTCGTCGTGATGAAATTGGCATCCTGTTAGATTCGCTCAATACCATGCGTAAAAGCCTCAGCAGCATTATCGGTGAGGTCAAAAGCGGCATTGAAGTGGTCACCCCTGCGGCGCAGGATATTGCCAGTGGCAATGAAGAGCTTTCATCGCGTACGGAGCAGCAGGCAGCTTCGCTGCAGCAAACGGCCTCTAGCATGGAAGAGATCACCACCACCGTTCGTCAAAATAGCGATAACGCTCAAGAAGCCCGCCGCTTGGCCGATAACAATGCTACACGGGTCACGCAAACCGGCGAGCTAATGACGCAATTAGTCGACAACATGCAGCGTATTACCGAAAGCTCTCGCAAAATGACTGAGATTATTAATGTTATCGACTCTATTGCGTTTCAAACCAATATTTTAGCGCTTAATGCGTCGGTTGAAGCGGCCAGGGCAGGGGAGCATGGGCGCGGCTTTGCGGTGGTGGCAGAAGAAGTGCGTAATTTGGCGGGGCGCAGTGCAGGAGC
Organism: Halomonas sp. 7T; assembly: GCF_025643255.1. Lineage (NCBI taxonomy): Bacteria > Pseudomonadati > Pseudomonadota > Gammaproteobacteria > Oceanospirillales > Halomonadaceae > Halomonas > Halomonas sp. 7T. The sequence continues at coordinate 2,870,283 of NZ_CP087112.1, read as the reverse complement.
CGCTCAAGAGATACGCCTATTAATTGATGGTTCGAGTCAGGAAGTGAGCGCAGGCGCCGGATTAGTGGAAAAAGCTGAAATGGCCATGAGTGAGGTGGCTGAAGCGGCGCGTAATGTAACGCAAATTATGCACGAGATTTCCTCGGCTTCAGAAGAGCAAAGCAGCGGTATTGCAGAAGTGAACCAAGCCGTAGCGGAAATGGATCAAACGACCCAGCAAAATGCGAGCCGCATGCAGGAAACCGCGCGAGCGGCAGCGGCGTTAGAGCATCAAGCGGGTTTGCTGGCGCTATCCGTGGAAGCCTTTCGGTTAAACCATCAACGATCGCTACAGCCCATGCCCGCCGCTATTGGGGCACCTGCTGCTGCGCACAAACTGTCTGCGAAGCCAAATAGCACGACATCGCCAGCGCCGCTTGTGAAGCGACAATCGGCCTCTGCAGAGGAGTGGGAAGAGTTTTGAGCGGACAACGCGAACGGGTAGCTGATGCCGGCCAATGGGCATCGAGTGGTCAAATTGAGCGCGACTTGCTGCTCACAGACGCCGATTTTTCACGCATCAGAGAGCTGATCTACCAGCGTGCTGGTATCGTGCTTGCCGAGCACAAGCGTGAAATGGTCTATAGCCGCTTAGCTAAGCGGCTGCGCCACCATGGCATAACGCACTTTACCGACTACTTGTCACGCTTAGAGCGCCAGCCGGATGCTAAAGAGTGGGAAGCCTTCACCAATGCCCTGACGACGAATTTAACCGCATTTTTTCGTGAGGCGCATCACTTCCCCCTGTTAGCTGAGCACATTAAACATAAGCAGGAACCGGTCACTATTTGGTGCTCTGCAGCTTCAACGGGGGAGGAGCCTTACTCGATCGCCATGACGCTGCTGGAAACGCTCGGCCCTAAAGCCTCACAAGCGAAGGTCATCGCAACCGATATTGATACCGAAGCGCTCAGCAAAGCCCGCGCGGGTATTTACCCTCAAGAGCAGGTGCGCAAGCTGGATGAAGTGCGGGTAAAACGGTTTTTTCAGAAAGGTACCGGCAATCATATCGGGCTTGCGCGTATTCGCCCTGAAGTCTCCGCATTAGTAGAGTTTTTGCCGCTTAACCTGCTAGCACCCCAGTGGCCGATAAAGGGACCATTTGATGCTGTGTTTTGCCGCAACATCATGATTTATTTTGATAAAGATACCCAGGCGAAGATTTTAAAGCGGTTTGCGCCGCTCATGAAGCCAGATGGTTTGCTGTTTGCCGGGCACTCTGAAAACTTCTCCTATATCAGTGATGCATTTAAGTTGCGTGGGCAGACGGTTTACACCCTCGCTAAAAAATAAAACCGTTTATGTGCGTACGCTCCGTTAACAGACCGTGTTAGCGCGGATGCGAGATGGCACAGTAGGTAGCTACCGTAAAAGGAGGCGTGCTTTGAGCGCAGCCAAGATCAAAGTCTTATGTGTCGATGACTCGGCGCTGATTCGTGATTTATTAACCGAAATCATCAATTCACAGCCAGACATGGAAGTGGTTGCCGTTGCGCCCGATCCCATTGTGGCCAGGGATTTGATCAAGCAGCACAACCCCGATGTGTTGACGCTCGACGTGGAAATGCCACGGATGGATGGCTTGGACTTTCTTGAACGGCTAATGCGTCTGCGTCCCATGCCGGTACTAATGGTGTCATCACTGACACAAAGCGGCTCTGAAATCACCCTGCGGGCGCTTGAGCTAGGAGCTTTGGACTTTGTCGCGAAGCCGAGCCTAGGCATTCGCAACGGGATGATGGAGTACGCCAACGAAATTGCTGAAAAGTTGCGCGCTGCGGCACGCTCCCGCCCCCGCCAGGCCCGTCATAAAAACACGCCGCCTCCTGCACAGTTGAAAGCACCGTTAGTCACCAGTGAGAAGCTGATCATCATTGGCGCCTCTACCGGTGGTACTGAAGCTATACGTGCCGTGTTGGAACCCTTGCCCGCCAATGCGCCTGCTATTTTAATCACCCAACACATGCCGGGCGGTTTTACCCGCTCGTTTGCTGAACGGTTGGATCGGCTGTGCCGGATTACCGTGAAAGAAGCCACTGATGGTGAGCGTGTGCTGCCCGGCCATGCCTATATCGCACCGGGTGATCAGCACCTTGAACTCGTCCGCAGCGGCGCTAACTATGTGGCACGACTCAACGATGGCCCGCCGGTTAATCGTCACCGGCCATCGGTCGATGTGCTGTTTCACTCGGCCTCAAAACATGCCGGCAAGAACGCCATTGGGGTCCTCCTGACCGGGATGGGAAAAGACGGCGCTGCAGGGCTATTAGAGATGCGCCAAGCGGGTGCGCCGACCATTGCACAAAACGAAGAGAGCTGCGTGGTCTTTGGAATGCCCAGGGAGGCGATTGCCGTTGGGGGCGCTGTTGATGTTGTCGCGTTAGACGATATACCAGCGCGCTTGATGGCGCTGGTCGCGTCGTCTGGCCGCGCCCAGCGGGTATAGCGGTAATAATTAAAACAATACGTTATTAAAAAAACGCACCATCAACACAATAAGGGCAACGGGGGAAAGTTTATGGCTCGCTTATTTCGCAATATGAGTATTCACGCAGTAGTGATTGCTGCACTCATTAGTTTTGTCGCTATCGTTGCAGTTTTGGCAAGCATCAGCTTTGTCTCAGACCGCAGTGCGCAGCACAACATAGCCACGCTAGACAGCATCAGTAGTGATCAGCTCAACGAAATAAACCGTGCCGATTCGCTGTTAAACGAAGCAATGTACGCGATGGAAACAGCCTCAAACTATCTGATGGTGGGGCAGACGCGTCAGTCGAATGAGCAGATAGCCCTTGCGGCCGATCGGATTGAGCGCTCTGAGCAGCGTTTTGCGAATTTCGTCGCGACACCTCGGATAACATCGCAAGGCAATACGTTTGCTAATGTCTTGATTGAAGATTTTGAGGACGTGCTGATCCTTTTAAAACAGCAGCTTGTTACTTTCGAAGCAATGGATATCACTACTTATAACCGCCTACGTGGCGAACTTGTGGGGCCGCTGGCAAATTTGTCCGATAGCTCAACTGACTTCATTAATTACGCGTTTCAGCTTGTCAGGGAGATTCGCAGTGATGCCGATGCGCAGGGGAATTTCTTTACCCTGATTAACGCGATTGCGACGTTTTTTGCGCTGCTGCTGACGGTGCTGATTTACATTGGGCTACGCCGTACGGTGATTTCACCGCTGACTGATGCGACTCGCCGCTTGGATAAAATTGCTGAGGCCGACTTAACCGAACCGCTGCCAGCGTCAGGCAAAAACGAGATAGGGCAACTGTTTGCTGCCATGGCGGTGATGCAGCAAAACCTCACGGGTATCGTGTCTAAAGTGCGCGAGGGTAGCAGCGAAATTCATCATGGCACCCGAGAAATTGCCAGTGGTAATGCCGATTTATCATCGCGTACCGAACAGCAGGCAGCCTCCATTGAAGAAACTGCTGCCAGCATGGAGCAGATGACCGCGACAGTGAAGCAGAACGCCGATAATGCACGCCAAGCGAGCACCCTGGCGGCAGATGCATCCACCACCGCTGAGCAGGGCGGGCAAGTGGTCGAGCAGGTCGTGCAAACGATGCATGGTATCTCCACCAGCTCGCAAAAAGTCGCTGACATCACTAGCGTGATTGACTCAATTGCCTTTCAAACCAATATATTGGCCCTGAACGCGTCGGTAGAAGCAGCGCGTGCCGGTGAGCAAGGGCGCGGTTTTGCTGTTGTCGCAGGTGAAGTGCGCAACCTGGCGAGCCGTAGCGCGGATGCGGCTAAAGAGATCAAAACGCTGATTGATGCCTCGGTCTCGCAAATAAAGCAAGGCTCTACCCTGGTAGAGCAGGCGGGCAGCACAATGAGCGACGTGGTTACTGCCGTGCGCCGGGTTACCGACATCATGGATGAGATCTCCGCAGCGTCTCAGGAGCAGAGCGACGGTATTGTGCAGGTTAGCCAAGCGGTGGGGCAAATGGACGAAGTGACCCAGCAAAACGCCGCCTTGGTTCAGCAAGCCACCGCGGCTGCTTCCTCGCTTGAAGAGCAAGCGAGCAGGCTAGAAGAAGCTGTGGCTGTCTTTAAGCTGCTGGAAGCTGAAGGGCAGCGTTATGAGTTGCCGCGGTCTACCGCGCCGGCGCAGCTGGCACCAGCGGCACGGCCTGTCGCCCAGAGAGGCACGGCTCAGAAAAATCACCACGATGAGTGGGAAGAGTTTTAACCGTAATCAACCCTGACTGAATTTCCAGTCACCCTAACCCATGTGTTTGATGAGAGGATGACCAATGGCCGATAAGAACATGAGTTTTCTGGTAGTTGACGATTTTCCCACCATGCGTCGGATTGTCCGCAGCTTGTTAAAAGAGCTGGGCTTTACCAACGTGGATGAGGCTGAGGATGGTCAAGACGCGTTGAATAAGCTGCGAGCAGGCAACTTTGAGTTTGTGGTCTCTGACTGGAACATGCCCAACCTGGACGGCTTGGAAATGCTCAAAGAGATTCGCCAAGACGAGGCGCTCAAAGATTTGCCGGTACTGATGGTGACGGCTGAAGCGAAAAAAGAGAACATTATTGCCGCTGCCCAAGCAGGCGCTAACGGCTACGTCGTTAAGCCGTTCACTGCCGCTACCCTAGAAGAGAAGCTGAATAAAATCTTCGACAAGATGGGTAAATAATGCGGCTGAGCCTTGGTGGCTCGGTGAGCAAGGAGACACGACAATGAGCCAGAATGAGCAGGAAAACACTGCCCAACTGCCTGAAGAAGCCGCTGAAGAGCTTATCCATCGCATCGGCAAGCTGACCCGTATGCTGCGCGATAATATGCGTGAGCTGGGGCTAGACAAAGAGATTGAAAAAGCGGCGGAAGCGATTCCTGACGCGCGTGACCGTCTTCACTACGTGGCGACCATGACGGAGCAGGCGGCCGACCGAGCACTAAACGCTATTGACCGCGCACAGCCGCTGCAGGATCAGCTGTCTGAGCGCGCTGAAGCGCTAGATAAGCGTTGGGAGGCTTGGTTTGAGGCCCCCCAGGAGCTTGATGACGCTAAGGCGCTGGTAAAAGAAACGCGCACTTACCTAAGCGATGTGCCCACCATAACCGCAGACACCAATAAAGAGCTGCTGGAAATCATGATGGCACAGGACTTCCAGGATCTGACCGGCCAAGTCATCAAGAAAATGATGGATGTGATTCGCGAGATCGAACATCAGCTGGTGCAGGTGTTGATTGACAACGTGCCGGGCGCACAAGCGCGCGAAAACATGCAGCGTAAGGCCGAAGATCAGTGGAAAAACGAAAATGCGCGGCGTAACGAGGATCTTCTCAACGGCCCTCAAGTGCAGGAGAATGCCCCGGATATCGTCACAGGCCAAGATCAGGTAGATGACTTATTGGACGAATTAGGCTTTTAATGCGTTGTTATTAAGACATTGTAACAAGCCGCATCTGGCACTATAGGCTTTTGTTCAGCCGCCTTCTAGGGCGGCTGAATTTATGGTGAGCCGCGTACGACAGGCCGGGTAGTAGCATGGCAGATAACGACAGCGATCAGGAAAAAACTGAAGAGGCCACCCCCAGGCGCTTAGATAAAGCGCGTGAAGAGGGGCAGGTGCCTCGTTCCCGAGAGCTCACTACCTTTATGCTGCTATTAGGGGGTGTGATAGGCCTGTGGAGCATGGGGCAGATGCTCTATGACCAGTTAGGCATGGTGATGGAGCAGGCGTTTTTGTTTGAGCGTCGCCAGGTGATGGAGAGTACTCCGATGCTGGTGAACGCCTTGGATCTTGGCCAGCGCACCCTATTTGCCATGATTCCGCTTTTTCTACTGCTTGCCGTTGTGGCGCTAGTGGCGCCTGCGCTACTGGGAGGGTGGCTGGTATCAGCAAAATCGATGCAGCCCAAGCTCTCAAAACTCAACCCTGTCAAAGGTTTGAAGCGCTTATTCGGGCCTCAGGCGCTGGTTGAGCTAGCCAAAGCGATTGCCAAATCGGTACTCGTAGGTAGCGTCGCGGCGGCTTTTTTGTACGTTAATATCGGTAGGTTTATGGGGCTGATGGATCAGCCTATCCAGCAGGCGCTGGTCAGCACGCTCAATATGGCCGCCTTAGCCGCTGGGCTAATTGTGTTGTCACTGGTGGTGGTTATCCTCATCGACGTACCTTTTCAGCTATGGAGCAATGCCAAAAAGCTGCGCATGAGCAAAGAAGAGGTAAAGCGAGAGCATAAAGAGTCCGAGGGTGATCCGCATGTCAAAGGCCGCATTCGTCAGCAGCAGCAGGCGATGGCGCGTGGCCGCATGATGAGCAAAGTGCCGGATGCTGACGTTATTATTACCAACCCTACCCACTATGCGGTCGCACTGTCGTACCAGGAGGGCAGTATGGGTGCGCCCCGGCTCGTTGCCAAAGGGGCCGATGCGGTGGCGGCGCGCATCCGTGAAATTGGTTCAGAGGCGGGTGTGCCACGATTGGAGGCAGCACCCTTGGCCCGTGCCCTGTATCATCATGTGGACTTAGAAGCCGAAGTGCCTGCGGAACTGTATACCGCCGTCGCCGAAGTGATGGCCTGGGCTTACCGTCTGAAGCATGTTGCACAACAAGGAGGCGAGGTGCCCCCCACCCCCGATAATTTGCCGGTTCCCCCGGATATGGATAGTCCCGGCCCCCGCGCCGGTGGCAGTGAGGCGCAGTCATGAAAGGCTTAGGCCAATTGATCAATCAGCGTGACTGGATGGGCGATGTCCGCATGAAGCTGCTCGCTGGGCCGCTGCTGATTCTAATGATTTTGGGCATGATGATTCTGCCCCTGCCGCCGTTTGCGCTGGACTTACTCTTCACCTTCAATATTGCCCTGGCCATTATGGTGCTGTTGGTCAGCATGTTTGCGCAAAAGCCGCTGGATTTTGCGGCGTTTCCGGCGGTGCTGCTGTTTACCACGTTGCTGCGTCTGTCGCTCAACGTTGCGTCTACCCGCGTGGTTCTCATGGAAGGGCACCAAGGTGGCGATGCGGCAGGTAAAGTCATCGAGGCGTTTGGTACCTTCTTGGTAGGGGGTAACTTTGCGGTTGGTCTGGTGGTCTTTTTAATCCTCGTGATTATCAACTTCATGGTAATTACCAAGGGGGCCGGGCGGATTGCCGAAGTGGGCGCCCGCTTTATGCTGGATGCCATGCCCGGCAAGCAGATGGCCATTGATGCCGACTTGAATGCGGGTTTGATTGGCGAAGAAGACGCTAAAAAGCGTCGTGCCGAAGTCGCCCAAGAGGCTGATTTTTACGGTTCAATGGACGGTGCTAGTAAATTTGTTCGCGGTGACGCTATGGCCGGCCTGGTCATTATGGTGGTGAATATTATCGGCGGTCTGCTGATCGGCATGATGCAGCACGATATGGGATTTGCCGATGCGGCCCGCACCTATACGTTGCTGACCATTGGCGACGGTTTGGTCGCCCAGATACCGGCGCTGGTGATCTCAACCGCAGCGGGTGTCACGGTCTCGCGGGTCAATACCGACCAGGACGTTGGTCAGCAAATGATCAGCCAGCTGTTCGTTAACCCCCAAGTGATGATTCTGGCCGCCATTGTGATGGGGCTGCTGGGCATGGTGCCCGGCATGCCTAATCTTGTTTTCCTGATTTTTACAGGGGTACTTGCGGGGCTGGCATGGGTGTTGATCCGCCAAAAAGACAAGGCACTGGTCAAGGAGGAAATTGCCGCGGCCCCTCCACCGGTGCAGGAAACCCCCGAAGCGAGCTGGGAAGATGTCCAACTAGTCGATACCCTGGGCCTGGAGGTGGGACACCGCTTGATTCCGCTGGTGGATTCGCGCCAAAAAGGGGAGCTGTTGGGCCGGATCAAAAGTGTGCGCAAAAAGTTTGCCCAGGAAGTAGGTTTTTTACCTCCAGTCGTGCATATACGCGATAACTTGGAGCTTTCTCCCAACACCTATGTTCTTTCGATGAAAGGGGCGGAGATCGGGCGTGCCGAGGCACAGCCCGGCAAGTGGCTAGCCATTGATCCGGGGCAGGTGTCCGGCGAGCTGCAGGGGACGCCCACTCAAGAGCCTGCGTTTGGGCTTCCAGCCATTTGGATTGATGCCAGTCAGCGTGAGCATGCGCAGGTGTATGGTTACACGGTAGTGGATGCCAGCACGGTCATTGCCACGCACTTAAATCACCTGTTGCACCGCCACTCGCCGGAAATGCTTGGCCGCCAGGAAGTGCAGAAGCTGCTAGACAAGCTGGGGGATGAGCAGAAATCGCTGGTGGAAGAGGTGGTGCCAAAAGCGATTTCTCTGACGGTACTCCAGCGTATTCTGCAGAACCTGTTGGATGAAGATGTTTCTATCCGTGATATGCGTACCGTGTTGGATACCTTGGCGGAGCATGCGGGGCAGCAGAAAGACCCCAATGAACTCACCGCGTTAGTACGCATTGCGCTAGGCCGGGCTATTACCCAACAGTGGTTTGCTGGTCAGGAAACACTCCATGTGATGGGATTGGATGCTCAGCTAGAACAAGTGCTTATTCAGGCGATGAACGGCAACGGGGCTATGGAGCCTGGCTTAGCAGAGACCTTAATGAACCAGGCACAGCAAGCGCTAGAGCAGCACGAAGCCAGTGGTGAAGCCCCTGTATTGGTGGTGCAACACTCGTTACGCGCGGTGCTGTCGCGCTTCCTGCGTCGCCGCATGCGCCATATGGTGGTGATGTCTCAGGCGGAGGTGCCGGATGACCGTACGCTAAGGGTGACCACCATTGTGGGTGGGCGCTAGCGAGCGCAGATAGCCATAAACGCCGATGAAGCGGTGGCAGCCATTCAAGCAGAGGCAAAAGGTAAAGCATGAGTGTTAGACGTTTTGTCGGAGCAAATAGCCGTGATGTGATGCGCCAGGTGCGTGAGGCGCTGGGCGATGACGCCCTGATCCTCGCTAACCGACGCACCGAGGGCGGCGTTGAGATTTTGGCCATGGCAGATGAGGCGGTCGACCATTTTGACCCATCCCCCACGCCAGAGCCGGAACGCGCCGCTACGCCTGCGTTCTCAGCGCCCACCGCTGATCCGCTTCAGGCCATGAGCGAGCGCTTGCTGCGTGAAATGCAGGATATGCGGGAATTGTTAACCCGCCAGCAGCAAGCAACTAGCGCTTCCGTAGCAGGAGATACGTCTACAAGGCTGCGTCAGCTACTTGCTCGCGTCGGTTTTAGCGATGAGTTGAGCAGCGAAGTGCTGGCGGGGCTACCCGACGCGCTTATAACCGCCGCCGATGATAGCGATCAGCCGCTTGTCTGGCTGCGCGAACAGCTGATGGCCCGCTTACCCGTACTGGCCCAGGAAAACAGCTTTTTCGACCAAACGGGCATTGTTGCACTAGTGGGGCCAACGGGTGTGGGTAAAACCACTACCACCGCCAAGCTCGCGGCACGTTTCGTGATGCGCCATGGCACGCGTCCGGTGGCGCTTGTCACTACCGATAGCTTCCGTATTGGCGCCCATGAGCAGCTGCGTATTTATGCACGGCTGCTGGATACACCCATGTATGCCCTCGATGCTGAGCAGCCGATTGACGATCTCTTAGGTCGGTTGCAGGGTAAACAGTGGGTGATTATCGATACTGTCGGTATGAGCCAGCGTGACCAGCGGGTGATTGAACAGATTGCCCACCTACAGGGAGGGCAGTCGTCGGTGCGGTTGGTGCTGTTATTAAATGCCGCCAGCCAGCCAGAAACCCTGGAAGAAGTCGTACTACGCTACCGTCAAGCGGCCCGAGCAGCGGGCGCCGAGCTAGACGACTGTATTATCACCAAACAGGATGAAGCCGGACGCCTAGCACCGGTGCTCGATATTATCATGCGTCATGGAATGCGCGTGCTGTTTGGTTCCCATGGACAGCAGGTACCCGAAGATATGGCGGTGGCGAATCCGGCAGCGCTTATCGATCAGGCGCTGAGCAGCCAAGCAACATCAGCTCGCCAGCCTGCTGCTGCGTCGCTCAGTTTGCCACGCTGGTCGCGGGATGTGCTGGGGCAGGGGCGTCGGCTGTCATCGGTACTGACGAGGCTCCGCCAACGGGTAGCGGATTTTGCGCGCTTAGAGGCGGTATGGGATATAGCGGCGTTGCCAAGCGCCGTTCAGGATGAGCGGCTTGATCGTTTGCTGGCGGGTCCATCCGCAGCAGATAACATCCTGGGGATGGCATGGTCACCTCGTCGCAATGAGCGGGGCTGTGACTGGTCAATGCCCGATATGGGGCTAGACGCCAACGGGGCTTGGGCGGCGCTACCATACTTACAGCATCGTCAACCCGCGGGTTGGCAGCCCCGTCTGGCAGCGCAAGGCGACGCGCTCGGCGTAGCGGTTCATCTACTGCCTGCACTCCCTGATGCCGAGGCGCTGGCATGGCTTGAAGCCCAACATCTGACCTGGGTCAGCCTAGTGCCTGCCGGACAGCGGGTATACTCCCAGGGCGCGCGTTATGCTCAGCGCCAGCTGTTTATCGACAGCACGCTGACGCACCATATCAGCGTGCGTTTCCGTGGTCAGCCGATGCAGCTATGGAGTGCTTACGCCGAGGTGACCGACGCTGCGGGCAATGCGCTACTCGCTTGGTACGGTGAAATACGTGACCCCGAAAGCGCTAAGCGCGTTGCCCGAAGGTATTGGGTGACCCCCGTGCGGTTGGGAGCAGAAGCAGTTTCTCTGCTGGCGACCCAGCTGCAAGGCGAAGGCGTCACTGCCTTGACCAAGCGCGCATGGCAGCAGCTTAAAGAAGCCGATAGCGGTGATATCAGTACAGAAGTGCGCTTGCTAATGGCCAGCGGCGCTGCTGCCGTGGCAGGGCATTTAGACAGTGCTGACGATGACGCTGCTTTGGCGCTGCGTACCGATATTATGTTGCTGCTAGGTACCCAGCGGAAGCGGCGAGATACCGCTTTGCTTGATGGCTTAATTCATGCCTTTATGGCCCGTGATGCGATTCGCCAGCTAGGCAGCGTTAGCCGAGAGGGCGTGGTATGAGCAGCCAGGATCAGGCGGCAGGGCTGCGTAAATGGGCAGATTTACAGCGCCAGCAGCGTGGAGAAATGCCTGAAGATACGCTAATGGCTGAGGCATCTCCCGCCGCACCTGTCTCACAGGAAGCGGCTTCTGCTTATGCTGTATCCGCGATGCAGCCTACCGTAGAGGTACCGCCAGCGGTGAAGCAGCCGCTAGTTGTGGTGGGCTTATCCTCCCATCAATATCAGGTGAATAAAGTCAAAAGTCGCCTCAGCCAATGGTCGGCGCTCGGGCGTCGCTGGGCTGGAAACCCTGATGACTGGGACATACATTTGGTTGATCCTGCAACCGCTAACCTCCCATTGCTATCGGCCCGTTATTCACGCTGGGCATTGTGGGTTAATAGCGATGCGGATGCGTTTATGTCCATGTATCGAATTTTGCGGCAAGTGCATGACAACAAAGGCCCAAAGCGCCTGTTGGCGCTACATGAACCTCACTTGCCACGCCAAGGATTACTCGATAACTTGCGAGAAGCAGCCGCAAGTTATTTAGACACCGAGCTGCTGTTGCTTGCTCGATAAGGGAGCCGCAGCGCTCATAAGTCAGCGGGTATTGGCAGAGGCCACTGCCTATCAGCGTTACCGGGGGAACCTATGCAGCGACAACGCCAGCAAGGCAGAATGAAATTAAAAATTGTCGCGCTGATTCTGCTGATAATGCTTAGCGCCATGGCGCTAGCCAGTCACGTGCAGGCAGCGCCTGGCAGTTGGAGCAGTCACGTTCCCAGCGTCATGGTTGCCATGAGCGATAGGGTCAGCAGCAGCGGCCCCATCGTGGCACCGAATGCAGCGCAAGTGGGCAATGCCGTCATCGACAGGATTCAATGGCGGTATGAGGCACCACCCGCGGCGCTGGTCAATGCGTGGCTATGCCACCCAGAACAGTGCGTTCCACTGAACAGCATGCGAGGCACTACCCTGGCATTGGCAGGTAAGCACGCCGATGCGCCGCTGTATTTTCGTTTTGCCTTAATGCCTGGCCAGCGGCCGGTGCGGATACAGGGGCTACAAGCAATCGTGAATTACCAGTAACAAGTAGTTCAGCCGCGAGGCACGAGGATGTATACAGCACAAGGCAGGATCAAACAGAGTGAGCTGTTAACGCAATACATGCCGCTGGTGAGACGTCAGGCCTTAACGCTGCAGGTGAGACTGCCCGCAAGTATCGAGCTAGATGATCTGATCCAGGCGGGGATGGTGGGGTTATTAGAAGCCCTTGGGCGTTTTGATGCGGCCCAGGGCGCGACTTTTGCGACCTTTGCTAGCCAGCGAATCCGTGGCGCGATGATGGACGAGCTACGCACGCGCGATTGGCTTCCCCGCAGCGTGCGGCGTTCGGCTAGGGCAATGGATGAGGCGGTGCGTCGGCTAGAGCAACAGCTAGGCCGCGCGCCCGACGAGGGGGAGATTGCCCGTGACTTAGGGATGCCGCTTAGCGACTATCAGCAGCTGCTTAATGATACCAATAGCGGCCAGCTGCTGCCGTTTGAAGAGCTTGTCGGAGAGGGTGGAGAGCCTAGCGGCGGCGACGCTGGCAATAGGCTGTTTGACCAGCTGCTGGGTGCCCAGCAGCGGCAAGCCCTGATTGAAGCGATTGAGGCGCTGCCCGAGCGAGAAAAGCTGTTAATGGCGCTGTACTACCAAGAAGAGATGAATTTAAAAGAGGTGGGTGCTGTGCTGGGCGTGACGGAGTCGCGTGTTTCCCAGCTGCATAGTCAGGCTGTTAGCCGTTTACGCGCCCGCCTGCACGATGCCCATTAATCTCTCACTCACGTATTTGAACCCGGCGAGGAGCCGTTGATGAATCCATCTACGCTAATCGGTATATCTGCCAGCATCCTACTGCTTGTCAGCGTACTGTTTTTTACCGCAGAGTCCCCCGAAAGCTTTCTGAATTTGCCAGGCCTTGCGATTGTCATCACCGGCACGCTGGCGGCGACGTTTATCAGCTACCCACTGAAAGAAGTGCTCAGGGTCGTGCGCTTGGTCGGTTTAGTGTTTCGTCGTGAAAACACCTACGTGCGAGACGACATTAATGAGCTGGTATCGATGTCTCGGCTATGGTTTAAAGGCGACGTGCGAGCGGTGGAAAAAGAGCTAGAACATACCCGAAATCCATTTCTACGCACGGGTATTCAGCTGGTGATTGCGAATACCAAAGAGGATGAGATTTTCGATATGCTGCGCTGGCGCATCGCACGGTTAAAAGCGCGAGAACATGCAGAGGCACAAATTTTCCGCACGATGGCCACCTATGCGCCTGCTTTTGGCATGATTGGCACCTTGGTGGGGTTGGTCAATATGCTTGAAGTCATGGATGCAGGCGACCTAGAAGTCATTGGACCGCGCATGGCCGTTGCCTTGCTCACCACGTTTTATGGCATTTTGCTCGCCAACTTAGTGTTTAAGCCGGTTGCCGTTAAGCTGGAGCGGCGCACCGAAGAGCGCCTTATCACCATGAACATGGTGCTCGAAGGCATATCGCTGATTACCAAGCGCCGCCTGCCTTCGTTTATTGAAGAAACACTGAACTCATTTGTTGCTAACTACCACGATGAAATCCGCGACGCTAACGTGAAGCCGCGCGAAGCGCCTAGCCCATCGACAAAAGGGTAGCGCCATGCTGAATAGTGAAGCCCGTCATGCGCTGGAAATGCCCATTGCCGAAGGCGAGGGGGATGAGAGCTGGTTAACGAGCTATCTGGACGTTTTAACGCTGTTGATCACCCTGTTTGTGCTACTGCTGGCGTTAACGCCACCAGGGGGCGGGGAGGCATCGGATAGCGACAACATGCGCTTGGCCAGCGCGATTACATCGCTGCCCCTTGCGACCCTGGCCACGGGTATCAAGCCGCGTCATCAAGGGCTGCGGCCACAAATGGCGGGGCTAAACATTCCTGGTGTCAGCGTTTCCCAGGGCCGGGAAGGCGTCACCCTGCGTATCGATGATAGCCTTTTGTTCCCCAGTGGCGATGCTGTGCTCACGCCCCAAGGGCAAAATGTGCTAGAAAGCCTGACAGCCACGCTTGAGGCTTTTGAAGGTCAAATTTCGGTAGAAGGACATACTGATAATATACCCATTGCTACGTCACGATTCCCGTCGAATTGGGAGCTTTCTGTAGGTCGCGCGATTGCGGTTGTTCGCCACCTTGAACGCCAGGGAATCGCTGTTTCACGAATGCGGGCGGTCGGATATGCCGATACCCAACCCATGGAAAGCAACGCGACGCTAGAAGGTAGAGCAGCCAATCGTCGCGTTGAGCTGTTGCTAAAACAGCAGCTTGAGGGTGAATAGATTTTTTCGAGGCTATTTTTGTGTCGAAGTATCACCCTTTACTTCAGTCGTTTGGCGCACTGCTGGTGCTGGATGCGGACAGTTGGCGGATTCAAGCTGTCAGTAGCAACCTGGCGGCACTCGTTGGCACGGCCGTTACCCACGACCGTGTTCAAACGCTGTCGGGTGTACTGGGTAAGCGCTTGAGCCAGCGGCTGCGCCGGGAACTAAAAGGCCAACAACGTCTAGCTGGGCCGTTAACCTTTACGCGTCCGGCGAGTGCAACGCGTTTTCAGCTTTATGCCTACCGTTCAGGCGCCTACGTTGTGGTGGAAGTTGAACCACTCACACCTATCGCTAAACGGCGTCTATTAGGCACCGTGAATGATCGCTTGCTGAGGCTGACAGAAGCGAGCCACCAAGAAGAGCTGCTCGACTACCTGGTGCGGACTGTTCAAGAGCTGACCGGTCATGACCGTGTGACGATCTGCCATTTTGACAGCGACTGGCACGGTCTTATTGTCGCCGAAGCGCGCGATGACAACCTACCGACGCTGCTTGGCCAACGTTTTCCCGCCAGTGATTTCCCCCTTTCTCTACGTCTTGCCTATGAGCGCCATCCGGTGCGCCTCATTGAAGATGTCGCTGCGCCGGGGGAGCATTTAGTCCCCAGGGACTGCCCTGTTGCTCTTAACGACAGTTTTTTGCGTGCGCCTGCTCCAGAGCGTCAACGTTATCTTCGACGTCTCGGCGTGCGCGGAACATTAAGCGTTGCTATGCAGAGTGATACGGGGCTATGGGGGCTGCTGTTTTGTCATTCGGCGACGCCTCATCCGGTACCCCCTCCCGTGCGGGATGCGGTGCGCATGCTGGTGCAAATGGCGACTCAGCGCCTGCTGCTGCTGCGGGCACGTCAAGAAGCCCGCTATTTACAGCGCGTGCAGGATAGTTTGGCACTTTCAACGAAGGCGCGCGTCGAGCCGCAAAGCCCACAGCAGCTGTTAGCTGACCAGGCGGATACCTGGATGGCCCTGTTTCGCTCCCACGGCGTGGCACTATGGGCGAAGAGCAGCGTTTTTCAGGCCGGCAATACGCCGGCTCCAGAGACCATTAGCCAGCTAGTGAAGCGTTTGGATAAAGCCCATGCCCACAGCGGGCCGTGGTGCACCCGTCATATATCGAAAGAGCCGCTCACCGCGTCGCTGTCCATGCCCCAGCAGTGTGGTGTGCTCGCGGTTCCTCTGCCTGTTAATCCTGCTCAACGAGGTTGGCTGCTGTTTTTTCGTCCGGAACAGATAGAAAGTCTCTACTGGGCAATGCAGCCTAAAACGTTTCCGCAGGAGGCGGCGTTGGCCACCCCCTCGTCGGCATGGCATGAAGAAGTGGTGGGTAAAAGCGAGGCGTGGCAGCGGGTTGAGCGCCTGGCGGCGGTGGACTTGGGTGAAGACCTAACGCTGGCAATTTCGGCTTACGAAATCAGCACGCTTAATATGTACCTGGAGTGCGAACGCAAAGCGCTGGCCGAAGCCAATCAGCGCTTAGAGCAGCTGGCGCATTTTGATCCGCTGACCCAGGTGTGGAACCGCTACCGCATTGAGCAAGCCATCGATGCTGAACTGGTGGCGGCTAAACGTTACGGCGCGGTCTTTGCTGTTTTGCTCTTCGATGTCGATCACTTTAAGCAGATCAACGATAACCATGGCCACAGCCTAGGCGATGACGTGCTGGTATCGCTTGCCCGCTTAGTGGAAGGGTCATTACGCGGCTGTGATCATCTTGGTCGCTGGGGCGGCGAAGAGTTTGTCGTGCTTGCGACGCACTCCGATATTGACGCGGCAGTCGGGTTGGCCGAGCGGCTACGCCACCTCGTGACGACGCTAGAAGTTGACGGGTTAACGCAGCCGGTCACGGTTAGTGTAGGCGTGGCGGCGTGGCACCCCGGTGATAGCTGTAAAACCATCGTCGCCCAAGCCGATAAGGCGATGTATCAGGCAAAACGCACCGGGCGTAATCGCGTTGAAGTTGCGATTAAGGAGCCATTTTGAGGTATTGGAATGATAAGTGGCGGCACCTCTCACCGCGATGGGTAGGGTGCCTGGGAGGCTTATTACTGTTAAGTATCATTTCGCTGGTGGCATGGGAGATGCGCACCTACTACCTCGATCAGCGGGCTTCTGCGCAGTCGCGCACCGGCGCAAGTGCCGATGTGGTGGCGGAATGGCTAGGCAGCGCCCTTGATACCTCGCGCCATGCCCTTGAAAGTGTAGAAGCGCTCTATCGGCTTGCGCGCGAGGAGCGCCTGGCCACCACCGTGCTGACTGACTATTTGACGCAGCAACGCGACCAAGTCGCCCTGTGGGACGAAGTGGGGCTGGTGGATCTGCGCGGTAACGTATTAGCCTCAACGCTTTCGCGTCAGAACACACGGTTTGAGGTGGGGGTACACGATGTTTTTGCTGCGTTAGCCGAGCATGGCGACCGCCGCGATGCCGTCACGCGCCTTTATCAGTCAGAACAAGCAGGTGGGCTACGCTTGCTGCACGTATTACGTGTAGAAAGCAGCGCTGATGAGCCACAGGCCTATATCGTTGCACGGCTAGATCCGGCTTATTTTGTGCAGCTGATGGGGCGTTTGACTCTGAACGACGGCGCGAGCCTAGCGCTATTAGATTCAACGCCCCGCGTTATTATGCAGCGTTCCCAGAGAGGCGCGGAAGTGCCTGCCACGCTGGGCCGTGAGGTCAGTACGCCTGAGTTGGCGCATTTTTTAGCCAGTGGTGACATAGAGGCCACCTGGGAACGCGTCTCACCGCTAGATAACACGCAGCGACTGTTTAGCGTGCGGCGCTTGAGCGATGCACCCTGGTTAGTGATTAGTGGAGAAGACACGACCTTTTATCTATCCGACTGGTGGCGTCGCTTTTGGATTATCTTAGTGATTGTGGGGCTGTTAGCGGCATTAGGGGCAACGGCTTTTCATCACTATCGACGCCTTTACGCGGCAGAGCAAGGCTTACGTGAACACCGTTTTCAACTGACCCAGGAAGTGGCGGCACGAAAGAAAGCGCAGCAAGCCACCGAGCTTGAGGCTGCTCAGCTCAAAATCGCGGCTATGGCGTTTGAAACCCACCTGGGCATGTTTATTGCCGATGCGGATAACCGCATTGTGCAGGTGAACCACACCTTTAGTCAGATTACCGGTTACGCGGAGCACGAGGTAGTCGGACATACGCCCAGCATGTTGAATTCTGGTCGCCATGATGCGGCGTTTTATCGTCAGATGTGGCTATCACTCAATCAGCAAGATAGCTGGCAAGGCGAAGTGTGGAATCGGCGTAAGAATGACGAAATTTATCCCCAGTGGCTGACCATCAGCGTAGTGCGTAACGATGACGGGGCGATTACCCACTATGTCGCCACGTTAAGCGATATTACCCAGCGCAAAGCCGCGGAGCAGGAAATTCATCAGCTAGCGTTTTTTGATGCGCTTACCGGACTGCCCAACCGACGTCTCTTAATTGATCGTATTGAGGCGCGTCAGCAGGAGACACACCAGAAGTCTCATTACAGCGCGGTCATGTTTATTGACCTGGACAACTTCAAAACCATTAACGACAGCCTAGGCCACTATTTAGGCGATGCGTTACTGGTATCGGTGGCTAAGCGGCTAGCAGGGATCGTACGTGATAGCGATACCGCCGCTCGCCTAGGCGGTGACGAGTTTGTGGTGATGCTGCATGAGCTGGGAAGTGACCTTGCGACGGCGGCACAGCATGCAGAAGGCGTGGCTTATAAGCTACTGGCGGCACTCAGGGAGCCGCTGGTCATTGATGACCACCCGCTACAAATTTCAGGCAGCATTGGCGTGACGCTATTTGCTGGGAAGGAGGTAGGCGTCAGCGAAATTTTACAGCAGGCAGATTTGGCGATGTACCAAGCCAAAGCCTCTGGTCGTAACGCCCTGTGCTTTTTTGACCCCTCTATGCAGACCGCCATCATGGAGCGTGCACAGTTAGAGTCCGACCTGCGCCATGTGGTTGAGCGACAGCAGCTATCGCTTTATTACCAAACGCAAGTAAACGAACATGGACAGGTGGTGGGCGTTGAGGCGCTAGTGCGCTGGTGCCATCCCGAGCGTGGGGTTGTCTCGCCGGGCGTTTTTATTCCACTAGCCGAAGAAACACACCTTATTGGCATGATTGGCGAGTGGGTGTTGGAAACTGCTTGTTGGCAGCTAGTCGAGTGGTCGCGGCAGCCGCATACCTCAGCGCTGAGTGCTGCGGTTAACGTTAGCCCTAACCAGTTTCGCCAGGAGGGCTTTGTTGAGCAAGTCAAAGCCGTGTTGGCACGCACTGGGGCAAAGCCGCAGCGGCTAAAGCTAGAGGTGACCGAGTCGCTTCTAATGGAGGACATCGCAGAAGTGCGCTGCCGCATGGAGGCGTTGCGGCAGTTAGGTATTCGTTTCTCGCTGGATGATTTCGGTACCGGCTACTCCTCCTTGGCCTACCTCAAACAGCTCCCTTTGGATCAGCTTAAAATTGATCAGTCCTTTGTTCGAGACGTGCTAGAAGATCCGGCTGATGCCGCGATTGTGCGGACGGTGATTGCGTTGGCCCACAGCCTAGAATTAGAGCTCATTGCCGAAGGGGTCGAGACCCAGGCACATCGCGACTGGCTGAACGCGCAAGGGTGTCTTGCCTATCAGGGCTACTTCTTCTCACGGCCTCAGCCGATTGAATATTTACAGCTACCAGAGACCGCATAGGCATTAATAGCGTGTCTCGGTAGCTAAGGGCCGCTCACACAGTGACTGCATGCGCGCAATCGCTCCATCGGCGCCTTCCAAGCTAAACGTCATGTACCAAGGCTCGCTGGCTTCTTGTTCAAAGCCGATAAATAGCTGTTCGCCCTGGCGCATATCGTCTATCAGGGTCGATATGTCGCTGAGATAGAAGTGTGCGTAAAAACCATCGTCGCCGCGCTCGGTAATAAACTCGGCCATGGTCTCTACGATGGGCTGCTCATCAATGCGTAGCCGCGCCGGAACGAGGTTCACCGCTTTGCTTTCGCCCTGCTGCTGTTCCAGGGTCACACGCATCTCCAGCCAAGGCAGGTCGCAGACGCCCCGCGTCGCGTTAAGGCTGAAAGTGGCATCCGAGTAGCTGTGGGTTTCCACTGCGCGAACATGTCGTTCGTCACCGAGCGCAAGCACCATCGACTGCCAGTGGCCATGATGTTCAGGCTGCTCAATGTTAAAGGTTGCTGCCGTTGCTAAGGGGGCGACAAGCCAAAAAGCGCTGCTTGCCATACCGCGAATGACAGGCGTTAGTAGAGATCGGAGCGTTTGCATGGAGCGTTTCACATAAGAAAAACCTTAGCCTATAGCGTGTGCGCAGAGAACAAAAGCTAACGCGCTGATTTTCCTATATATGGTAGAAAAGTTTACATAAAGTGGCGTATATAGTGTGAAGTCAAGTCTATACTTCATTGCGATGCCACGTATAATCGCCCCATTTGAGTGCTGTACTCACCCCGCTGTGAAGGAGTTTTGCGACATGAGCACCGCTGCTAAGGCTATGAAGACCTCCAATGATGTTCCGATGCAGGCACCTTCGCGGGAGATATGGGATGCCAAGTATCGCCTTAAAGATCGTCATAGCAGCCCTGTTGATCAAGACGTAGCGGCTACTTTCGAGCGGGTTGCACGGGCGCTTGCCGCCGTCGAGGGTGACAAAGCGCAAGAGTGGCTGCCCAAGTTTCGCTGGGCGCTGGAAAATGGCGCCATTCCCGCCGGACGGATTCTGTCTAACGCCGGTGCCGAAGCCTACAAGCCAGCGGTGAGCCTGATTAACTGCACGGTATCACGCACTATTCGCGATTCCATGCGCGACATTCTCGACTCCGTGGTGGATGCAGGCATGACGCTGAAGTCCGGCGCGGGCATTGGCTACGACTTTTCAACCCTGCGCCATAAAGGCGCCTTTGTGTTTGGTGCGGGTGCAGGCACGAACGGCCCGCTGGCGTTCATGGATATCTACGACAAGATGTGTTTCACCGTCGCCTCTGCCGGCGGGCGTCGTGGTGCGCAGATGGGCACCTTCGATGTCGGTCATCCGGATGTGCGTGAGTTTATCCAGGCCAAGCGGGAAGCGGGCCGCCTGCGTCAGTTCAATCTAAGCCTATTAATCACCGATGAGTTTATGGAAGCGGTGAAAAACAACGCCGACTGGCCGCTGGCGTTTCCGCTCCACCCCGGTGAAAAAGAGGACGTTAAGTCGGAAGATCTCATTTACCGTGACTGGCCTGTGATTGAAGAGGGGTATACGGTGGATGCGCAAGGGCGTGTAGCCTGTCGTATTGTGGAAGTCATCAAAGCCCGCGAGCTGTGGGACACCATCATGTCCTCCACCTATGACTACGCCGAGCCGGGTTTCATACTGATTGACCAAGTGAATCGCATGAACAATAACTGGTTTTGCGAAGATATTCGCGCCACCAACCCCTGTGGTGAGCAGCCCTTACCGCCGGAAGGCGCCTGTCTGCTAGGGTCGATCAACTTGACTCAGTTTGTGATCGAACCCTTTAGTGATAAGCCACGTTTTGACTGGGAGCGCTATCGTAAGGTGGTGGCCATCTTTACCCGCATGCTGGATAACGTGGTCGAAATTGCGGGCCTGCCGCTACCGCAGCAGCAGCGCGAAATCGAAGCAAAACGCCGCCACGGCATGGGCTTTCTGGGGCTAGGCTCGACACTGACAATGCTGAAGATCCCCTACGGCTCTCAAGCGTCACTGGCCTTCACCGAAGAGGTCAGCCGTCACCTTGCCCTGGAAGGCTGGAAACAAGCGTTAGAGCTTTCTAAAGAGAAAGGCATGGCACCGGTGCTAGCGCAGGAGCACACCATTACGCCAAAGATGATGCGTGAGCGCCCGCAGCTGGCCAGCGACGGCTATGAAGTGGGTGATAAGGTGCCTGGGCGCATACTCCATGCGCGTTACAGCCAGTACATGGCGAAAGTTGCCGAGTTAGAACCCGAGTTAGTGGCGGCACTGGCCGAGCACGGCGCGCGCTTTACCCACCACAGTTCGATTGCGCCGACGGGAACCATTTCACTCTCCATGGGTAATAATGCCTCTAACGGTATCGAGCCCTCGTTCTCACACCGCTACTTCCGCAATATTATTCAGTCAGGCAAGAAGACCAAAGAGCAGGTCGAAGTGGTGTCGTTTGAGCTGGCGGCCTACCGTCACTTTATCGCCGCCGATGCGGTAGAGAGTGATTTACCCGACTACTTCATTACTGCTGACTCCGTGTCACCTGAGCAGCACGTCGCCGTACAGGCGGCCGCCCAGCAGTGGATTGACTCGGCTATTTCAAAAACGGTGAATGTACCCACTGAGTTTCCGTTTGAGAAATTCCAGAACCTCTACCTGCAAGCCTACGAAAGCCGTTTGAAAGGCTGCACCACCTTCCGCTTTAACCCGGAAGCTTTCCAGGGCGTCTTAGTTCGCGAAGATGACCTTAAAAACACCACCTATGTGTTTGAGCTGGAAAACGGCGAAACCCTTGAGTTAACCGGCGATGAAACGGTGATTTACGACGGTGAAGAGCATAATGCCGCCAACTTGTTTGATGGCTTAAAAGAGGGCACCTACGGCAAATGGTAAGTGCGGGCAGCACTTTACTGACAACACCACGCACACCTTTGCTAAGTGGAGAACATTATGGCTGTTGAAATTACGTCAAAAATCGTTGGTTATCGCATTAAGCAGCAGGAGCAGGCGGCACCTACTCCTGAGCTACTCGAAGAAGACCCGCTTACGGTGCGTATACCCTCGCGCCCGGAAGGCACGTTGGAAGCCGTGTCAGAAAAGATTTCTTACGTAGGCGCTGAAGGGCGTAAAAAAGTTTATTTACTGGTCTCTTTTATGCCCGTAGAGGGTGTGGTGGGTGGGCGCCAGGTGGTGATTGAGCGGCCCGTTGAGTTTTTCTTTCCCTCTGGCCAGCTTTCCAGCGAGCACCAGTGGATCACGGCGACGATGCGCAGCCTATCGCTGGCCGCCCGCGGTGGCTATGTCACTCAGGCGGTGGCTGACTTGCGTAAAGTGGCATGGGATAAAGGTTTAGTGCGCTGCGGGATGAACCGCTGGAATAAACCGATGTTTCACGACTCAGAAGTCGCCGCCATCGCATGGTCGATTCAGCAAATTCTCTATCGCCGTGGTTTTCTTGATCAGGATGGCAGCCAAGTGCCGGTGGAAACACTGGTGGAGCGCTATGCGCACCGCATGCAGCATGGTCATGCCTGGCAGCCTGAAGAAACCGAAGCCGCTCCCGTAGAGCAGGGCGCGGTGGAAGCGATTGATGGCTCTGGTGCGGCGGTAAAAAAGCCTGAAGGCAGCGGCCCGGCAACGGTGGGCAACTGTCCGGAGTGTCGCGGCGAACTGATCATGATGGACGGCTGCCCTACCTGCTACGCAGGCTGCGGTTGGTCTAAGTGTGGTTAATAAAGGTAGGTGGCTTACAAGAGGTCACTAAAAAGCCGCGGGCCTAGGGCCTGCGGCTTTTTTTATACGGGCTGCTCAAGTAGAGGCCTTACGCTATCAGTCAGGTAACAGTCGTCAAACTCGCCCTCTGTGGCTAGGGCATCCAGGTTAGGAATAGTGACATGGTGGCGATCACGGAATACCAGCCCCTCCTCATTTAGCACACTAAATGTACGGCTGACATGCACAGGGCTTAGCCCTAAGATATCGGCGAGCTGCTCTTGTGAGAGGGGTAAGCGAAACTGGCCGCCAATATCGCGGTTGGTTTGGCGCAGACGAAGGTACATTTCGTGGAGGAAGTGGGCCATTTTCTGCTTTGCGGTTCGTCTTGCTATATTGACGAGGCGTTCGGTCAGCAGTGCCTGTTGACGGCTGCTGATGGCGAAGAGCACCGAGGTCAAGGTCAGCGATTGGCGAAATATATCCAGCATGCGCCTATGGGGGAAGTGGCACACTACGCCATCCGTAATCATACGGACGCTGTCTAGCCGCTGCGAAAAAGCAAATTCGCGTAGGCCAATAATATCGCCGGGCAGAAAGACTTCTAATATCTGCCGGTCGCCGTTTTCAAGATGGCGAAAGGAGTACGCCCAACCGCTTTTGATCGTGCAGAACTCGTCTGCCGAAGCACCGGACTCCCAAAGCAAGGCACCCGCCTTGATGTCGGTCGGGCTCTGCTCTAGGGAGTCCAGTAACTGTTTTTCCTCTTCCGTCAGCGAGCAGTAGTGACTAAAGTGGCGAATAATACAGCTTTTATTCTCTTCCACAGCTTACGTTCTCCTCAGGTGTTAACTGTCCCTATTGCGTCTTATGCTCAATAATATAAACACAGCGCACTAATTTTGCTCGCTCTTTTAAATGTCCTAAAGGTTAGCAGGGCAAGCGTTAGCCTGCCCGAGCGATGTGGTTTAGGCGCCTTTGGCGGCGCGGTGTCGGCGGGCCAGTAGCGGGGCCAAGAAACGACCGGTGTGAGAAACCTCTTGTTTGGCAATCTGCTCTGGGGTGCCTTCGGCAATAATTTTACCACCGCCAGAGCCCCCTTCAGGCCCAAGGTCAATAAGCCAGTCTGCAGTTTTGATAACGTCTAAATTATGCTCAATCACCACAATGGTGTTGCCGTGATCGCGCAGCCGGTGGAGCACGGTTAGCAGTTGACGAATATCCTCAAAGTGCAGGCCGGTGGTAGGTTCGTCCAAAATATACAGCGTTTTGCCGGTATCGCGCTTGGCCAGCTCGCGGGCAAGCTTCACCCGCTGCGCTTCACCGCCCGATAGAGTGGTCGCGCTCTGCCCTAAGCGTATGTAGGAAAGCCCTACATCTAAAAGGGTCTGCAGGCGACGGGCAATCGCGGGCACCGGGCTGAAGAATTCCAGCGCATCTTCCACCGTCATCTCCAGCACTTCATGGATAGTCTTGCCCTTATAGTGAATGTCCAGCGTTTCACGGTTGTAACGCTTGCCCTTACACACATCACAGGGCACGTAAATATCTGGTAGAAAGTGCATCTCGACCTTGATCATGCCTTCGCCTTGGCAGGCTTCGCAGCGCCCTCCCTTGACGTTAAAGCTGAAACGACCCGGCTTGTAGCCCCGTGAGCGCGCTTCTTGGGTACCCGCAAACAGTTCACGAATGGGCGTAAAAATCCCGGTGTACGTCGCAGGGTTAGAGCGCGGCGTGCGGCCAATCGGGCTTTGATCAATATCAATGACTTTATCTAGCTGATCTAGCCCCTCTATTTTCTCATAAGGCGCGGCGGTCAGCGTGGTCGCCCGGTTTAATTCCCGCGCCGCAATCGGCATCAGCGTGCCGTTGATCAGGGTGGATTTGCCCGAGCCGGATACGCCGGTAATCGCGATAAAAAGTCCCAGAGGGAGGCTGAGGGTAACATCTTGCAAATTGTTGCCCGTGGCCCCGCGCAGTACCAGCTGCTTTTCCGGGTTGCCGGGTATCCGGTAGGGCGGTACGGCGATTTCACGCGTACCGGATAAGTACTGGCCCGTGAGCGAGTTGGGGTTGTCCATCACATCTTGAGGCGTGCCTTGGGCGACGATTTCACCGCCGTGAACGCCAGCGCCAGGGCCAATGTCCAGTACGTGGTCTGCAGCACGGATGGCATCTTCGTCGTGCTCCACAACGATCACCGTATTGCCTAGGTCGCGCAGCCGCTCCAGGGTTTTCAACAGGCGGTCGTTATCCCGCTGGTGAAGACCAATAGATGGCTCGTCAAGAATGTACATCACGCCCACAAGCCCCGCGCCGATTTGGCTGGCCAGGCGAATCCGCTGGGCTTCACCACCGGAGAGGGTGTCGGCGCTGCGCTCTAAATTCAGGTAATCCAGCCCAACATTGACCAAGAACTCTAAGCGGGCATGGATTTCACTGACGATTTTATCGGCAATTTCGCCTTTGCGGCCCGGTAGGCTTAGGTCTGCAAAGTAGCGCCACGCGTCGCCAATGGGCAGGCGCACGATATGAGCGATATTGTGGTCATCGACATAAACATGGCGGGACTCTTTGCGCAATCGTGAGCCGTCGCAGGTAGCGCAGGGCTGCACCGCAATATACTTGGCGAGGTCATCGCGGACCATATTGGACTCGGTTTCACGGTAGCGCCGCTGCATATTGGGGAGCACGCCTTCAAAGGCGTGTTCGCGCGTCACTTTGCGGCCACGATCGCCGACGTACACAAACGGAATTTGCTCGTTGCCGCTGCCGTTAAGAATGATCTCACGCTCGTGGCGGGCAAGCTCACTCCACGGTGTTTCCAGCTCAAATCGGTAGTGCTTGGCAAGTGCCTGTAGCTGAGTAAAGTAGTAAATATTGCGCCGATCCCAGCCTTTAATCACCCCTTCAGCCAGTGAGAGCTCCGGGTGGCTAATGAGCTTGTCAGGATCGAAGAACTGCTCAACCCCTAAGCCGTCACAGGTAGGGCAGGCGCCGGCTGGGTTGTTGAAGGAGAACATGCGCGGCTCAAGCTCAGAGAGTGAGTAGCCGCATACCGGGCAGGCAAAGCGCGATGAGAAAGCGAGATCTTCCTGTTCGCCATCCATAAAATGGATCATTGCCGTGCCGTCAGCCAGGTTTAATGCGGTTTCAAACGACTCCGCCAAGCGCTGGGCGATGTCATCGCGCACTTTAAAGCGGTCAACCACGACGCTGATATCATGCTTCTTGCGTTTATCCAGCGGCGCGATATCGTCTAACTCCAGCACCTGGCCGTCGATTTGCACCCGCACAAAGCCCTGGGCGCGCAGCTCAGCGAGCAGCTGCAGATGCTCGCCTTTACGCCCCTTCACCACCGGTGCAAGCAGCATTAGCTTGGTACCTTCGGCGAGGTTCATCACCTGATCCACCATCTGCGAAATGGTTTGGGCTTCCAGGTCTTCGCCATGCTCCGGGCAGCGAGGTGTGCCGGCGCGGGCAAACAGCAGACGTAGGTAATCGTAAATTTCGGTGATCGTACCGACCGTCGAACGGGGGTTGTGTGAGGTGGACTTCTGCTCGATGGAGATCGCCGGAGAGAGCCCTTCAATGTGATCTACATCGGGCTTCTCCATCATAGATAGGAACTGGCGCGCGTAGGTGGAGAGCGATTCCACGTAGCGGCGCTGCCCCTCTGCATAGAGCGTATCAAACGCCAGCGATGACTTGCCGGAACCGGAGAGCCCGGTAATGACAATCAGTTTGTCACGGGGCAGCTCCACATCGATCTGCTTGAGGTTGTGGGTGCGGGCGCCCCTGACCAGAATGCTGTCCATCAACACCTCGAATCGCATGGCAAAAGCGTAATTATACGTTTCCGGTACCCCTCCCGGCAAAACTGCTTGCAGCGAAACGGCGGCACTGGGCGTTTCCAGCCTGGGTACAAAGCGCTAGAATGGGCGGTTATCTTAGGCCGTTCGGCCCATCCACCATACACAAGGGCATTATGCGCAAGGTTTCTGCACTGCTGATGGCCACTGAACGCCGTGCAATCAGCGGCTTGGCTGGCCTCTATGCGTCTCGTATGTTGGGGCTTTTCATGGTGTTGCCCGTGTTGGCGCTGTATGGCGATACGCTTGCAGGGTCGACACCGCTATTAATAGGCGTGGCGTTGGGCATGTATGGGCTGACCCAGGCGGCGCTGCAAATACCGTTTGGCCTGCTCTCCGACCGCATAGGGCGTAAACGTGTCATTGCCATGGGGCTGGTCATTTTTGCGCTAGGTAGCGTTGTGGCGGCCATGGCGGACACCATTTGGGGTGTTATTTTAGGCCGGGCGCTCCAGGGCAGTGGGGCCGTCGCCGCAGCGATTATGGCGCTGCTCGCGGATCAAACGCGGGAACACGTGCGCACCGTAGCAATGGCCACTATCGGTTTATCGATTGGCGTGTCGTTTGCGATCGCTATGGTACTAGGCCCGTGGCTAGCGGCTTGGGCAGGCTTGTCGGCGGTGTTTTGGTTTACCGCCCTGCTCACCCTAGTGAGCCTGTTCGTGCTTTGGCGCTGGGTGCCACCCGCGCCACGCCGTTTGCGTCACCGCGATGTCGGGTTGGATCGTCAGCAGTTGAAGTGTGTTATTACTCGTCCTGACCTATGGCGCTTAGATTTTTCCATCTTTGCTCTGCATCTGGTGCTGATGGCCATTTTTGTGGCGATTCCGTTTCGGCTACTCAATGCGGGGGTCGCTGTTGAGTACCATGGGCTGGCCTACTTGGTCGTCATGGCGCTCTCTTTTGTCGCCATGGTGCCGCTGGTGATTGTGGCTGAAAAGCGCCAGCGGATGAAGCTGATGTGCTTGCTTGCCATCGGCGCTATCGGGATTAGCTTAGGAAGCTTAGGATTGCCGCTCTCTCAAGGGCACTGGCTATTCGTATGGCTGTTTGTGTTCTTTACCGGGTTTAATCTGCTGGAAGCAACGTTACCTTCAATGCTGAGTAAGCTAGCCCCGGCCGGTGCGAAAGGCACTGCCATGGGGGTGTACTCCACTAGCCAGTTTTTAGGTGCGTTCTTGGGGGGCACCCTTGGTGGAGTGCTGGCGCATCACTGGGGCCTTAATGCGGTGTTTATAGGCTGCGCGTGCTTGGCACTGGTATGGTGGCTGGCTATGTTGCGTATGCCATCGCCGCCGCCATTATCCAGCGAGGTCGTTGCGCTACACGATACGCAGCCCGACACGTTAGATCTTTTAATGGAGCATCTCGCGGATGTTGTAGGGGTTGAGGACGTGATGGTGGTGCCTGAAGAGCGCCTTATGTACTTAAAAGTGAATCGTCAGCAGCTTGATCGGGCGGCTTTAACTAAGTTGATTTCGCCGCCTAAGACTTAACCCTGCTAAGCTGCTCAGCATGGGGCAGCAGGCAGTGAGGCCGATGGTCCTGGTATATCGTCGGCTAATTATTTTTATGATTGATTATTAAAGGAGCGAGCTATGGCGCGCGGCATTAACAAAGTCATTTTGATTGGCAATCTAGGGCAGGATCCGGAAGTGCGGTTTACGCCCTCAGGTACCGCCGTGGCTAATTTGAACCTTGCGACCTCCGACACGTGGATGGATCGTCAGAGTGGCCAGCGACAAGAGCGTACCGAGTGGCACCGTATTGTACTGTTCAATAAAACCGCCGAGATTGCCCAGCAGTATCTGAAAAAAGGCTCCAAGGTTTACATTGAAGGGCGCCTGCAAACCCGCAAGTGGCAAGACCAGAATGGTCAGGATCGCTACAGCACTGAAATTGTTGCCAATGACATGCAGATGCTTGATGGTCGTAGCGGTGATTTCCAAGGCGGCGGCGCACCGCAGGGTAATTACGCTCAAGGTAATAATGCCCAAAATAACTATGCCCAGGGCAATACTGCACCGGGTGGCCAGCCGCAAAATGCTCCTGGCCAAAATAGCTACGGGCAACACAACCCAGGGCAGGGTGCGCCTGCTCAAAACGCGCCGCAACAGCCGGGTGGCTACCCACAGCAAGGCGGTGCTCAGCGCGGGCCACAGCCGACTCCACAGCAAAATCAGCCTGCGCCCGGCAATCAAAACAGCAACTACGGCGCGCCGGATCCGGGTAACTTCGACGATTTTGATGACGAAATCCCGTTCTGAGCTGGTAAGCACTAGCATGTTCCTGGGTTGAGGGAGAGAGTCTGCCGTGAAGCTGCTGATATTAGATGCCGGGCACTGCCTAAGCTTGGCACTCGCCCGCGAGGCGAGCCGCCGCACCGACGCGGAGCTTGTTATTGAACAAAGCGTGACCGTAACGGCGGAGCAATTACAGGCAACCGCTCCCGATGCGGTCATTATGCCTCCGCTGGCGCATCCTCTTAGTATGACGCCAGCGGCGGTTAAGGCGCATGCGGATGCGGTAGACGTTTGTCTCGCAGCCTGCCAAGCCCAGGAAGTGGCACTCGTATGGTGCGTCTCCGACCAGCTTTACGAAGACGGCTTTGATGTGCCGATTGATGAACACGTGGTGCCCGCACCTCGGGATGAGTGCTTGCGGCGTTTGGTAGAAACTGGCGACCGTATTCGGGCCCAGTACCATCGCCATTTGATTGTGCGATTAGGGCCGTTGTTTGCGCTCGAAGGAAGCCATGCGTGGTTAAACGAAATTATCGATAGCCTGATTGTGGGGCAGGATGTCCGCGCGGCGGAAGATGTCATCTTCTGCCCCACCTCAGCGGATGCGGTCGCCATGGCCTTGATTGGTATGCTACAGCAGCAGGTCTGCGGCGCTGAAGCCTGGGGAGCGTATCACTTGGCAGGTACTGAACCGGTCAGCGCCTTCACATTTACCTCCATGGTACGAACGCAGCTGGCCACCCACTTGGAAGGGCGTGGGGAGTCGATCAGCCTCGGCAATGTGCAGGCGTTAAATCATCACCATGATGCCAAGCTGCGCCGTGTTTTAAACTGTCGCCGTGTTTTGGAAGTGTTTGGAGTGCACCAAAAGCCGTGGCGGCTTGAAGTAGGCCGCATGCTGGATGCGTGGTGTTTGACCCGCGACAGCCAAAGCGGCGCTGAAACAGGAGAGACGGCTTGATCAGTGTGGTTCGCAGCCTTTTGTTTTATCTGGGGTATTTCTTGGCTATGCTAGTGATTGGTGTGCTTTTTTTGCCGATAGCCCCTTTCCTGCCGCTTGCCGCCCGCTACCGCTTGCTCAACCTTTATAACTATTTTTTGATGGTGTGGTTCAAAATTGCCTGCGGCGTGCGCTACGACATCCAGGGCCGTGAGAACATTCCCGAGGGGCCTTGCGTTATTCAGGCCAATCACCAGTGCGAGTGGGAGACAGTGTTCCTGCAGGTCATGAAACCGCCGGTGTGCACGGTGCTGAAACAAGAGCTATTGAAAATACCAGTGTTTGGCTGGGGATTGCGTCTGCTGCGGCCCATTAGCTTAGACCGCTCAAAGCCTGCCCGCGCCATGAAGCAGGTGCTAACCCAAGGCGTCGCACGTCTCGGTACCGGGCTTTCAGTGCTGATTTTTCCAGAAGGCACCCGCGTTGATCCTGGCGTTCGTAAGCGCTACAACAAAAGCGGTAGCGTGGTAGCGTGCCGCGCAGGGGTGCCGGTACTGCCGGTGGCGCATAATGCGGGTGAGCGCTGGCCCGGACGGCATTGGGTCAAGCAGCCTGG
The DNA here is from genome assembly GCF_025643255.1 of Halomonas sp. 7T. Taxonomy (NCBI): domain Bacteria; kingdom Pseudomonadati; phylum Pseudomonadota; class Gammaproteobacteria; order Oceanospirillales; family Halomonadaceae; genus Halomonas; species Halomonas sp. 7T. The sequence continues at coordinate 2,839,771 of NZ_CP087112.1, read as the reverse complement.
GGTGTTGCGAGTGCGTATAGGTAGGCCGATTGAAACCGCAGGGCGCACTTCTGATGAGGTACTAGTTGATGTAGAAGCGTGGATAGAAGGGCAGTTGCAGGAAATTTCCGACGTGCCAAGGCCCGCTACTCGCTAAGTCACTTCGCTATTTTTATCTAGTAAGAAACAGTAACGGCGCCATCAGGCGCCGTTACTGTTTCTTTCCGCGTCCGAAGACGCACCTGTTTCGATCAATCGTTAAAGCGCTGGAAAACCAAACACGCGTTGGTGCCGCCAAAGCCGAAGCTGTTGGAAAGCACGCGCTCAATGGTGACATCATCACGGCGCTGGGTAACGATATCAAAGCCATCCGCCTGCTCATCGAGATGCTCGATATTGGCAGAGGCGGCGACGAAACGTTGCTGCATCATTAGGAGCGAGTAGATCGCTTCCTGAACGCCTGTCGCGCCTAGCGAATGCCCGGTGAGTGATTTTGTCGAACTCATCGCGGGGGTTGAATTACCAAACACCTCGCGGATGGCTTTGAGCTCGGCGACATCGCCGACCGGCGTTGAGGTGCCATGAGTATTGATGTAATCAATATCTCCCGAAACGGTTGCCATCGCCTGGCGCATACAGCGCATAGCGCCTTCACCTGATGGTGCCACCATGTCGTGACCATCAGAGGTTGCGCCATAGCCTACGAGTTCGCCGTAGATTTTGGCGCCTCGCGCTTTCGCGTGCTCTAACTCTTCAAGTACCAACATGCCGCCACCACCTGCAATGACGAATCCGTCACGCGCTTGGTCGTAAGGGCGGGAAGCTTTCTCAGGGGTATCGTTGTACTGCGTCGAAAGAGCGCCCATCGCGTCGAATAGGCAGGAGAGTGTCCAATGCTCTTCTTCACCACCGCCGGCAAATACTACATCCTGCTTGCCCAGCTGGATTTGCTCCATGGCGCTGCCGATACAGTGGGCAGAGGTCGCACAGGCGGAGGAGATCGAGTAATTAACCCCCTTAATTTTAAACGGCGTTGCCAAACAAGCGGATACCGTACTGCCCATCGTGCGGGTAACGCGGTAAGGCCCTACGCGGCGTAAGCCTTTTTCGCGCATAACATCGGCGGCTTCCACTTGGTTGGCGCTAGAAGCGCCGCCAGACCCGGCAATAAGCCCAGTCCGCTCGTTGGAGACCTGCTCTTCCGTTAGGCCTGCGTCCTCGATGGCTTGAGCCATGGAAACGTAAGCATACGCCGCAGCATCGCCCATAAAACGGCGCAGTTTGCGATCAATAAGGGCATCAAGGTCGATATCAACGCTGCCCGCTACATGGCTACGAAAGCCGCGTTCGGCGTACTCTTCCTTAAAACGAATACCGCTGCGCCCGTTTCTGAGCGCGTCTAAGACCTGTTGCTGATCGTTGCCTAAACACGACACGATGCCAAGGCCGGTGACTACCACTCGTCGCATGGGAGCCTCCTGTTAGAAATTCGCAGTGGAGGTGAATAGGCCAACGCGTAGATCATTAGCCTGGTAAATATCGCGACCGTCGACGGACACAGTGCCGTCGGCGATGCCTAGAATAAGCCGGCGGGTAATAATGCGCTTCACGTTGATGTGATACGTCACTTTTTTCGCGTCGGGTAGAATTTGGCCGCTAAATTTAACATCGCCGCAGCCCAGTGCCCGGCCACGGCCGGGGTGGCCAAGCCAGCCAAGGTAGAAGCCCACGAGCTGCCACATGGCGTCTAGCCCCAAACAGCCAGGCATCACCGGATCACCTGGGAAGTGGCAGTCAAAGAACCACAGGTCAGGGGTGATATCCAGCTCCGCAATCAGCTCTCCTTTGCCGTGCTCACCGCCTTCTTTGTGAATATGCGAGATACGGTCAAGCATGAGCATGTTAGGGGCCGGAAGCTGTGCATTTCCGGGGCCAAATAGCTCGCCACGCGAGCAAGCCAGCAGTTCTTCGCGATCAAAAGAGTGTTGCTTGGTCACTGAATCGTTCCGAATATTAAAATGGTGGTTATGCCTAGTCTACTTCTCGAAACCGATGAATGCACGTCGTAGGCGACTTATCGTCTATTTCTACAGCTTTTTGTTTAGCGGCCGATAAGTCATAACAAGGTGTTTTGTTTCATAATTAGCGAATTTGCACAATAAACGTCCTGTTGACGTAATATGTAGCACGCAGGTTTTTTGACTGAGCAGCAAGGTGAGCGTGCCTGCTTCTCATCTCTATTTTGCTCATTTATAGGACACAATAAATTTCCATGTGGCTGCCTGTTTCTCTTAATCGACCGCTAATGTGGATGGCGCTGGTGGCTCTGCCTGCCTGCGTATGGATCCCCGATGCTGCGCTGCGTATTGTCGCGGCCAGTTTAGTGGCGTTGGGCTTATGGGATGCTTGGCGCCAAGTGCGTCAGCAACGTTTGCGCCTGCGCCTTACCGAAGATGCCATGGGGCTGGCCAACGATGCCATGGTGATTAGCGACGTAGAGAACCGTGTGGTCGCTGTGAACCCCGCATTTACCGATATTACCGGTTACGACAGCCAGGAGATGGTTGGTCGTAAACTAGAAACGCTAGCGGCGCCTCGCCACGATAAAGCGTTTTATCAAAGCTTTTGGAGCACGTTAAAAGCCACGGGCCGCTGGGAAGGCGAGATGTGGAACCGCCGTAAACACGGCGATGAGTATCCTGAGTGGTTAAAAGTAAGAGCCATTACGGATAAACGCGGCAATATCACCCATTTTATCAGCCTGTTTACTGATATTTCAGCACAAAAAGCCCGTGAGCACGATTTGCGTCGCATCGGTTATGAAGACCCGCTGACGGGGCTGCCCAATCGGCGTCGCCTACATGACCTGATGTCGTCGCGACTGCGTGGTTTGCGTGCTGGCGAGAGTTTGGACATGGTGCTGATCGATATTGATGGGCTTAAATCGATTAACGATAGCCTAGGCGTTGAACAGGGCGACCGCCTACTGGCGCGTTTTGGCCAGCGGCTGGCGAGTTATATGGCGGGAAGCGTTGTAGGTAGGTTAGGCGGTGATGAGTTCATGGTCATTCGCACAACGACTTTTGACGATCACGATAAGTGGGTAGCTAATTTACGGGATCACATGTGCCGCCCGTTTGAAATTAACGAACAGTCGCTGCGCTTGGGGCTAACGTTTGGTACGTGCCGAGCGCCTGAGGATGGTCGCGACTCGGCTGTGTTGTTTCAGCGCTTAGAGTCCGCGCTCTATAGCGCTAAACGGCTAGGTCGTAATAATAGCCAGCGGTTTCGCCCAGCGCTGGATAAACAGGATAACCCCCAGCTCGCCTTGGTGAGCGATTTGCGGGCAGCGCTGGTGTCGGGTGACCAGTTAGAGCTTCACTATCAAACTCAGCACGATCCAGGCAGTGGCGAGTTAGTAGGGATGGAGGCGCTGCTGCGTTGGCGCCACCCTAGCGATGGCATGATATCGCCAGGAGATTTTATTCCCCTGGCTGAGCGTCACGGCCTGATGGCCGAGCTTGGCAGTTGGGTAATTGAAAAAGCGTGTGCCCAACAGGCGCATTGGCAACACAGCGGCATGCCGAAAATTACCGTATGGATCAATATTTCGGCGCTTCAGCTCTTTCAAGGTGACCTAGAAACACAGCTGGCGACCTGCTTAGAGCGCTACCGACTTCAGCCGGCGCAAATTGGCCTGGAGCTGACCGAATCGGTACTGCTGGACGAGCGTGCCGGCGATATGGGGCCACGACTACAAACCTTGCGTGGATTGGGTTATGCCATCGCGATTGATGATTTTGGCACCGGCTATTCATCGCTTGGCTACTTAAAGCGCTTGCCGGTGGATAAAATTAAGCTGGATCGCGCGTTTATTCGCGAACTACCCAATGACCAAGCCGATGCGGCGATTGTAACGGCAGTGCTTGCCATGGCGGCGGGCATGGGGCTTGAGGTAGTGGCTGAAGGCGTGGAAACCAAAGAGCAGTGCGAGTTTTTGGTTAATGCGGGCTGTAAAGAGGTGCAGGGTTTCTATTTTGCACGCCCTTTACCTGCCAGCGAATTGGAGAAGCGCTGGGCGTCGTTGCCGCAAGCGGTTGGAGCCAATTAAAACCAGCGCTGTTAAGTTAGCGGCTAGACAAATGTGGCGCCACCGTGCGGGCCGCGTAGTGGCTAATTCCTAAACAGAGCAGCGCCCAAATGGCTGCCTGGGTAGGGAGTAGCCACGGCGCTAAGCTGACATCGGCAATGGCGGCGCCACCTAGGTAAGAGAGCGGGCCACTAACAGCGCCGCAGAGCGCCGCTACCCACGGATAGCGCCATAGCCAGGCAAGCGAGTGGAACACGAGCGTGGCAAACAATGGCCACAGCATCCACAGCCACAGTGGTAATAAGCCCGCCACTAGCGCATGCTCGCCAAAATCAAACCCTCCGGCTAGGTGCAAGCTGCCATCAATAGCTAGTCCAAGTAGTGCAAAGACACCAATAAAACGCCATTCACCGGGCTTGGCACAGTGCCAAAAATGCCAGCCAAGCAGGGCGAGGCCCGCCGCGGCAGCTACCCACGAGCCACCTATGACGCAAAGCAGCCAGCCCGCCTCAAAGCGCAGCGCGTTAAACAGTAGATGACGCCAGCTCTGTGCGGCCACTTACAGCGCTCCCATTAGTGGCACTGGCTTGGCGGCCGGTTTTGCTAACAGCAGGTGGCAGGTGCCAATGGAGCGCTCGATAAAGCCCCCTTCGCAGTAGCAGAGGTAGTAGCGCCACATGCGGATAAAACGCTCGTCGTAGCCCTGTTGGCGCACCTGCTCGAGGCTTGCCTCAAACCGATGGCGCCATTCGCGTAGGGTGCGGGCATAGTGCTGACCAATTTCGTCTAAGGCGACCACGTTAAGCGACGTTTTACGCGTGACGCTGGCGAGCATGGCGTGATGCGAGGGGAGAAAGCCGCCGGGGAAAATGTAGCGCTTGATGAAGTCCATCTCCCGCTTGGCTTCTTCAAAGCGTTGGTCGCGTATGGTGATCGCCTGGAGCATGGCTTGGCCATCATCGGTCAACAGACTGTCGACCTTCTCCAGGTAGGTGTTGAGGTACTGGTGGCCGACGGCTTCGATCATTTCGACCGAAATGAGTCGGTCGTAACGTCCTTCTAACGCACGGTAATCCTGTTTTAAGAGGGTAATCTGCTCTTCTAAGCCCTCTTCTTTAACGCGTCGTGCAGTATGCGCATACTGCTCTTCAGAAATTGTTGTTGTGGTGACCCGGCAACCGCGGGTTTTAGCGGCGTGGATGGCAAGCCCGCCCCAGCCGGTGCCGATTTCCAACAGGTGATGCTCGGGCTGCACATCCAGCTTTTCGAGCATGATATCCAGCTTATAAGTGGAGGCTTCTTCTAAGCTGGCTTCTGGGTAGGGGAAGACGGCGCTGGAATACATCCAGTGACGCTGATCTAAAAACGTGGCGAACAGGTCGTTACCAATATCGTAGTGAGCCGAAATATTGCGCTTAGAACCTGTGATGCTATTGCGCTGAAAACGGTAGGCGAACCCTAACAGCCAGCGTGCTATGCGAGCGCTGCCGTTTTCCATTTTACCGTTCACTTGTTCTAAGTTGGCGGCAAATAGGCGTACCAGAGCGACGAGGTCATCGGCATCCCAGTCGCCATCCATGTAGGACTCTGCAGCGCCCACGGTGCCGCCAAACGCAAGGCGTTTCCAGGCACGGGAGTGGCGTATGACGACCGTCACCTGCAGGGGCCCAGCTTGGCCAAGATGGTGACACTGGTCACCCTCGATCAGTGTGATGCGGCCACCCTGGAAAGCATCCAACTGAGCCATTAAGCGCGGTTTGATCCAGCGGGTGATGCGATCTTGGCGAGCGGGTTTGCTCGCAGGGGGCGTGGTACGCAGGGTCGTCATTTTGAAGTCTCCTAGCGCTTGGGGTGGTTATAAACGGGGATGCGCTTAAGCCACAGGCGAAGCGCTTCAAAATGGATTCCCGCGACTGTTTTGAGGCTCATAAAGGGTTGCCGTGCCAGCGTCGTCAGCAGCACTTTGCGGGTCGCCGGCGCGGCCTCTAAGGTGAGCGTGGCATCAAAATGACGCTCGCTGTCTTGCCAGTTTTCCATATGCAGGTAGAGCGTTTCTCCTGGCGGGTTAAATTTCCAGTGATAGGTCATCTCCATGGGATTAAAGGGCGAGACATGCATCACTTTCTCGAAGCTTGCGTGGTGGCTATGGCGAGCGGTGTCGACGCGGCATGCGTAGCAGGTGCGCTCTTTCCACGGCATGTTAGTTACTTCGCCGAGCACCGCCGAGAGCCTGCCTACGTGGTCGTACGCGTAGTACATCGAAACAGGGTTAAAGACCGAACCAAAGGTGCGCAGTTGAGTGAGCACGTAAATTTTGCCGTCTGGTGCGCTGCCTAGTTGGCGGGTTAACTCTTCGCGGACGGCAGTCCGTAACGGGCGGTCCGTCGGCCCTAAATAATCTTCGCGACGAAAGCGCGCCAAGGCAGGGCCGCGTGCGCTGAAGCCGGGCACGTTATCAAACAGGGTGGGCAGCTCGTCTAAATCTAACCATGCCATCCAAACCTGGTAGCTAAAGGCGTGCGCTTGGGGTGTAAAGCGCCGGTGGCGCAGCGTGCCACGATAGATACGCGAGCGGGGCGACGTTATCATCCCAGACCCTCCCCAACGCTGCTGTTGGGTACGAGTTCGTGGGCAGGCAGTGCAGTGGGCATGGCGGGCGGCTCGGCGGCTTCATCACAGCCCAACGCTTGGGCCACGCGCAGCGCGCTCCAAACGCCGTCTTCATGAAAGCCGTTGCGCCAGTAAGCACCGCAGAAATGCGTGCGGCGAGCTACCGACGAGATCTCATCATGACGTAGCTGGGCGGCCTGGCCCGCCAGGGTGAACTGTGGATGCGCATAGGTGTAGCGCCCTAATACTTTCTCGGGATTGATGCTTTCTGAATCATTTAGCGTTACGCAGAAGGTTGTATCACTCTCTAAACGCTGCAAAATATTCATATCATAGGTGACCGAAACACGTTCTTCCGTCCCACGGCCATCTAGCCGGTAGTTCCAGCTCGCCCAGGCGCGCTGACGGCGTGGCAGCAGAGATGTGTCGGTGTGCAGCACCACCTCGTTATCCTGATATGGCATCGCGCCAAGAATATCGCGCTCAGCGGGGGTTGCGTCACCCAGCATGGCCAGCGCTTGGTCGGCGTGGCAGGCTAGCACGACCTGATCAAAACGCTCTGTCCCCTGAGCGGTCGTAATCATCACGCCGGTATCGCTTCGGGTAATCTTGCTGACAGGCGTGTTGAGTCGGATGCGCGTCGCATAGGGGGCTGTCAGGTTGGGAATGTAGCGCTTGGAGCCACCCACCAAGGTATACCACTGCGGGCGGTGATTGACCGAGAGTAGCCCATGATTGCGGAAAAAGCGCACGAAAAAGGTTAAGGGAAAGGCGCGGAGATCACCAATGCTCGCCGACCAGATCGCGGCCCCCATCGGTAGCAGGTAACGGCGCTGAAACGCTTCGCCGTAGCCATTTTGATCCAAATATTCGCCTAAAGTCATGTCGCTGGGCAGACGCTGGCTTTCTAAGTCGGCGGTGGCCTGTTTGTTAAAACGCAAAATATCTCTGAGCAGGCGATAAAACGCCGGGCGCAGCAGGTTACGGCGCTGGGCAAACAGCGAGCCCAGCGTATGACCGTTGTACTCAAAGTCGACGTCAGTCTCATGCACTGAAAAGCTCATCTCAGTGGCCTGGCTGGGCACGCCGAGCGTTTCTAACAGGCGCTGAAAGTGCGGGTACGTCCAGTCGTTGAAGACGATAAAGCCGGTATCGATGGCATACGGGGTGCCATTGACTTCAACGTCCATCGTGGCAGTGTGGCCCCCTAAACGGCTATCGGCTTCAAATAGCGTCACCTCATGCTGAGAGGAGAGATACCAGCCTGCTGCCATGCCGCTAATACCGCTGCCAATAATCGCAATACGCTGGGATGCTGTACCACTCATTGTGCTTCCTCTTGACGGCGCGTCATGCGTAGGCCGATGTAGCGCCGTAGTGCGGGCGGTAGAATGCCCAGAAATTTAACGATGTAAGTAAAACGACGGGGAAAATGAATATCCAGACGCCCTTTAACCAGGCCAGTGATAATGGCGTCGGCCGCATCTTCGGCAGAGACTTGCATGGGCATTGGAAAATCGTTGCGATCGGTTAGCGGTGTTTTGACAAAGCCAGGGTGGATTAGGCTCACGTCGATCCCTTCCTGGTGAAGGTCCAGGCGCAGCGACTCCAAGAAGTAGCTGACTGCCGCTTTCGAGGCACCATAAGCCTCTGCTCGCGGCAGCGGCAGGTAGGCCGACGCGCTTGATGTTGCAGCCAGTCGGGCTGGCTTGCCCTCTTGGCGAGCGGCACGCAGCAGCGGAAGCGCGGCTTCGACGCCGTACAGCGTGCCAAACAGGTTCGGCGTGAAGACGCGCTCAACGAGCGCCATATCAAAGTGGCGTGCATCGAGGTATTCGCAGGTGCCAGCGTTGAACAGCGCAATGTCCAGCGCGCCCAGCCACTCGCGAATCTGTTCACCCGCAGCCAGCACTGCTTGATGATCGCTCACATCCAGTGGCAGTGGGTAGGCATTGGCATGATCATCGCAGAGCGCGTTCAGGGCCTCTTCATTGCGGGCGCTGAGTACCACGGTGTGGCCCTCGGCAATGAGCTGCTTGGCTAGCGCCTCGCCAATGCCGGAGGTCGCGCCGGTTAACCAGATGCGCTGGGGCGTTTTCCATGTGCTCATTCTGCTCTCCTATAGCGGCCTGTTAGCACGCAACGTGCGCGCACATAAACGAGGTCACACTGTCTCAGCCAAGGCGCTGCTTTAACCAGCGTATGACACGCCCCATCACAGGAAGGTGTTCATACAGCATGGCCCCCGCGTCGAAGTAGTCGCGGTGCTGCGATACCCGGCCATCCTCTGCAAAAGTTAAGGCACTGCAGCCCTCAACACTGACCGGCTTGCCGTGGGCTAAACGTGGGTGCACAAACTCCATGGTCCACGTCACAAACGCTTGATTTCCCTGTTGCTGCTGCGTGTGATAAGTGAAGCAGCAGCGCTCAACGTTCTCGTACATGGCGGCAAAATAGCGTTCAAGCGCTTTGCGTCCTTCAATGTGATGTAGCGGATCGTTGAAGACAACTTCCTCAGTATATACCTCGTATAGCTTTTCTGTACATGTTTTGTCTAGTTTGTTGAAAAAAGCACAAAAATTCTCCACCGCTGGCGGGTTAGACATGCAGGACTCCTTTTTGACGGTGTGGTAACACCTGTCGCTCGAGTGGTTGTTATTTGGAGAGCGCTTTGAAGGCATCCAATGCGCGCTGGCGCGCCGCTTTGTGGTCAACGATCGGTGCTGGGTATTCGATAGGAGTGAGCATGTCCCGAGGCGGTGCATGGCGCGCTTTGGTGGGCAGGGTTTTTAGTTCGGGTAGCCACTGAGCCAGGAACTCACCGTCTGGGTCAAAGCGCGTGGACTGGGTGGTCGGGTTGAAAATACGGAAATAAGGCGCCGCATCGGTGCCCGTTGAGGCCGCCCACTGCCAGCCGCCGTTATTGGCGCAAAACTCACCGTCGACCAAGTGACGCATAAAAAATGCCTCGCCTCGGCGCCAGTCGATCAGCAGATGTTTGCTTAAAAACATCGCCGTAATCATGCGCAGTCGGTTATGCATCCAGCCGGTTGTGACGAGCTGGCGCATGGCGGCATCCACAATGGGATAGCCGGTGCGGCCTTCGCACCAGGCGGCAAACCCGTCGTCGTCATCGCGCCATTGCAACTGCTGGGTGTGCGATTGAAACGGCTGGTAGCGGCACACCTGGGGGAAGCCTACCGCCACGTGTTGATAGAATTCACGCCAGATCAGCTCGTTGACCCAGGTTGTTAGGCCAGCATCGCCGTCGGCAAGATGGCCGTCGTTTTCGCTCATTACTGCTTGCATGCACTGCCGGTAGGAGATCATCCCCAGCGCTAAGTAGGGAGAGAGCTCGCTGGTGCCTCGCACCTTGGGAATATCGCGCTGATCTTTGTAGTGGCGTCCACGAAAACGTAAAAAGCGCTCTAGGTTATCGCTAGCCGCGCTTTCGCCTGCGGGCCAGTGGCGGCCATCCAGCGGCTCGTCGTCGAGGGAGGGCAGTGACGGGAGCGGGTCGCTTTTGATATCGAGTGGTGACTGCACTTTGGGCGTGTCGCGAAGGGCAAGCTGCTCTGCTGTTATCTGCTTGTGCCACGCTTTTGAAAAGGGCGTAAACACGCCGTAGTAATCGCCTTTGCCGGTGAGCAGGCTGCCAGGTGCAAAGGCAATGGCGTCGTGATGGCCGTGGGCGGCGATATCGGCCTGCTGGAACGCCTCTAGCACCGCCTGATCGCGGTGCTGTTCGTTGAGCGGGTATTCGTAATTAAAGTGGAGCTGCTTGACGCCATAGGCGCGGGCAATCTCAAGCAGTGCCTGGGGGGCCTCATCAAAATGGTCAATGTCACGGTGTAGGAGGGGAATGTTAAGCCCGTTAAGTGACGCTTTGATGGCCGCTACGCCGCGTGCCCAAAAGTCGATTTTATTCGCGCCGTGACCGTGGGCTTGCCACTGGGCAACGCTGCGTAAAAAAACCGCTATCACGGGCCCCTTGGCCGCCGCCGCCGCGAGCGCCGAATTATCGTGAATGCGCAAATCGCTGCGCAACCATACTAGCTGTAAGTTCATGGCGACTCCTGCAAAGGGCTTAAAGTGTGTGCTAAAAAATTGGCCGCTGCCCTGAAGGGAAAGCGGCCAAATCATTTTTACCGGTACGTCGTTAATAGCACCTCAGCGCGACAGGCACTCTCTTAAAGAGTGCCCGATTCACGTAGCAGAGGGCGAAGCCGCGCGATTGCCTGGGGTAGGTCATCGCCTAGCATATGCACAGGGCCATCGTTTAATTCGCCCTCTCTTAGCCGAGCCACTTCGCCGCATACGCCAATGGGCACGTTCAGCGAGTGGGCCGCTTGAGGGAGTGCGTGACGGATATAAGCGTCGCTTTCCCGCTGCCCGCTAGAGAGCAGCACCATGGACGAGTGGAGCCTCGCCACTGCCTGGGGAAGGTCGGCCAGTGCTAGGGCGTGGTCAAGCAACTGCACTCGATAGCCCTGCTCACTGGCCATCAGGGCGCACATCAATACCCATAAGGGACCTGGGTCCTCGGGCATTGCGCTCAGCAAAATCAGCGGCCCGCGGGTAGCTTGGTTAGCGTAGTAAAGTCGAATACCTACTTGGCTACGTAAAAAGGCTTCAAGCGTGCGGCGAACAAGGTCATCAGGTTGGGTTGCCCACTTTGATTCCAAGGACAAAATAACCGGTTGCCACAGCTCATTAATAGCCACGCTAAGCGGGTAGAGTGCTAGGCTCTGATGATACATCGCCTCTAATTTGGGCAGGTCGACCGCTTCGATGACGGCTTGCAGCTGCTGGCGCTGACTGGCCCAGTCGCCTGCGGCTGGCGCGGGCGTCTCTATCGCTTCAGGCTGGTCAAGCAAGTCAACCACTTGGCTGACCGGCACGCCACGGTTGAGCCACTGTAAGATACGCTCAATACGCGCGATGTCGTCTTGAGCGTAGAGTCGGTGGCCTTTAGGGGTACGTTGGGGGCGAATTAAACCGTAGCGTCTCTCCCAGGCACGTAGGGTGACCGAGTTCACACCCGTTAGACGGGAAACTTCCCGGATCGGATAGAGAGGAGTGTCGGGTGGGTGGGTCGCCTTGTTGCTCATGGGCGCCATTGCCTCTTGGTTGCCTGCAGCCGATGCTGCAGGGGTCTGTCTGTAATTGCTATGACGAGGTTGTAGCACGTTGCTACGGTGTCCTGGTCACAAAAACGGATAGCGCTTAATCGACTAGATAGGGACACGCTATTATATGCCTCTTTGTACAACTTGTAGCTATTAGGTACAACCTTTGCTGTGATTTCGGGCAAATATGATCGCGCGCTGTTTTTAAACCGACCGGCCTAATAGTGCTTGTGCTAGCTCGTACCCAGAAAGCCATGCATCTTCTACGCGGCTGCCGCGAAAGCTATCGCCGCAGAGCGCCAGGCCCTGCTCACTGTATAAGTATGATTGGCGCCCAGCATTGGCGGGCTGGGCATACCGCCAGCGGTGAGCGCCTAGGTCAATCAGTTCAGGCAGCGTCGTGCCTTCTGGGAACAGCGAGGTGAAAGCGTCGAGCAGCTGCTGGGCCGCATCGTCACTCGCGAGTTCAATATGGTCATCACTCCAATCAAGTTGCGCCAGTAGGCTAAGGCTCTCAGGCTGCTCCTCACGGCCAGGTTTGCTGCTATTGCGTGTGGCTAAACGCAGCGCTTCATGGCCTGTCTCTACGGTGTGCCAGTTAGGTACGACACCTTCAATGGGCGGGAGTGGCTGGGCAAAAATGGCCCAGCCCGCCCAGCAGCCGCGCTGTGGAGCGGCTTGGCAGGCGGCTGCCAGGGCGTCATCCCAATCGGCGATAAGTGAGTAGGCTTGCGGGGGTGGGGCGCTGACGACTACCGCTGCAAACGGCCCATGGGTGGCGCCGTGTTGGTCGGTGAGCAGCCAGCCAGCTTCCCCTTTTGTTAACGCGACAATGGGGGTTTCAAAAGCCATGTTTACGCCGGGTAAAGCGGAGAGCGCTTCGGTCATGTGGCGCGTGATGGCACTCATACGAGGCGCCCCGGTGTAGCGCCGCTGATCATCGTTATGCGTTTGCCAACCGCTTGAGCTAGCCTGATAGCGATGGGTGGGCCAAAGGACTGCGCAGCCAGCAAGCTGCCACTCGTTTACCGCTTGCGCAAAACGTGGGTCGCGCACGGTAAAAGCTTGGGCACCCAAATCGAGCGTTGCCTGAGGCCGTCGCTTGCTAGACATACGGCCGCCGGGACCGCGCGCCTTATCAAATAGTGAGACGCTAAGCCCCTCTTGTGCCAGTTCATGGGCGCAGGCAAGTCCCGACACGCCTGCACCGATAACGGCGACAGCGCAAGGGGCCGAAAGAGTATGAAGCGACGGTGATGCAGCCATAAAGCCTCGTAGCGCTAAAGATGATAAAGCGAATAAAAAAGAGTGAACTAACGCTCGCTAAAAGCTTGAAAGTCTTTTTGAGTATTTGATTGTAGCACTTGTGTATAAATATCGTACAATAAGTTTGTTAGCTCAACCAGTGTTCAATCAGGCGGCGCTTACTTCCTTTCTTCCACAGGAGCGACACGATGCGGGTATTAATAACCGGAGGCAGCGGTTTTGTTGGTCAACGTTTATCTGAGCAGCTTGTAGCGTTAGGCCATGACGTTCAGGTGGTCTCCCGCGCGCCGCACAAGGTACGCGATCGTTTGCCAGCGGCTTGCGATATCCGCGATAGTGCCCAGGCATTTGTGGATACGCCGCCGGATGCGCTAGTGAATTTGGCAGGTGAGTCGATTGCTGCGAAGCGCTGGAGCGATAGCCAAAAAAATGAGCTGATACGGTCGCGTGTGGAGAGTACCGCGCAATTAGTGATGCTCTGCGAGCAGTTGAAAGCCAATGGCCAGTCGGTACCTAGCGTTATGGTGAGCGGCTCGGCGATGGGCTATTACGGCAACCAGGGTAGTAAGGTGGTGGATGAAACAACGCCGCCCAATGACGAGTTTGCCCATCGGCTGTGCGAACAGTGGGAGTCCGCGGCGAAGCCGGTTGAGGCGCTTGGTGTTCGCTTAGCGCTTCTGCGCATTGGCCTGGTGCTGGATGCTGGCGGTGGCACGCTACAGAAGATGGTGCCCCCGTTTAAGCTGGGCTTGGGGGGACGCTTTGGCGATGGCAAACAGTTTATGCCGTGGATTCACCGCGATGATTTGGTCGCTGCGATTATTTTCCTGCTAAATGAGTCAGCGCTCTCTGGGGCCTTCAACGGCAGCGCGCCGCACCCGGTGACGAATGCGGAGTTTACCCAGACGCTGGCCAAACAGCTGCATCGCCCCGCCATTTTTCCGGTGCCTGCCTTTGTGCTTAAAGCAGGTTTTGGTGAGATGTCGCAGTTGCTGCTCTCCGGTGCTGATATGCGCCCCACGCGCCTTGTCGAGGCCGGCTTTACCTTCCAGTATCCGACGCTCGACAAAGCGTTAGCCGCCATCTTCTAACGCAGGCTGTTTTAGGAGGCGTTAGGCATTGGGGTCAACGGTGATGACAACCCGCACGGAGTCCAGCCGCAGGCGGGTGTTTTCAATCGCGTCGCTCAATGCTTGGCGCTCCTGTTTTAACGCCTCAAGCTCCTCGGTGCGCACCGCTGGGTTGTGCTCCGCCAAGGCCGTCAAGCGGGCAAGCTCACTGTCCAGTTGGGCGCGCATGCGGATTTCGGCTGCTTCTATAATGCTCGGCAGCTCACGTTCGGCTTCGCCTTCACCCTGAATCAACAGATCACGCAGCTGGTCGTGGCGGCTCTTGATTAGGTCCCGCGCCAGCGATTTATTGACCTTCTGCAGGTTCTTGCCCAGTCCCGTGAAGGAAATTTTGCTGGTCAGATTGGCGCCCGACTCATCCAGCAGCACGCGGATCGCGGTCGGCGGTAAGAAGCGGTTAAGGTGCAGCGATTTTGGCGCCGGACAGTGGGTGCGGAACACCAGTTCGGCCATTAGTCGTCCGCTGGGGATCGCTGGATGGCGCAGCAGCGCCAGCGCAGTGTTGCCCATGGTGCCATCTAGAATGCGCTCCATCATTTCGCGCAGCAGCGGATGCTCCCAGGAGAGCCGCTGCACGTCGTCCCGCGCCAGCGCCTGGGCACGGCTGTAGGTCGCTGAGAAGCCCTCTTCGCCTTTCACTAGCCCGGGCAGGCCATCCAGCATGTGCTGGCTTGGCTGAAGGTGAAGCAAGCCGTTGCCGATTTCCTGGCTGTCAACGCCAAAAATATCCAGTGCTCGCTCCACAAACTTGGGCAATGCGGGGTCTTCATCAAGCTCGCGCACCGCGTCACTCACTTGCTTAGCGCGGGCAGGGCGGCAGGCATTTAGCTCAAGCAGACGGTTGCGACCGGCATCGCGTTCGGCCAGTTTGGCGGTGAACATTTGCCGCGTCTCTTCGATGATTTCATCGAGCATTTCATCGTCGAGCAGGGCGTCGGCAAGGGCATCGCCAAACGCATCAAATAACTCGCTGCCGATACCGTGAGGCGCGCTGAACGCATCCATACCTTCGTGGTACCAGCGCAGCAGCCGCTCGCCGGGACTGCCGGTAAACGTCGGTGCATGGAGTTCGATAGCGTGGCGTTGACCAATACGGTCTAGGCGGCCAATGCGCTGCTCCAACTGATCGGGGTGTTGGGGCATATCAAACATCACCAGGTGGCGGCAGAACTGGAAATTGCGCCCTTCGGAGCCAATTTCAGAGCACACCAGCACTTGGCAGCCTTCCTCTTCGTCGGCAAACGCGGCGGCGGCGCGGTCGCGCTCCACCAGCGATAATCCTTCGTGGAAGACGGGGGCCTGGTAGCCACCGAGTACGCGTAGCGCCTCGGCAAGCCCTTCTGCCGTTTCACGGTGGTGGGCAATCACCAGTACTTTGTCGTTGGCAAAGCCCGTTTCGCTATCGTCGCTGAGCTTCTCAAGCAGCCAATTGACGCGTGGATCAATGTGCCACCAGGGCTCGCTGTTCAGCGGGTCGTTACTCAACTCCCGGTACATGGCGTCTGGGTAGATCAGCACATCGGGATGATCCATGCCGGTTTCGATCAGCAGTTCATCCAGATAATCCTCATCGCGCTCAAGGCGGCGCATTACCCGGCGATAGGCGGAAGGCAGCTCAAGCGGCTCAAGGTGCATGCGACGTTCGGGGAAGCCTCCCACATGGCGACGGCTATTGCGGAACATCACCCGGCCCGTGCCGTGGCGGTCAAGTAGCGCGTCGCGCAGCTGGGCGCGGGCGGCATCCTGCTGCTCGGCACTGGCTTCTGGGTTACATAGGGTTGCTAGCAGGGCTTGGCTGTCGCGGTCATCAGCGACGGCTTCTACGCGGCTGCGCGCTTGCGTGGCACTGGGTAACTCATCCAGAGCATCAATGGCGCTGGCCACGCCAATATAGTGACGCTCTTCGTCTTTGAAGCGTTCGATATCGTGGTAGCGCTCGGCATCCAGCAGGCGTAGGCGGGCAAAGTGGCTCTCTACGCCCATCTGCTCTGGCGTGGCGGTGAGTAGCAGCAGGCCGGGAATCTCGGCGGCGAGCTGTTCAACGCACTGATAACCGGGGCCGCTACCTTCGCTGCTCCAGTCCAGATGGTGCGCTTCATCCACAATCAGCAGGTCAAAGCGGCTGGCCAGCGCCTGGTCCTGGCGGTGAATGTTGGCAAACAGCCAGCCTTGGCTCGCCAGCACGATCTGGGCGCTCTCAAACGGATTAGCGCTGCCGTGGGCTTGGCTTTGGTGCTCATCGAGCAGGCTAACGTTGAGCGAAAAACGGCGTAAAAGCTCGACCAGCCACTGGTGGGTTAGGCTGTCCGGCACCAGAATCAGCGCCCGTTCTATGCGGCCGGTGAGCAGCAGGCGGTGCAGAATCAGGCCGGCTTCGATGGTTTTACCTAGCCCGACTTCATCAGCCAGCAGTACCCGAGGCGCGTGGCGGCTAGCGACTTCGTCTGCAATATAGAGCTGGTGGGGAATCAGGTCGATGCGCGGCCCAGCAAAGCCTAACGCGCTGTGCTGCTCAATGCGCTGGTAGTGGTGCAGGGTGCGAAAACGTAGGTCGAACCAGTCGTTGCGGTCGACCTGGCCGGTCAGTAAGCGATCCCGGGCCTGATCGAACTGCATGGTATCGGCCAGCTTAGCTTCCGGCAGTTCACGCGGGTTACCTTCGCTGTCTTCGCCAATATAAGTGATTAAACCGCCAGACTCTTTGCTGTCATCCACCAGCATCTGCCAGCCATCGGCGGAGAGCACGCGGTCGCCGCTGCCGAACATCACGCGGGTTAACGGTGCTTGACGTGTGTTGTAGGTACGGGTTTCCTGGCTGGCACTGAACAAAATGGTAACGCTACGGGCGTCGCAGTTAAGCACGGTGCCGAGTCCAAGCTCAGCCTCGCCGTCACTAATCCAGCGCTGGCCGGGAGAAAAATCGCTCATGATGCCTCAGGGAAGTCTTCAAAACGGGGGCGCATGCCACCGGGAATATTCACCGGTGGCAACACAGGGCGGGGGATTCTAACGCAAAGCAGCGGGGGGATTAAGGTCTATTGGCGTCAATCTTCCAACCAGCGGGCTAATTGCGTACGCGTGAGTTCGCCCACATGGACATCCAGCGTGTTGCCCTGTCGATCAAACAACACCGTGGTGGGTAGGCCAGGCGCCTGGAACTGCGCCATTAAGGTTTGGCTTGGGTCGCGCAGCGCGTAGCGAAATGTTAGCCCCTGCTCATCCAGGTAGCGCACGATCGGTAGCAAATCCTCGCCCTGATTCGCAATAACAATGCTGACGTCGTCACGTTGGGCGGCCTCTTCCAAAAGCGGCATTTCCCGCAGGCAGGGTGGGCACCAAGTCGCCCATAGGTTAACGATAATCAGGTCGCCGCTTTCGGTCAGCGATGGCAAATGCACCGGCTTACCGTCGACATCTTCCAAGGTGACATCCGGCAGCGCCTTAACGGCAAACTGATTGCCAAGGGGGGCGAGTGTTACCACCACCAGCCACAGGCTAGAAGCGCCGACGAGTAGCGCCAGTGCGCCGATCATCGAGAGTAGGTGTGTGCGCAGCGACCACGCTGTCCAGAGTAACCCGGCTAGCAGTCCGCCGAGGCCGTGATAGCCAGGTTGCCACAGCTTTAGGGCGTCTAGCGGGTCGGCACTGAAACTTTCCCAGTTGAGGGCTACATACGTTGCCCGCGCACCCACAAGCCAGACAAACAGTAGCCCATTAAACCAACGACCATGCTGACGCGCTGACACGCCAAGCAAATAGCGACTGGCTAGCAGTAGTAGCAGTGCACAGCTAATGGCATAGAGCCTTGGCAGTGAAATGAGCAGTGGGCCCAGGGCAATCGCGTTCATGGTTTTCCCATTAAAATAGGTACACTGGCTAACCATACCATGCACGTTACCTATTCCGCAGATGTCGAGGCCGCGTTGCGACGTCAGCATATACAGGCGCAGAGGCTAGCGGATGGAGAAGCGTATCAAGTACCCATGTGCGCCGTTTTATCAAGGAGATGATACCTATGGATGCGCCTGAAAAGGCCCTACATTGGCAACGACGCAAAATTACCGTAGGGCTAGTGGGAGGCCCCCTATTAGCGGTGGTATTGCTGATGTTAGAGGCGCCTGGCGAGATGCCTATCGACGCATGGCGTGTCGTCGCTCTGACAGCGTGGATGGCGATATGGTGGATTCTGGAGCCGGTGCCGATGCCGGTAACTGCACTGCTGCCCGTCGCGTTATTACCGCTGTTAGGTGTGGTTGACGTCAATGCAGCGGCGGCTCCTTATGCCAATCCGCTTATTTTTCTATTTTTAGGCGGCTTTATGTTGGCGGAGGCGATACAGCGCTGGAATCTTCACCGTCGGATCGCGTTGGGTGTGCTGACCGTGGCGGGAAAGCGTCCAGATCAGCTCGTCGCCGGTTTTATGGGGGCAACGGCGTTTCTGAGTATGTGGGTCAGCAACACCGCGACGGCGGCGCTGATGGTGCCGATAGGTTTGTCGGTTCTAGCGCTACTTGAACGTCAGGGCAGTGCGTTAGAGCAGCGCCCTATGCAGCTCTGTCTGCTGCTGGGCATCGCGTTGGCCGCCAACATTGGTGGCATGGGTACGCTGATAGGGACGCCGCCCAATGCGTTACTGGCCGGCTTTATGGCGGATAACTATGGTATTGAGATCGGCTTTGCTCAGTGGATGCTGGTCGGTGTGCCGCCTGCGGCGCTGCTGCTGTTGGTAGGGTGGTGGCTGCTCACCCGCTGGATTTATCCTGTTCCTCGCTTACCGCTGGAAGGTATCGCGTCGGTGCTGTCGCAGCAGGAGGAGGACCTGGGCCGAATGACCCGTCCTGAGCAACGGGTGGCCGCCGTCTTTATCCTGGTAGCGCTGGCTTGGATCGGGCGTCCACTGTTGGAAAATCTAACCGGCCTTACCCTCAGCGATGGCGGCATTGCCGTGATGGGAGCATTGCTACTGTTTGTGATTCCCGCCCGTTGGAGGGAACGCCAGTTTTTACTCGACTGGAAAAGCGCACAAAACCTTCCCTGGAACGTATTACTGCTTGTCGGTGGTGGGCTCAGCCTGGGCAGCGCTATCGAAAGCTCGGGGTTGGCGGAAAGCGTGGCTAATCTGCTGGCAGTGTTTGCAAGCTGGCCCATCTGGGCGATGATTTTTATGGTGGTCGTTACCGTCATGTTAATGAGCCATGTGACCAGTAATACCGCTACCGCCGCAGCGATTATACCGCTAGCGGCGGCGCTAACCGTGAGCATGGAGCAAAGCCCACTCCTGCTTACCGTACCGGTTGCCATGGCAGCTTCTTGTGCTTTTATGCTGCCGGTCGCGACGCCGCCCAATGCGGTTGTCTTCGGCAGCGGTAAAGTGCAAGTGAGTGACATGCTGCGTGCCGGGGCGGTAATGAGCCTGGTTGCTATTGGAGTTATCTGTGTAGCGGTATTGGCGCTTGCCATGCCGGTATTAGGGTTTGGCTGGTGGAAGTAGCGACCTGCCGCATTCAGGGTTATCCCGTTAAGCAGGTACACTGGTAAACCTCATTATGTACGTTAAACATGACGGAGATATCTATGCCGCAATCCGCCTTTGACATGCTGCGGGCGCTTGCCATTGGGTCGCAAGCGCTGGGATTAATGCTGGTTATTACCTTGGAAACGGTGATGGGCGATGCCGCCCGCCCCTGGCAGGGGATTGTGCTTGCTCTTATGGTGGCCGCCGCGCTGGCTATCGCGTTGGTAAGACTTTACCGCCGAAACCGCCTGCGTAAGCAGCAGGCGCAGCGGTTTGCTGATCACGACGATGACTAACACTGGGCGCCGTGTCTGCTGGCTACCGCTGGCGATGGTTCTCCTCCTGCTGACGGGCTGTACGCATGTTGTGGTGCGGGAGCATCACACCAGCCTCGAATCGATGGAGGCACGGGAAACATGGCTGGGTAAGCAGGCTGCCCAAGCGCTGGATACGCAATCTGAACCCGATGGCTTTGGGCTGTTAGCCAACGGCCAAGCGGCGTTTGCCGTACGTGTGGGTTTGATTCGTCAAGCGCAGAAAACCTTAGACATTCAAACCTATCTGTTGGGCGGCGGCCAAACCACGCAATTGGTGTTTTCTCAACTGGTTGAGGCTGCCGCACAAGGCGTACGAATTCGATTACTGGTCGATGATATCGGCGCCGTTGGTCAAGGCGAACGCTTAGCAGCGCTGGCCAGCCATCCCAATATTTATGTGCGGGTGTACAACCCACTCTCGGCTGGGCGGGGGCATATAGTGACGCGGGTATTAGCGTCGGTAGTGAATCCAGCTCAGCAGCATCGGCGCATGCATAACAAGCTCTGGATCGCTGACGGCAGCGTAGCGATTTTGGGCGGCCGTAACTTGGGGGATGAGTACTTTGATGCCAATGCGTCGCGTAACTTTGCCGATCTTGACCTTGTTAGCGTGGGCGAGGTGGTGCCGATGCTATCCGGCAGTTTTGATCTGTACTGGAACCACGGCTTAGCGCAACCGATTGAACGCTACCATCACGTTGCCGTTAACGCTTGGCAGCCTTTAAAAGCGGATGTAGACACTTGGCTGGATAGCCACGCAGACTCGACGTACTTCAATGAGCTGCGTCGTCAGACCCGCAATGCGCCACCCTGGGAAACCCTCCACTGGGGGGAGGGCGTGGCTCTGTGGGATGCGCCGGGCAAACTGGCTCAGTCGGGCACTCCCGAGTGGCAGTCCACTCTGCTGGGTGATTTGACCGCCGCTACAACGCTAGATGAGCGCCTAGTGCTCATCTCCGCCTACTTCGTCCCCACCCAACAAGGCGTTGAACGTTTGGTGGCACTGGCCGAGCAAGGCGTGGAGGTGGATATCCTCACTAATTCGCTGGAAGCTACCGACGCTGCCGTGGTGCACGGTGCGTATGCCCCTTGGCGATCAACGCTACTTGAAAGCGGTGTAGCACTCTACGAGTTACGCCCAGAGCAGGAGTCATCCTCAACGTCGGATGAACACGAAATGCGCGTGCCGGGCGCCTCGGCTTCGGCCTTGCACATCAAAGCGATTCGCTTTGATGATCAGCTGTTTATTGGCTCGTTCAATGCTGACCCGCGTTCAGTGCTGTGGAACACCGAAGTTGGGGTATTAGTGAGCAGCGAATCGCTGATGCAGGCATTTGACGAGCTAGTTGAGATAGGCAGAGAGCCTTCCATTAGCTATCAGGTCGTTCTTGATGACAGCGGCAGGTTGAACTGGCTGCTGGAACGAGACGGTCAGCCTGAGGTGTTAACCGACGAACCCGGCAGCTGGTGGCGGCACCTGAGTGCATGGTTAAGCCATACGCTGCGCTTCGAGCGATGGCTTTAGGAGCAGGGTAAGGAAACGTTAGAAAGCGTTGCTTGTTTTTTTTGCGTTCTGGTTCCAGATTAAGAGGAGTCTCACGCTGGACGATTGAGACACTTAATATACTGGGAGCGACCAATAATATGATGAATAAGCGCGCATTAGTCACTGCTGTGGCGGTCTCGTCACTGGCCTTAACGGGCATGGCTCAAGCAGATGAAGTCAAGGTTGGCTTCTTAGGTGGCTTTACCGGTGGGATCGAGAGCCTGACGCCACCGATTTTTGAAGGTGCGCAGCTGGCGGTAGCGCAGGTGAACGAACAGGGCGGTATTTTAGGCGGGCAGACGTTAGTGATGCCTTCTGGTGACACCACCTGCTCGGATGCCTCTGCGGCGTCCAACGCGGCTGACCGCATGGTGAACTCGGAGCAAGTCACGGCGATTGTCGGCGCACTCTGCACCGGCGCCACCATTGCGGCGGCGAACAATGCGGCTATCCCCGGCGGCGTGTTAATGGTTTCGCCAGCCTCCACTGCTCCGGCGGTCTCTGAGCTGGACGACAATGACTTGGTCTTCCGCACCGTTCCGTCTGATGCTTTCCAGGGTGAAATGCTGGCCAAACTGCTGTTGGATAAAGGTATCGATTTTGTTGCCGTTACCTACGTCAACAACGATTACGGACGCGGCCTGTCTGATGCGTTTAGCACAGCCTTTGAAGAGGGCGGCGGTGAGATCGCGGAAAATCTCGCCCATGAAGATAACCGTGCAGACTACCGCTCCGAACTAGGGTCTCTCTCGGTGAGCGGCGCGGATACGCTTGTGGTGCTGGCGTATGCTGACACCTCGGGCCAAACGGTACTTCGCCAAGCCTATGAAAGCGGTATGTTTACTCAGTACGTGGGCGCCGACGGCATGGTGGGCGATAGCCTGGTAAGCGCGATTGGTGCTGATGTTTTGGACGGCATGATCGCTACTCGTCCCGGCAGCCCCGACCTGCCTGGTACCGATCTTTTTAACAGCGCTGCAGAAGCCGCCAACATCGATCCCAGCGCCGTATTTGCCGCTCAAGCCTACGACGCTGCCTTTTTGGTGGCACTGGCCATCGAGCAAAATGGCAGCGCTGAACGCGAGGGGTTAAGCGAAGCGCTGCGGAGTGTTTCCAGCGCGCCAGGCGAGATCATCTTACCGGGTGAGTGGGAAAAAGCGGTAGAGCTGATTGCGGCAGGCACCGAGATCAACTACGAAGGCGCTTCTGGCTCCCATGAGTTTGATGAAAACGGTGATGTACCCGGCGTAGTGGTGGAGATGGTCGTCGAGAATGGCGCCTTTACCAGCAAGGGGTTGGTCGACCTCTAAACAAACGGTCTGTTGTTTTGCTGAGCCCTTGGCGCCGTCAGGCGTCGAGGGCTTTTTACTGCCTGCTGCTGTCTTTCACACGCCTTTTCCTTGCTAGGCGCTTATGTCGCATAGACTTGATGAAGATCACCTGTTGGCAGTGTCAGGCACGCTATTCTCTCGTCTCAGAAATCGCGTTGACCTAACAATACTGACGACCTTCACTGGGGAAAATAATAATGACGACAACACGGGGTCCACTGACCCGCTTCTTCCACTATTTGGAAGGCAGCCTACAGTTCAAAATTATGCTGCTCGTCCTCATGCCGCTGGTACTCTCTTCCAGCTGTCTTCTCCTTCTAGAGGGCATTGATCGCTACCGCAACAACCAAGTCCAGATCGAGCAGCAGCGTACCTTGCTCGTGGAAGCTCGCGAGCAGGGAGTCCGCAGCAGCGTTGAGCTCGCAAGCTCAATGATACGTGAACTTCAAGCGACAGAAGGCGATACACAGCGCGCTCAAGCGCAAGCGGTTCAGCTTCTGAATGGCATGCGGTTTGAAAATGATAACTACATTTTTGTCTATGAGATGGACGGCACCATGTTGGTACAGCCGGCCGTGCCAGAAAGTGTAGGGACAAACATGCTGGGCGCGCGTGATGCAAGCGGACGCGAAATGATTCGTGACATGGCCGTGTTGGCACAGCAAGGCGGTGGCTTCTACCAGTATGACTGGCCGCACCCCGTGACGGGCAACGCCGAGCCCAAATACTCCTATGCCGAAGCCGTTGATGAGTGGGGCTGGGTGATTGGCGCAGGCGTTTATGTGACGGATATCGATGCGACGATGGAAGCCATCGAAGCAGCCGCGACGGCAGATCTCAAAATGGCTTTTATGCGGCTTTGGGTTATTGCCACGTTTATCAACCTTGCGATTACCGCTTTGGCTATCTGGTTGGCGCGGCGCACAGTTAAGCGGATTCGCCATACCTCACACCACATCCAAGCCGTTGCTGCGGAAGTGGCTTCTGGCCGTGGCGATCTTACGCAGCGTCTGCAGGTAACTAGTCGTGACGAAGTTGGCGAACTAGCCGAGGATTTCAACAGCTTTCTGGCGCACATCCAGTCCATGCTGAGCGACGTTAGAAGCAGCGCCCTAACGGTGTATCAAGCGGCGGATAATATCGCCCAGGGCAGTGAAGAATTAGCAACGCGCACCGACCAGGCCGCGGCAAGCTTGCAGCAAACCTCGTCAGCCATGGAAGAGATCACGTCAACCGTTGAGCATAATGCGGAGCACGCTCAAACCGCTGACCGCATGGTGCAAGAGAGCGCGAGCGTGGTCACCCAAGGGCAAACGGCGATGGAGGATGTCGAGCGGACGATGGCCGATATCAAGGCCTCCTCTGGGCAAATCAGTGAAATTGTCACGCTCATAGACTCGATCGCTTTTCAGACCAATATTCTGGCACTTAATGCATCGGTAGAGGCTGCCCGCGCGGGTGAGCACGGGCGAGGATTTGCGGTGGTTGCCCAGGAGGTAAGGAAGCTGGCTCAGCGCTCTGCAGAGGCCGCCCAGGAAATTAAAACGCTAATAGCCACCTCGGTGGAGCACTCACAGAAAGGGAGTCAAATCGTTCAACGGGCGGGTAACACAATGCGAGAGATTCTAGGCAGCGTGCACCAGGTGGCTCAGGTTATCACTGATATTAGTGCGGGCTCTAAAGAGCAGAGTGTGGGGGTGAGCGAAGTGAATACGGCGGTAGTTCAGCTCGACGGTATGACCCAGCAAAACGCCGCACTGGTGGAGGAGAGTACCGCCACCGCCAGCCGCATGCGCCAGCAGGCCGAGCAGCTTAATCGCCTGATAAGCGGTTTTATATTAGGCGACGCCGTGCCAACGGTAGACCAGCTTTCAAAACATGGCTCCTCTTCACCTAAGGCGTTAGCGGGCACCGTACAAAAAAGGGATGGGGTGCTGGCGACTGACGACTTCTAGCCGCGCAGTGCACTGGTAGCTCGAAAGGTATGTTTAAAAGGAAACGCCCTTAACACTATGCTTAAGGGCGTTTTTACTTATGGGTCAATACGCTGGTTAACCCTGTTGCTTGTTAACGATGGTGCTTGTTAACCATGTTGCGATATTTTTTCAGGCAGCAGCCCTTTGGGCGCGAAGCGCAGCACCAACGTAATCAGCATACCAATGACCAGCACCCGCGCTTGAAGTGCTCGGCTATCCATATTGCTGGGCGCCTCCCAGCCAAAGGCACCCTCGCCAAATGCGACGGCTAGCTGCATTAAAAACAGCGCTAACGGTTCTGACATAATCCAAATAATGTAGACCGCGACCGCACCAAAGATGGTGCCCAGGTTATTGCCAGGGCCGCCCAGAATCACCATCACCAACACCAGAAAGGTATGATTCAGGGGCAGATAGCCCTGCGGGTCGAACAGGCTGTTAAACGTGCCCAGCATGCCGCCCCCTAAGCCCATCAAAATGCAGCCCAGTACGAAAATCTCCAGGCGACGCTTGTTGATATCTTTACCCATGGCCGCAGAGGAGACTTCGTTATCGCGAATCGCACGAATCATCCGCCCCCAAGGGGCGTGGTAAGCGCGGTGCAGCAGAAAGAAGATCACCGCAATCACCACCGCCGTCACCGATAGGTAGATGGCTCTAGAGAGGGTAAACCCCAACTCGGCGGGGCCAGGGGTTGGCCAGGGCAGCGGGGAGACGGTGGCGGTACCCCGAGTGAGCCAGTCGGAGTTTTTCAAAAATGCCTTAATGATCTCGGCAATGCCGAGCGTCGCGATGGCGAGATAGTCGCTGCGTAGCCCAAGGCACACATGGCCAATCAAGTAGCCAACGCCACCGGCCAACGCGCCGCCGACAATCCAGCCCACCCAGGCAGGTAAGCCAAAGCCGCCTACAAAGCCCGCCTGGGACTGAATTTGGCTGGTCACATCGCGCAGCAAACTAATCACCACCAGATAAAGCACGACCGCCAGCACCACCGCGATGACCGTGCGCAATTTCTTTGGCACGCCCAGGCGGTCAAGTTTGGTGGCCCCCATGACCAACAGCGTCGCTGCGATGCCATAGAGCAGCACTTGGCCCAGCTCGCCCGGCAGCTCCGTGCCCCAAAAGGCATCATTTACCGGCACGCTAAACAGCATGGCGCAGAAGCCACCGAGGGCCACAAAGCCCATCACCCCGGCGTTAAACTGCCCGGCGTAACCCCACTGAATCGTCAGGCCCAAGGCCAGAATGGCGTAACAGGCGGCCTCTACCAGCATACGGGTGCTGTAGGCGGCGCCCATTAGGGCGTAGACCGCCAGCACGGCAGCAAACAGCGCGCCAAACAGCACCAGCTCGCGGAGCGGGAAGCGGCGCTGCGGGGTGGCGTCTTGCGGTGTGTAGGTCGGGTTGCGATTATTCGTTGGTTGGCTCATTAGATCACCTTGCCTTTAAACAGGCCGGTCGGGCGCCACACCAGGATGGCCACCAGAATAAAGAATGGCACTACAATCTTATATTCAGTGCCCACAAAGGCGAGGTTGCTAGGCAGCTCAAGCCATGCTGGGAAGCTGTCGCGGAAAGGTCGCAGCAGCACGTTCCAGTTAAATACCGCCAGGGTTTCGGCAAAGCCCACCACAAACCCTCCGGCAATCGCGCCATACGGGTGGCCGACGCCACCGACAATCGCTGCAGCGAAAATCGGCAGCAGCAGGAAGAAGCTCAAGTCTGGCTTGAAGGTGACGTCTAGGGAGAGCAAGGTGCCTGCAATGGCCGCCAGGCCGCCCGCAATTACCCAGGTAACGGCCACAATGGTGTTCGTGTTAATCCCTGACGCTTGCGCCAGTTCAGGGTTATCCGACATGGCGCGCATTGCTTTGCCTAACCGAGAACGGTTAAGGAACAGATGGAGCGCAACAACCGCTACCAGGGTGATCACAAACAGGTAAATCTGCGGTTCGGTAATCACGATAGGTGCCCTAACACCCTCAAAAGGCACTGCTATACGGAAGATCTCTTTGCGGTCGTCGACGTAGAGACTCTGCCCCCCGGTGCCGGAAAATAGCCGGATAAGCCCTTGAAGCATCAGTGTGACGCCCAGCGAGCCAATCACCATCACAATAGGCTTTACGCCGTGGGCGCGCAGCGGCTTGTAGAACGCCTTATCGATACCCACTGCCAGTAGAGCGGTGAGCAGCATAGCGAGCGGTAGCATAATCAGCGCTGTGGGTACGCCGATGCTAGCACCTGCCGCCGGGAAGGCAGTGGTGAGCAGCAACACCATAAAGGCCCCGAACGTCATCATGTCAGCATGAGCAAAGTGGGCAAAGCGCATGATGCTAAAAATCAGCGTGACGCCAATCGCACCAATGGCATAAATCGAGCCGGTAACGCTGCCCGCAATCACCACGTTATTAATAAAAAAGACCAGTTCGTTCACGTGCTTCTCCCCCGGGCTAGCCGCCCAAAAAGCTTTTGGCGACATCAGGGTCAGCAAGCAGCGCCGCCCCGGTATCCGTAAAGCGGTTCTGGCCCGCTGCCAGCACAAAACCTTTATCGGCAATGGCCAAGGCCTGCTTGGCGTTCTGCTCGACCATTAAAATGCCCACGCCTGCGGCGTTGATCTTCTTCACGCGATCAAAAATCTCATTCATATACAGCGGTGAAAGGCCTGCGGTTGGCTCATCCAGCAGTAGCAGGCTAGGTTCCGCCATTAAGGCACGCCCCATGGCGACCATTTGGCGCTGCCCACCGGAGAGCTCGCCAGCAGGCTGATGGCGCTTCTCCACTAGCGGAGGGAAGAAGTCGTAGACCTGCTCCAGCATACGCTTAACGTTCTGCGGCTTTAGGTAGGCGCCCATTTCCAGGTTCTCTTTGACGGAAAGGCTGGGAAAGACGTTTTTTTCCTGGGGCACAAAGCCCATGCCGCGCTCCACCAGCTGGTTGGGGGGCAGGTTGTGGATCGGCTGACCGTTGAGCAGAATCTCGCCCTGGTTCACATTGAGCAATCCAAACACCGCTTTCAGCATGGTGGACTTGCCCGCACCGTTGGGGCCGACAATAACGCCGACCTCGTCGGCATACAGCGTCATATTGACCCCGTTTAAAATATTCATGCTGCCATAGCCGCCGTGCACGTCGCGTGCGTCAAGCAGTGGCTGGGGGGATGCAGGTGTGGATGGCATAAAGGTGTCTCAGCAAACGTTGTGCTAGGTTGGTAGCCGCAACGATATTATTTTAGCCCCTAGGGATAGCCATTTTTGGCTACCCTAGGCCGCTGTTGTTGATTATATAGTTGCTTACTAAGCGGCATCTGAGCCGAAGTAGGCTTCAATGACCGCTGGGTTATTCTGTATCTCTTCAATATGGCCTTCGACCATCACGCTGCCCTGGGCAAGCACAATTACCGGGTCGCAGAGTCGCGAGATCATGTCCATATCATGCTCAATCACTAAGAAGGTGTAACCCATCTCGCGGTTGAGCCGCTCGATATTTCCCATTAAATCGCCGAGCAAGGTGCGGTTTACCCCAGCGGCAATTTCATCAAGTAGAACGACCTTGGCATCGGTCATCATGGTGCGGCCAAGCTCAAGCAGCTTTTTCTGGCCGCCAGAAAGGTTGCCCGCCAGTTCGTTGCGCACGTGGTGAAGGCCCACAAAGTCAATCACTTCAAGCGCGCGGCGGCGCACCTCGGCCTCTTGCTGGCGCACAAGGCCTGGCTTAAACCACGTATTGAACAGGCTTTCACCCGCTTGCTGAGGCGGCACCATCATCAAATTTTCCAGCGCACTCATTTGGCTGAATTCGTGGGCAATTTGAAAGGTGCGCAGCAGGCCTTTATGAAAGCGCTGGTCGGCACTGAGCGAGGTGATGTCTTCACCATCCAGCAGAATAGCGCCGCTGTCAGGCGTCAAGGCGCCAGCGATGAGGTTAAACAGGGTCGATTTACCCGCACCGTTAGGGCCGATCATGCCGGTAATAGAGCCTTTCTCAACGCGTATAGAGCAATCGTTGATGACGTGTAGCCCACCGAACGCTTTATTAACGTGTTGTACTTCGATAAGCGGTTTCATGGTGACCTCGCGGAGCAGGCGGCTTTGAGGCCGCCTGCGTTATTCGCATGATGTTAGGAGGTGGATTTACCCAGGCGTTGGCTAAGAGCAAATGCACCTACAATGATGAGCGCCCCCAGCGTGGGAATGACATAGCCGTCCACGTAAGGAATGGTCCGTAGGAAAACGAACGACACGGCGGCCGGGCCAACAAAGCGCACTAAAAAACGCCAGGTTTTGAACCACGTTTGGTTAGTGCCCAGCTCTTTCTTGACTTCGCTTTGGGTGAGCGCCCAGCCAGCAAAAAGCGCAATCATCAGGCCGCCCAGTGGCATAAAGATATTGGTGAGTAGCTCAATAAAGTCAAACGCGCTGCGCCCGAACAGGGTGTGGAAAAGAGTGCCTTCCGCCCACACGTTAAAGCTCACCACCGTCAGCAGGCCCATTGCCCAGGCGGCAACGACCATAATGGTCACCGCTTGCGGGCGGGTCATATCAAAACGCTCGACCAAAAAGGCAGCGACTGGCTCAATCAGTGAGATCGACGAGCTGATCGCCGCACCCAGTACCAGAATAAAGAACACGCCCCCCACTAAGGCACCAAACGGCATGTCGGCAAATGCCAGTGGCAGGGTGACAAACATCAGCCCAGGGCCTTGGCTGGTTTCCAGGCCTGCGCCAAATACCAGCGAGAAGATCGCCAGGCCAGCTACCATCGCAACGGCGGTATCCACAAACGCAACCGCAATGGCGGTGCGGGTTAGCGAGGCGTCACTCGACATGTAAGCGCCATACGCCATGATGGCGCCCATGCCCATGCCCAGGCTCAGCGTAAAGAACGATTGGCCCATGGCCTGCAACCAGCCTTCAAGACTGAGATCGCCGATATTAAAGGTAAACAAGAAGCTGGCAGCAGCGCCCACATCACCGTTAATGATGCCGTAAATGAGTACCAGGATGAGGATGGCAAACAGTGCGGGCATCATGATACGTAGGCCTGACTCAATGCCTTTGTGAATACCCATCGCGACAATCAGAGCCGAGGCGGCAATAAACAGCGTGTGGTAGAGCGTCATTAACCCTGGAGAGGCCAGCAGCGCGTTAAAGCCGTCGCCGATGGTCTGTGCATCCGCACCTACTAACTCGCCTGTCAGCATCAGCCAGGTGTAGTGCAGTGCCCAACCCGCGATGACTGAATAAAAGCTTAAAATCAGGAAGGCGGAAGCCGCCCCTAACCAGCCGATTGACTCCCAGGCGCGAGAGGTTTTATGAGTTTTAGTCAGGTGACGCATACCCATAATCGGGCTTTGGCGGCTGGTGCGTCCGAGCATGGTTTCGGCAATTAAAATGGGGATGCCGACAGCAAAAATCGTTAAGGCGTAGACCAAGATAAATGCCCCGCCGCCGTTTTCGCCGGTAAGGTAGGGAAACCGCCATAGGTTGCCAAGGCCGACGGCAGAACCGACTGCCGCCAATAAAAAGGTGCCTTTGTGAGTCCAGACGTTGTGACCGCTCATGTGGAGAAGTGCCCATGTGCTGGTGCTTGGGTAGACGTCATAAGCCAAACACCTGTATGAATTGAGGGGTGCAGGTGGGCCGAGGCCGCGCTGCAGTTAGCGCTACTTTGCGATAGAACGCACGCGCTTTCCAGCCCGCTAGCGTTTAGGTTGCGTTAATGGAGCCGCTTGGCGGGCGATGTGGAGGAAGGGTGGGAATAATTTAGGGAGTATTGGTGTAAAAAGCAGAAAACCCGCACTAGGGCGGGTTTCTGGTATTGTGAGGAAAGCGTGTGTATTAAGCCTGTTTCTTGCTACTACGCTTACGCTCATTTTCAGTCAGGTGCTTCTTACGCAGACGGATGTGCGTCGGCGTGACTTCTACCAGCTCATCGGAATCGAGGAATTCAATGGCCTGCTCAAGGGTGAACTTGATCGGCGGCGTCAGTACGATGTTTTCATCGTTACCCGTTGAGCGCATGTTATCGAGCTTTTTGCCCTTGGTCGGGTTAACCACCATGTCGTTGGCACGGTTGTTAATACCGATCAGCATGCCTTCGTACACTTCAGTCGCGTGATCGATGATCAGCTTGCCGCGCTCTTGAAGGGCGTAGAGAGCGTAGGCCAGCGCTTTACCGCCTACCATTGAGACTAAGACGCCGTTACGACGCTCGATAGAGGCGTCCGGCTTCAGCGGGCCGTAATGATCAAAGCGGCTGGTCAGGATGCCGGTGCCGGAGGTCAGTGTCAGGAACTGGCCGCGGAAGCCGATTAAGCCACGCGCAGGAATGATGAAGTCCAAACGAACGCGGCCTTTACCATCCGGGTTCATGTTGGTCATCTCGCCTTTACGATAGCCAAGCTCCTCCATGATAGCGCCCTGGTGCTGCTCTTCACAGTCGATGATGACTTCTTCGTAAGGCTCTTGCTTCACGCCGTCAATCTCTTTGATGATGACTTCCGGGCGGCCAACGGCCAGCTCGAAGCCTTCACGGCGCATGGTTTCGATGAGTACCGACAGATGCAGT
The DNA here is from genome assembly GCF_025643255.1 of Halomonas sp. 7T. Classification (NCBI taxonomy): domain Bacteria; kingdom Pseudomonadati; phylum Pseudomonadota; class Gammaproteobacteria; order Oceanospirillales; family Halomonadaceae; genus Halomonas; species Halomonas sp. 7T. Next base: position 2,808,309 of record NZ_CP087112.1, on the reverse strand, counting down.
TCGCCACGGCCAGAGACTTTAAACTTCTCCGGGGTGTCGCCCTGCTCAACGCGCAGTGCCACGTTGTGGATAAGCTCTTGATCGAGGCGATCTTTAATATTACGGCTGGTGACAAATTTGCCTTCTTTACCCGCAAACGGCGAATCGTTGACCTGAAACGTCATCGAAACGGTCGGTTCGTCGACAGATAGCGGCGGCAGCGCTTCAACGGTGCTTGGGTCACATAGCGTGTCGGAAATCGACAGATCTTCGATGCCGGTTACACAGACGATATCACCTGCAGTCGCCTCGGTGGTTTGTACCCGCTCAAGGCCCATGTGGGTCATGACCTGACCAATTTTGCCCTTACGAGTAGTGCCGTCAACGCTGATGACTGAAATCTGCTGGTTAGGCTTCACCGAACCACGCTTGATGCGCCCAAGGCCGATAACGCCAACGTAGCTGTTGTAATCCAGGGCAGAAATCTGCATCTGGAACGGGCCATCAATCTCAACTGCGGGCGGCTCAACGATATCCACAATCGCCTGGAACATCGGGTCCATGTTGTCAGCCAGCGCCTCCGGGTCCATACCGGCAATACCGTTCAGCGCCGAGCAGTAGATGATCGGGAAGTCGAGCTGTTCATCGGTGGCGCCTAGGTTGTCAAACAGATCAAAAATCTGGTCAATAACCCAATCCGGGCGTGCGCCGGGACGGTCAATCTTGTTGACGACAACAATCGGCTTGAGGCCCTGGGAAAACGCCTTCTGGGTCACAAAACGGGTTTGCGGCATTGGGCCGTCGACCGCGTCCACCAGCAGCAACACCGAATCCACCATGGACATAACGCGCTCAACTTCACCACCGAAGTCGGCGTGCCCAGGGGTATCCACGATGTTGATGTGGTAATCCTTGCCACTACCATCCTGCCACTGAATAGCGGTGTTTTTGGCCAGGATGGTAATACCGCGCTCCTTTTCCTGGTCATTAGAGTCCATGACGCGCTCTTGGCCTTCGGCCTTACGGTCGAGCGTGCCAGACTGGCTTAACAGTTTGTCAACCAAGGTAGTTTTACCGTGGTCAACGTGGGCGATGATGGCAATGTTGCGAAGATTCTCGATCACGACGCGATCCTGCTAGAAAAATAGGGCGGCATTATAGGGTCTGGGCATGGTCCACTACCAGCGCTGTCTTAAATAAAGCATCAAGTCAATAACCTAAACGCGGCAGTTTTCGCCTTTGACATGCATCCGTTAAGATAGGCGTTTTCCCAGTTGGGGCAAGCACATGACCATCGGTAACCTGATGCGTTTGTTAAGCGATGGCGAGGTTCATTCCGGTGAACAATTAGGTGAAGCGTTAGGCGTTTCCCGAGCCGCCGTATGGAAACAGCTAAAAAAATTAGACGCACTGGGCGTGGAGCTTGTGGCGGTGAAGGGTCGAGGCTATCGCCTTGCTCATTCGCTTGAGCCTCTTGATGGAGCAAACATTGTTGAGCGTTTGCCTGCAAATGCACGGCATTTACTAACCAGGCTATTCATTGAAGATCAGCTGCCGTCCAGCAATGAGTATGTGCGCGAGCGGTTTGCTCAGGGGGCCGGGCATGGCGAGGTATGTTTTGCGGAGCTGCAAACCGCCGGGCGTGGCCGCCGTGGGCGCGTATGGTCCACGCCGTGGGGGCAAAGCTTGATGCTGTCGCTTGGCTGGCGTTTTGATTCTGGCATAAACGCTTTGGAAGGATTGAGCCTTGCGGTGGGCGTCGTGGTGGCGCAAGTGTTGGAGCAGTATGGCGTTTCGCCAAAATTAAAATGGCCCAACGATATTTTACTGGCTGAGAACAACGATGAGTTGGGTAAGCTGGCCGGTATTCTTATCGAAGTCACCGGGGATGCGGCAGGCCCTTGTGAGGTAGTTATTGGTATGGGTATGAACCTATCGCTACCGGATAGTCTGCGTGCCACCATTGATCAGCCGGTTGCTGCGCTGTTTGATATGAAAGCGGGCCTTTCGCGAAATCAGTTAGCCGCTGATATGGTGTCTGGTTTACTGGATATGCTGGCAGGTTTCGAAAATGAGGGATTTGCCCCTTGGCGAGACGCATGGAATCGCCGTCATGCTTATGCAGGGCTGCCGATCCGCATTATTCAGGGTGAGCGATCAAGTGATGCAGTTGCTGGAGAGGTAGATGAGAGTGGTAATCTTTGGGTTACCGAAAATGATCACTCGCGACGCCTGTCGGGCGGTGAGATCAGTGTACGCAGGCGCCTATGATTTTGGATTTGGATATCGGCAATACGCTATCGAAATGGCGGTTAAAAGATGCCGAAAGTAGTGAGATACGTTCACGAGGTGCGGTGTGGACGCGAGAGGAGTGGCGGCCAGGGGCGGATATTCCAGATCTTGACGTCGTCGAGGCGGTGCGTATTTCCAGCGTTGCGCGGGCGGCCGTACTGGAGGAAACCGTTGCCTTGCTGCGGCGCCAAGTGCGGCAGGTGTACGTGGCGCGCTCTACGACTGAAGCCCTAGGTGTGGTTAATGGCTATGACGAGCCTGGACGTTTGGGGGTGGACCGTTGGATGGGCGCGCTAGCAGGGTATCAGCTAGCAGGCGGCTGTTGTGCAGTGGATTGTGGAAGTGCGATTACGATTGATTTTGTATTGCCGGGTGGTCTTCACTTAGGCGGATTTATTGTGCCAGGGTTACGTTTGATGAAAGAGAGCCTGAAATTAGGCACTCGCAACGTCGCCATTGACCCCGAAAGTGAAGCGGATGCGTTATTGGAGCCGGGTCGCCGTACGGTGGATGCGGTTAACCACGGGATCTATATGGCAGCCGTTAGTGCCATTAATCGTATTTACAGCGAAGTGTGTGATCAGCAAGGCATTGCATTGCCGGTACTGCTGACGGGTGGCGATGCGCGGGTGATTTCTCGCGGTGTTCAGGTGCCCCACGCAGTCTGGCCAGATATGGTGTACGGTGGCTTAGAGGCTAGTTTTCCGCTGACTTTTGCGGAGCGTGCTGGGAAAATGTCAGGCGCGCCAGGGGTGCCTGAGCCGGCTTCCTTAGAAAAAATTCGCGCAGGCCTTGCATTCTCCATGCTGCTTTGACAGAATGCAGCGCGTTCCAGAGCAGAACTTGCGCACAAGGTGTGCAGAGCAAAGCTGCAAGTCTTGATAAATAAAGAAATTGCTTGCTTGACACTGCTTTGGAGGTTGGCATAATGTGCCGCCACAGCTGGAGAGGTTCCCGAGTGGCCAAAGGGAGCAGACTGTAAATCTGCCGCGAAAGCTTCGAAGGTTCGAATCCTTCCCTCTCCACCAGATTTATCAATCGTTGAGTTGCTCGGCGATTGGGAATGAAAAGCCGGTAAGCGGGTGTAGCTATTGTGTCTCGTGCAGCGGATTGTCATTCTAAAGGCAAGTTCGGCGGGCGTAGTTCAATGGTAGAACCTCAGCCTTCCAAGCTGATGGTGCGGGTTCGATTCCCGCCGCCCGCTCCAGTTTGATGTGTTTTGGCTCATGTAGCTCAGGGGTAGAGCACACCCTTGGTAAGGGTGAGGTCGACGGTTCAATTCCGTCCATGAGCTCCATATTGCGAAGAAAGCGAGCGAAGCTCGCTTTTTTTGTCTTTGCCTTCTGTGTTGTGCAGAAGGTGGGAAGTAGGGGTTGTCAGGCGGTATGTTCTCCGCTACTATGACGCCCGCTATTGCGTAGGCGATTGTTTGCGCATATGACGATACAGGCCAGTAGCTCAATTGGCAGAGCAGCGGTCTCCAAAACCGCAGGTTGGGGGTTCGATTCCCTCCTGGCCTGCCAACCTTCCCCAGGTTGGTATGTCTTTTCAAGAATTCCTTTGTCGCTCGCTGCACCCTTGGGAGTCTCGTTTTTATGAAGCCTAGTTCTTTAAAACATGGCGCAGAGGTGCAACAGTCGCGTCATGACGGGCTCAAGTGGGCAGCGGTTGTGGCGCTACTTGTCGTTGCCGTCGTTGGTAATACCTATTTTGCTGATATTGGCCTTCTCTACCGCGTCTTAGGTGTGGTGGTGCTTTGTGTGGTTGCGGGTTTGATTGCGCTGACTACAACAAAGGGTCGTGATTTGGTAGAGCTTGCCGTAAGCGCCAAGAAAGAGATTCAGCGCGTTGTATGGCCAACCCGTCCTGAAACCGTTCAGACTACCGCTATTGTGCTGGTCGCGGTGCTAGTGGTCGGGTTGATGCTGTGGTTGATCGATACTCTTCTTGGCTGGGCAATGTCCGGCGTCATTGGTTAGGAGCATTCATGTCCAAACGTTGGTACGTCGTCCACGCCTATTCCGGCTTTGAGAAGCATGTCATGCGTTCGCTGATTGAGCGCGTGAAGATGTATGGCATGGAAGATCGCTTTGGTGAAATCTTAGTGCCGACGGAAGAAGTGGTTGAAGTTCGCGACGGAAAGCGCCGCAAGAGTGAGCGCAAGTTTTATCCCGGCTATGTGCTGGTCGAAATGGAGATGGCAGACGAAACGTGGCATCTCGTTAACGAAACGCCTCGTGTGATGGGGTTCATTGGTGGAACGAAAGAGAAGCCAGCTGCTATCACTACCCGCGAAGCTGAAGCAATCCTTCGTCGCGTGAAAGACGGCACTGATAAGCCGCGGCCTAAAACAATGTTTGAGCCGGGTCAGTCGGTTCGCGTTATCGACGGGCCTTTTGCCGACTTCAATGGGGTTGTTGAAGAGGTAAATTACGACAAGAGCCGTCTGCAGGTCAGCGTACTAATCTTCGGGCGTGCAACGCCTGTTGAGCTTGAGTTCTCACAGGTAGAGAAAGAGTAAACCGAATTAAGTGGCGGGATGGTATGCACTGCACGCCATCCCTGCATTATGTGAAGCGGCCAATCGCTGCTTTATAAGTACCGGGGAGCCGAGAGGCGCTACTACCCAACTGGAGTATTTACCATGGCCAAGAAAGTACAGGCTTATATCAAACTGCAGGTTGCTGCAGGTAAAGCCAATCCGAGTCCGCCCGTAGGCCCCGCACTGGGCCAGCACGGCGTGAATATCATGGAATTCTGTAAGGCGTTTAACGCAGCGACTCAAGAAATTGAGCCGGGCCTGCCGACGCCTGTCGTGATCACTGTTTATTCTGACCGCAGCTTCACGTTCGTCACCAAGACGCCGCCTGCTGCCGTACTGCTGAAAAAAGCAGCGGGCATCAAGTCAGGTTCTGGTGAGCCGAACAAGAAGAAGGTCGGCACCGTGACCCGCGAGCAGCTTGAAGAGATCGCCAAGACCAAAGAGCCGGATATGACGGCTGCTAATCTCGATGCCGCGGTGCGCACCATTGCTGGTAGCGCTCGTAGCATGGGCTTAAACGTGGAGGGTCTCTGATCATGGCTAAATTGTCTAAGCGCGCGAAAGTTATTCGCGAGAAAGTAGACACGAACAAAGCATACTCTCTGGAAGAAGCTGTTGCGCTGCTTTCTGAGCTGTCGACTGTTAAGTTCAAAGAGTCTCTCGATGTTGCGATCAACCTTGGCGTTGACCCGCGTAAATCTGACCAAGTTGTACGTGGCGCCACCGTTATGCCTAACGGTACTGGCAAAGACGTACGCGTAGCGGTCTTCACCCAGGGTGCAAACGCCGACGCTGCTAAAGAAGCAGGCGCTGACATCGTGGGTATGGAAGAGCTGGCTGAGCAAGTCAAGAAAGGCGTGATGGACTTTGACGTCGTTATCGCTTCTCCGGATGCGATGCGCGTTGTGGGTCAGCTGGGCCAGATCCTGGGTCCGCGCGGCCTGATGCCGAACCCGAAAGTTGGCACCGTAACGCCTGACGTGGCGACGGCGGTTAAAAATGCCAAAGCAGGTCAGGTGCGTTTCCGTACCGACAAAAACGGCATTATCCACACCACGCTGGGTAAGGTTGATTTTGAGGCAACCGCCGTTCAGGGCAACCTGGAAGCGTTAGTTGCTGACCTTAAGAGGCTCAAGCCGAGTTCCTCTAAAGGCATTTACTTCAAGAAAGTTACCCTGTCCACTACCATGGGCCCGGGTTTGACCATCGACCACTCTGCGCTGGTATAAGCGAGTCGTTGATAGGTTTTGGTAGTAATCGGTTTGAGTAAGAGTCGAGCAAAAACTTTGCGGTCCCCCGTTTAGGTTTAAGCCCAACGGGGCATCGTCAAAGACCGCAGGTGCCGCGCAGTTGTTTAGCGCGGCTTAATTGCCTTAACAGCGCCTGCGCAGATGGTGTGGCCGCCAGTGGGTTAACGCTTTTTAGCTAACCGCTTTCTGGTGTGCACCATCCCCTAAGGCTTCCAAGCTAAGCAACTAGTAGCCTGGAAGAGATGGTAACCACCGGAGCCTGTTGTGGGTTCCGGCACGAAGGAGTGATCACTGTGCCACTAGCACTTGAAGGCAAGAAAGCGATTGTTGCCGAGGTCAGTGAGTCGGCCAAAGGCGCACTCTCCGTCGTAGTTGCCGATTCTCGCGGCGTAACGGTCGGTAAAATGACCGATCTGCGTAAGCAAGCGCGTGAGAATGGCGTCCAGATTCGTGTTGTTCGTAACACGCTGGCACGCCGCGCCCTCGAAGGTACTCAGTGGGAGTGTCTGAACGAGAGCTTTGTTGGTCCTACTCTGCTGGCTTTCTCTACTGAGCATCCGGGCGCTGCTGCCCGTCTGTTCAAAGAGTTCGCAAAGCAAGATCAGAACTTCGAAGTGAAGGCGTTGGCCTACGAAGGTGAGCTGATTCCGGCTGCTGACATCGACCGTCTGGCAACCCTGCCGACTTACGACGAAGCAATTGCTAAGTTGATGTCGGTAATGAAAGAAGCTTCCGCTGGCAAGCTGGTTCGTACTCTGGCCGCCCTGCGCGACCAGAAACAAGAAGAAGCTGCATAAGCAGATCTTTTTGTCGGCAGCATAATGTTGCTCGAATCAAGCAATGAACCCCGAGCGCTCGGTAGACCGAGCCTCCCGCAAAGTTAGGAATGAAACAATGGCACTGACCAAAGACGATATCATCAATGCTGTAGCCGACATGTCCGTAATGGAAGTTGTCGAGCTGATCGAAGCGATGGAAGAGAAATTCGGCGTTTCTGCAGCGGCAGCCGTTATGGCTGGCCCGGCTGGCGGCGGCGAAGCAGCTGCTGAAGAGCAGACTGAGTTTGACCTGGTTCTGACCTCTGCTGGTGACAAGAAAGTTAACGTCATCAAAGCGGTTCGCGAAATCACCGGTCTTGGCCTGAAAGAAGCCAAGGGTGCCGTTGACGGCGCGCCAGCGACCATCAAAGAAGCAATGTCTAAAGAAGACGCTGAAGCAGCTAAGACTAAGCTGGAAGAAGCGGGCGCAAGCGTCGAGCTCAAGTAATTCTTGTGCGGACGGCTTTACGCGCTGCGTAAGCTTCCACGGCTGGCGGCGGGATATCCCGCTGTCGGCCTTTTTCTGTTGTAATGTACTGCTCGCGCAGTGCAGCACTAACAGAAACGCTGCGAAATAGCAGCGAACACAGTAAGACCGTTGTTGTGAAGCGTAAGTTGTGAAGCGCGAGTGATGGTAAGCGTAAGCGATAGCGAAGCGTGAACAGCACTACTGTAACACTGTTATCTATCAAGATTTTTGACGGCGAGCTACCGATTTAGGAGCTTGCTGTCTGCGTCTGAAACGCCCGCGGGGCAGATGACCACGCATCGGTCACCCATGGTGAACAAGCTGGGGAATACAGATGGCTTACTCATATACTGAGAAAAAACGCATCCGCAAGGATTTCGGCAAACTGCCCCAAGTGATGGATGTGCCTTACTTGCTGGCCATCCAGCTTGATTCCTACTACGACTTTCTCCAGCAGGATCGTTCGCCTGACGAGCGTCACGAAATCGGCCTGCACGCGGCGTTTAAGTCCGTGTTCCCGATTGAAAGTTTCTCCGGTAATGCGGCGCTGGAATATGTCAGCTACCGTTTTGGTACGCCGGCGTTCGATGTGAAGGAGTGTCAGCTGCGTGGCGTGACCTATTCCGCTCCGCTGCGCGTCAAGGTTCGCTTGATCATTTATGATCGCGACTCCTCGAACAAGGCAATCAAGGATATTAAAGAGCAGGAAGTCTACATGGGGGAAATCCCCCTGATGACCGAGAACGGTACCTTTGTTATCAATGGTACTGAGCGGGTTATCGTTTCCCAGCTCCACCGTTCGCCCGGTGTGTTCTTCGATCATGACAAAGGCAAGAGCCACTCCTCTGGTAAGTTGCTCTATTCTGCACGGGTTATTCCTTACCGTGGCTCCTGGTTAGACTTCGAGTTCGACCCCAAAGACAACGTCTTTGTACGTATTGACCGTCGCCGCAAACTGCCGGCCTCGGTACTGATGCGTGCGTTGGGAATGAGCACCGAAGAGATCCTTAGCGAGTTCTTTGAAACCAGCGTCTTCCATATCGAGAAAACTGGCTTCTTTGTAGAGCTGGTACCTTCACGCCTGCGCGGTGAAACCGCGACCTTTGACATCAAAGATGGCGAAGGCGAAGTTATTGTTGAAGAGGGGCGTCGGATTACCCAGAAGCATATTCGTCAGCTTGAAAAAGCTGGCCTTGAGCGTCTGGAAGTGCCGATGGAGTACCTGTTCGGTAAAACGCTGGCAAAAGATCAGATTGACACCAAAACCGGCGAATTGATCTGCCCGTGTAACACCGAGATCACTCCGGAAGTCCTTGAGCGTATGGCGCAGGGCGGTATCACTGATATCGAAACGCTCTATACCAATGATCTGGACTGCGGTTCGTTTATTTCCGATACGCTAAAGCTGGATGCAACAAACTCCGCGCTTGAAGCCTTGGTGGAAATTTACCGCATGATGCGTCCTGGTGAGCCGCCTACTAAAGAGGCTGCTGAGACGCTGTTCAACAATTTATTCTTCAGTGAAGATCGCTACGACTTATCGGGCGTTGGCCGGATGAAGTTCAACCGTCGTCTGCGTCGGGACACCGACACAGGCTCTGGCGTTCTGGATCGCAAAGACATTCTGGATGTGCTGCGCGAGCTGATCAATATTCGTAACGGCTTCGGCGACGTGGACGATATCGATCACCTGGGTAACCGTCGTATTCGCTGCGTAGGCGAAATGGCGGAAAACCAGTTCCGCGTTGGTTTGGTGCGCGTTGAGCGCGCAGTGAAAGAGCGTCTTTCCATGGCGGAAAGCGAAGGCCTGATGCCCCAAGACTTAATCAACGCCAAGCCGGTTGCGGCGGCGGTGAAAGAGTTCTTCGGTTCCAGCCAGCTTTCACAGTTTATGGATCAGAACAACCCGCTTTCCGAGGTGACCCACAAGCGTCGTGTTTCTGCACTCGGCCCGGGTGGTTTGACCCGTGAGCGTGCTGGCTTCGAAGTACGTGACGTACACGCCACGCACTATGGCCGTCTGTGCCCGATCGAAACGCCGGAAGGTCCGAACATCGGTCTGATCAACTCACTGGCAACGTACAGTCACACCAACAGCTACGGCTTCCTAGAAACGCCTTACCGTAAGGTGAATGCGGGCCAGGTGACAGACGATATCGTGCACCTGTCAGCGATCGAAGAGGGCGACTTTGTTATCGCCCAGGCATCTGCTGCGGTCGATGAGTCTAACAAGCTAAGCGATGACTTGGTGCAGGTACGCCACCGTGGTGAAACGACCTTTATGCGTCCTGAGCAAGTGACGCTAATGGACGTGTCGCCACGTCAGGTAGTCTCGGTAGCGGCCGCGTTGATTCCGTTCCTAGAGCACGATGATGCTAACCGCGCCTTGATGGGTGCGAACATGCAGCGTCAGGCGGTTCCCACCTTGCGTGCTGATAAGCCGCTAGTGGGTACCGGTATGGAGCGCTTCGTTGCCCGCGACTCCGGCGTTTGTGCCGTCGCGACGCGCGGCGGTGTAATCGACTCCGTTGATGCGCGTCGTGTCGTTGTTCGGGTTCATGAAGATGAAATCATCGGCGGTGAAGCCGGTGTTGATATCTACAACCTGACCAAATACACCCGCTCTAACCAGAACACCTGTATGAACCAGCGCCCCATCGTGCGCCCTGGTGACAACGTAGCCCGCGGCGATATTCTTGCCGATGGTCCGTCTGTTGATATGGGTGACTTGGCCCTTGGCCAGAACATGCGCATCGCGTTCATGCCCTGGAACGGCTACAACTTCGAGGACTCCATCCTGCTGTCAGAGCGGGTTGTTCAAGAAGACCGTTTCACCACGATTCACATTCAGGAACTGACCTGTGTGTCTCGCGACACCAAGCTAGGCCCGGAAGAGATTACGTCTGATATTCCCAACGTCGGTGAATCCGCGCTGGGTAAATTGGACGAGGCGGGCGTTGTTTACATCGGTGCTGAAGTAGGCCCCGGCGACATTCTGGTGGGTAAGGTAACGCCCAAAGGCGAAACCCAGCTGACACCAGAAGAGAAGCTGCTGCGTGCCATCTTCGGTGAGAAAGCGTCTGACGTTAAAGATACTTCCCTGCGTGCCCCGACGGGCATGAAAGGTACGGTTATCGACGTTCAGGTGTTTACTCGTGACGGCGTTGAGAAAGACTCCCGTGCTTTGGCCATCGAGCAGATGCAGCTGGATGAGGTGCGTAAGGATCTGCAAGAAACGTATCGTATTGCAGAAGACGCTACCTTTGAGCGCCTCAAGCGTACGCTGGAAGGCCAGACAGTCAACGGCGGCCCGAACCTTAAGAAAGGCGACCTGCTGGACGAGGATTACCTCGACGAGCTGCCGCGTCAGCAGTGGTTCAAACTGCGCATGCAGGATGAAGCCTACAACGAACTGCTGGCCCAGGCCGATGAGCAGCTCGAGAACCGTCGTAAAGAGATGGACGAGCGCTTTGAAGATAAGAAGCGCAAGCTAACCCAGGGCGACGATCTCGCGCCGGGCGTGCTGAAAATCGTCAAAGTCTACATGGCGGTGAAGCGTCGCATTCAGCCCGGTGACAAGATGGCCGGTCGTCACGGTAACAAAGGTGTTATCTCCGCGATTATGCCTATCGAAGACATGCCGTTTGATGAGAAGGGCGAGCCGGTTGATGTGGTGCTAAACCCGCTGGGCGTACCATCGCGTATGAACGTCGGTCAGATCCTGGAAACCCACCTGGGCATGGCGGCACGTGGTTTAGGCATGAAGATTGAAGCGATGCTGCGCGATGCGCGCGGCCAGCAGGTGGCTGAGATCCGTGACTTCCTGGGCCAGATTTACAATACGCCGGGTAGCCGTGTTGAGGATATTGATTCGCTTAGCGATGATGAAGTCATTGCGCTGGCGAAAAACCTCAAGGGTGGTGTGCCGATGGCCACGCCTGTGTTTGACGGTGCTAAAGAGCACGAAATCAAACACTTGCTGAAGCTTGCGGACATTCCCGAGTCGGGCCAAATGGCACTGTATGATGGCCGTACGGGCGATGCGTTTGACCGCCCCGTCACCGTTGGCTACATGTACATGCTGAAGCTCAACCACTTGGTAGACGATAAGATGCACGCGCGTTCTACCGGCTCTTACTCGCTGGTAACTCAGCAGCCCTTGGGTGGTAAGGCGCAGTTCGGTGGTCAGCGCTTCGGTGAGATGGAAGTGTGGGCGCTAGAAGCCTACGGTGCAGCCTATACGCTGCAAGAGATGCTCACTGTCAAATCGGATGACGTTGAAGGCCGCACCAAGATGTATAAAAACATCGTGGATGGCGACCACACCATGCAGGCAGGCATGCCGGAATCCTTCAACGTACTCGTGAAGGAAATCCGCTCGCTGGGCATCGATATCGAGTTAGAGAGCTAGGAGCCGTTCCATGAAAGATTTGGTGAAAGTACTCAAATCGCAATCTCAGTCCGAAGAGTTTGACGCGATCAAGATTACCCTGGCGTCGCCGGACATGATTCGCTCCTGGTCATTTGGCGAGGTGAAGAAGCCCGAGACCATCAACTACCGTACCTTTAAGCCGGAACGGGATGGTCTGTTCTGCGCCAAGATTTTTGGCCCGGTTAAAGACTACGAGTGCTTATGCGGCAAATATAAGCGCATGAAGCACCGGGGTATCATCTGTGAGAAGTGTGGCGTTGAAGTCACCAAGGCCGCTGTGCGCCGCGAGCGCATGGGCCATATTGAGCTGGCATCGCCCGTCGCTCACATTTGGTTTTTGAAATCGCTGCCGTCGCGTATCGGTATGTTCCTCGATATGACCCTGCGTGATATCGAGCGCGTGCTCTACTTCGAAAGCTTTGTGGTTATCGACCCAGGCATGACCACGCTGGAGCGTGGTCAGCTGTTGAACGACGAGCAGTACTTCGAAGCACTGGAAGAGTTCGGCGATGACTTCGACGCCCGTATGGGTGCTGAAGCCGTTCAAGAACTGCTGAAAGACATTGATCTGGAAGAAGAGATTAACCACCTGCGTGAAGAAATTCCGCAGACCAACTCTGAAACCAAGATCAAGAAGCTTTCTAAGCGCCTGAAGCTGCTGGAAGCGTTCTACCACTCCGGCAATGCGCCGGCGTGGATGGTCATGGAAGTGCTGCCCGTGCTGCCGCCGGATCTTCGTCCGCTGGTACCGCTAGACGGTGGCCGTTTCGCGACCTCTGACCTGAACGACCTTTACCGTCGTGTGATCAACCGTAACAACCGTCTGAAGCGTCTGCTGGACCTCAATGCGCCGGATATCATCGTGCGCAACGAGAAGCGTATGCTGCAGGAGGCGGTCGATGCGCTGCTGGATAACGGCCGCCGTGGCCGTGCTATTACCGGCTCTAACAAGCGCCCGCTGAAATCGCTTGCCGATATGATTAAAGGTAAGCAGGGTCGTTTCCGTCAGAACCTGTTGGGTAAGCGCGTAGACTACTCAGGCCGTTCGGTGATTACCGTTGGTCCGACTCTGCGCCTGCACCAGTGTGGTCTGCCGAAGAAAATGGCGCTTGAACTGTTCAAGCCGTTCATCTACTCCAAGCTGCAGTCGCTGGGCCATGCGTCCACGATCAAAGCCGCGAAGAAGATGGTTGAGCGCGAACTGCCGGAAGTGTGGGACATCCTGGCGGACGTTATCCGCGAACACCCGGTACTTCTTAACCGTGCACCGACGCTGCACCGTTTGGGCATCCAGGCGTTTGAGCCGCTGTTGATCGAAGGTAAAGCGATTCAGCTGCACCCGCTGGTTTGTGCGGCCTACAACGCCGACTTTGACGGCGACCAGATGGCGGTACACGTGCCGCTGACGCTGGAAGCACAGCTTGAAGCCCGTGCGCTAATGATGGCGACCAACAACGTGCTGTCGCCTGCCAACGGTGAGCCGATCATCGTGCCGTCGCAAGACGTTGTTTTGGGTCTGTACTACATGACCCGCGAAAAGATCAACGCTAAAGGCGAAGGCATGGTGTTCTCTGACCTCAATGAGGTAGAGCGCGCGTTTGGTACGCAATCTGTGTCGCTGCACGCTCGCGTCAAAGTGCGTCTAGACGAAATTGATATCGAAGAAGAAACCGGTGCGCGCAGCTTCCATCGCCGTATTTACGATACGACGGTTGGCCGTGCGCTACTGTTCCGCATCCTTCCGGAAGGCGTGCCGTTTGAGCTGATCGATCAGCCAATGAAGAAGAAGGCGATCTCCAGCCTGATCAACGAGGTTTATCGTCGTGCAGGCCTGAAGCCGACCGTCATCTTCGCTGACCAGCTGATGTACACCGGTTTCCGCCTAGCAACGTGGTCGGGTGCCTCGATCGGTGTCAACGACTTCGTTATCCCCGATGCCAAAACCGAAATTGTTGACGCAGCAGAAGCAGAAGTTAAAGAGATCGAAGACCAGTTCTCTTCTGGCCTGGTAACGGCAGGTGAGAAATACAACAAGGTTATCGATATCTGGTCGAAGGCCAACGATAAAGTGGCTAAAGCGATGATGGTCGGTATCTCGAAAGAGACGGTTATCGATCGTGAAGGCAACGAAGTTGAGCAAGACTCCTTCAATAGCGTCTTCATCATGGCCGACTCTGGTGCCCGTGGCTCTGCTGCCCAGATTCGCCAGCTGGCGGGTATGCGTGGTTTGATGGCTAAACCGGATGGCTCGATCATCGAAACGCCGATCGTTGCTAACTTCCGTGAAGGTCTAAACGTACTCCAGTACTTCATCTCGACCCACGGTGCGCGTAAAGGTCTGGCAGATACGGCCCTTAAAACGGCTAACTCCGGTTACCTAACTCGTCGTTTGGTTGACGTGGCACAGGACTTGGTCATCACCGAGACCGACTGTGGCACCGAAAAAGGCTTAACGCTGCATCCGATTATCGAGGGTGGTGACATCATCGTGCCGCTGTCCCAGCGCGTGTTGGGTCGTGTGGTCGCCATTGATGTTGTGGATCCCCGTAATGATGACATTTTGATTCCGCGCGGTACGCTGCTGGATGAGAAATGGTGTGCCGAGCTGGACACCATGGGCGTCGACGAAATTATCGTTCGCTCAACCATTACCTGTGAAACCGCCCATGGCGTGTGTTCCTCCTGCTACGGCCGCGACCTAGCACGTGGCCACCAGGTGAATATCGGTGAGTCGGTCGGCGTTATCGCTGCCCAGTCCATCGGTGAGCCGGGTACCCAGCTGACCATGCGTACGTTCCACATCGGTGGCGCGGCATCGCGTTCATCTGCGGTTGATAGCGTTCAGGTGAAGCACGGCGGTAAAGTACGTCTGCACAACATCAAGCACGTAGAGCGTGCCGATGGCAAGCTGGTGGTGGTGTCTCGTTCAAGCGCCTTGGCCGTCGCCGATGACCACGGCCGTGAGCGTGAGTACTACAAGCTGCCTTACGGTGCAGAGCTCTCCGTGCGCGACGGCGACGTCGTTGATGCTGGTGCGATAGTGGCAAAATGGGACCCGCACACTCACCCGGTTATTGCCGAGGTGGAAGGTAAAGCGCAGTTCATTGATCTTGACGAAGGTGTCACCATGCACCGCACCGTCGATGAGATGACCGGCCTTTCATCTATCGAGGTTATTGAAGCCGCAGCACGCCCAATGGCGGGACGTGATAAGCGTCCCATGGTAATGCTCAAGGACGCGGCGGGCGAGTATGTCTCTGTGTCCGGTTCCAATACGCCGGTACAGTACCTGCTGCCGGGTAACTCGATTATCTCTGTCGACGATGGTGCGACCATTGGCGTGGGTGAGGTGGTTGCGCGTATTCCCGTAGAGGCATCGGCTAATAAAGATATTACCGGTGGTCTGCCGCGTGTTGCCGACTTGTTTGAGGCGCGTAAGCCAAAAGAGTCGTCTATCTTGGCAGAAATCAGCGGTGTGGTGAGCTTTGGTAAAGAGACCAAAGGCAAGCGCCGTTTGACGATTACGCCGGAATCTGGCGATCCGTTCGAAGCGTTGATCCCGAAATGGCGTCAAATTGCCGTTTTCGAAGGGGAAGCGGTTGAGAAGGGTGAGGTGATTTCCGATGGCCCAAGCAACCCGCACGATATCCTGCGTCTGCTGGGTGTGGCGGAGCTGGCCAAATACATCACTGCCGAAGTACAAGACGTCTATCGTCTACAGGGTGTAGGCATCAACGATAAGCACATTGAAGTTATCGTGCGTCAGATGTTGCGTAAGGTAGAAATCACGGATTCCGGTGACTCTGACTTCATCACCGGCGATCAAGCTGAGTTAGTGCGTGTGCTTGAGCAGAATGCACGGCTTGAAAAAGAAGATAAATTCCCCGCCAAGTATCAACGCTTGCTGCTGGGTATCACTAAGGCCAGCTTGGCCACTGAATCGTTCATTTCGGCGGCGTCGTTCCAGGAAACGACACGCGTACTGACTGAGGCAGCGGTGACCGGCAAGCGCGACTATCTGCGCGGCCTGAAAGAAAACGTGGTGGTTGGGCGTCTGATTCCGGCAGGTACCGGCCTGACTCACCACGCAGAGCGTCGTCGCAAACGCGAAGACGTAGAGCGTCTGTTCAACCCCTCGGCTACCGAGGTAGAGCAGGAGCTTGGTGCTCAGTTGACGGCCCTTGATTCAGACGACGATCTGTAATCACCGGTAGGCAACGAGTTAAAACGAGTGGCTGACCCAAATGGCACGGTCTTACTGGCGAATCCGCCAGCAAGACTTGACGGCACCTAGGGTCAGCCTTTAGAATGCGCAGCCTTTAACAGTGGGGCGGGTGCGCCCGCACCCGCTGCTAGTACTTGTTAAAGGCTAAGGCAACCATTGGAGTCAGCTAAACACCATGGCAACGATTAATCAGCTAGTGCGTAAGCCGCGCAAGCGCCCCGTCACTAAAAGTGACGTGCCTGCGCTTCAGGCATGCCCGCAAAAGCGTGGCGTTTGTACGCGCGTTTATACTACTACCCCGAAGAAGCCGAACTCGGCCCTGCGTAAGGTTTGCCGTGTGCGCCTTACCAACGGTTTCGAAGTCTCTTCTTACATCGGTGGTGAAGGTCACAACCTCCAGGAGCACTCTGTTGTTCTGATTCGCGGCGGTCGTGTAAAGGATTTGCCAGGTGTGCGTTATCACACCGTTCGTGGCGCCCTTGACACCTCTGGCGTTCAGAATCGTAAGCAGGGTCGTTCTAAGTACGGTACCAAGCGTCCTAAGTCCTAAGGCGTCTTGATCCGTAGCGCATGATGTAAATGCGTTGTTACCTTTAATGCGAATATGACGGTCTGATAAGAGTAAGGTCGGGCAGCACTTTAAGTGCGAGAGTTCCGGGTTTACCTGAAGGATCCTTAATTGAGGGCTTATCATGCCTAGAAGAAGAGTTGTAGCTAAACGCGAAATCCTGCCGGATCCTAAGTTCGGAAGTGAGCGTCTGGCGAAGTTCATGAACCACCTGATGATCAGCGGCAAGAAGTCCATAGCTGAGCGCATCGTTTATGGTGCGTTGGACAAGGTTGCCGAGCGTAGTAATGAAGAGCCGCTGGAGATTTTCGACAAGGCGCTGGAAACTATCCAGCCGATGGTCGAAGTCAAGTCGCGCCGCGTAGGTGGTGCGACCTATCAGGTGCCGGTTGAAGTTCGTCCGTCACGCCGCCAGGCGCTAGCAATGCGCTGGCTGGTTGACGCAGCGCGTCGTCGCGGTGAAAAAACGATGGTTCAGCGCCTAGCGGGTGAAATGCTGGATGCCGCTGAAGGTAAAGGCTCTGCTGTTAAGAAGCGTGAAGACGTGCACCGCATGGCAGAAGCCAACAAGGCCTTCTCTCACTATCGCTTCTAAGCTCGGCGTCTCTAAGTTTGTGTTTCTTTCTGCCGGTTGCGCTGCGTTAACATGTTTTATCGCCTGGCTGCAACACACCGCTGCTATCGTTGCCGATGGCAGCGGCGGCATGGGCAGGAAGCGCACCGCTGGATTAACGAGCATCGCCAACTAACGGGAGTTTCACCGTGGCACGCAAGACTCCACTAAATCGCTATCGTAATATCGGTATCGTCGCTCACGTTGACGCGGGTAAAACCACGACAACAGAGCGTGTGCTTTTTTATACCGGCCTTTCCCACAAAGTAGGTGAGGTGCATGACGGTGCAGCTACCATGGACTGGATGGAGCAGGAGCAGGAGCGTGGTATTACCATTACCTCTGCTGCGACTACCTGTTTCTGGCAGGGCATGGACAAGCAGTTTCCTGAGCACCGTGTCAATATCATCGACACCCCAGGGCACGTTGACTTCACTATCGAAGTCGAGCGTTCTCTGCGTGTTCTTGATGGCGCAGTTGTTGTACTGTGCGGCTCGTCAGGCGTTCAGCCGCAAACTGAAACTGTATGGCGTCAGGCTAATAAGTATGAAGTTCCGCGCATGGTGTTCGTCAACAAGATGGACCGTACCGGCGCAGACTTCTTTATGGTCGTTGATCAGCTTAAAGAGCGCTTGAATGCTAATGCTGTGCCTATCCAGATTAACTGGGGCACGGAAGAAGATTTCAAAGGCGTTATCGATCTTATCCAGATGAAAGCTATCCTGTGGGACGAGGAAAGTCTGGGTATGAACTACCAGCTTGTTGATATTCCAGCTGAGCTGCAGGAGAAGGCTGAAGAGTATCGCGAGCAGATGGTTGAAGCCGCCGCCGAAGGCTCTGATGAATTAATGGATAAGTACCTCGAAGGTGGGGAGCTGACCATTGAAGAAATCAAAGCGGGTCTTCGTGCGCGTACGCTGGCTAATGAGATTGTCCTGGTTACCTGTGGTTCTGCCTTTAAGAACAAAGGTGTCCAGGCAGTGTTAGACGGTGTTATCGAGTATATGCCTTCTCCGACTGAAGTTAAGGCAATCGAAGGTGAGTTGGACGACAAAGATGGTACGGTTGCAACGCGTGAAGCAGACGATAGTGCACCGTTCGCGGCGCTGGCATTTAAAATTGCCACCGACCCCTTTGTTGGTACCCTGACGTTCATCCGCGTTTACTCGGGCGTTCTGAAGTCTGGTGACGGCGTTTATAACTCCGTTAAACAGAAGAAAGAGCGTGTTGGTCGTATCGTACAGATGCACGCCAACTCACGCGAAGAGATCAAAGAAGTATTGGCGGGCGACATCGCTGCCTGTATCGGTCTGAAAGATGTGACCACAGGTGACACCCTGTGTGACATCGACAACAAGATCGTTCTTGAGCGCATGGAGTTCCCGGATCCGGTAATCTCGGTTGCCGTAGAGCCGAAATCCAAGGCTGACCAAGAGAAGATGGGCGTTGCGCTGGGCAAGCTGGCTCAGGAAGATCCCTCCTTCCAGGTTAAGACCGACGAGGAGACCGGCCAGACTATCATCTCTGGTATGGGCGAGCTGCACCTGGATATCATCGTTGACCGCATGCGTCGCGAGTTTAAGGTCGAAGCCAATATCGGTAAGCCGCAAGTAGCCTATCGCGAAACGATTCGTGGCAGCGTCGAGCAAGAAGGTAAGTTCGTACGCCAATCAGGTGGTCGTGGTCAATACGGTCATGTACACCTGCGTATCGAGCCGCTGACCGCGGAAGAGAAGGGCGAAGGTGATGATGAAATCTTCTTCAAGTTCATCAATGAAATCGTCGGCGGTGTTGTCCCTAAAGAGTACATCCCGGCGGTAGAAAAAGGGGCTTACGAGCAGCTGAAGAACGGGGTTATCGCGGGTTACCCGATGATCGACGTGAAAGTGACGCTGTTTGATGGCTCTTACCATGACGTAGACTCTAACGAGACTGCGTTTAAGATTGCTTCTTCCATGGCGGTTAAAGAAGGTGCCAGGAAGGCCAAGGCCGTGCTGCTGGAACCGGTGATGAAGGTCGAGGTCGTGACCCCCGAAGAGTTTATGGGTGACGTCATGGGTGACCTGAACCGTCGTCGCGGTCTGGTGCAGGGCATGGATGACTCCTCTTCTGGTAAAGTCATCCGCGCAACGGTGCCGCTGGGTGAGATGTTCGGTTATGCAACCGATCTGCGCTCTCAGTCCCAGGGCCGTGCGAGCTACTCTATGGAGTTCGCGAAGTACGACGAGGCGCCCTCCAGCGTCGTAGAAGCCGTCATCAACCAAAACGGTTAACCGTTAGCTAACGTAAAGAGGTTATAGCAGTGGCTAAGGAAAAATTTGAACGTTCCAAACCGCACGTCAACGTCGGCACCATTGGTCACGTCGACCACGGTAAAACGACTCTGACAGCGGCCCTGACCCGCGTATCTGCCGAAGTTTTCGGCGGTGACTGGCGCGAGTTCGACACCATTGACAACGCTCCTGAAGAGCGTGAGCGCGGTATCACTATCGCAACGTCTCACGTTGAGTATCAGTCTGAAGAGCGCCACTACGCGCACGTCGACTGCCCAGGACACGCTGACTACGTCAAGAACATGATTACCGGTGCTGCGCAGATGGACGGCGCGATCCTGGTATGTTCTGCCGCTGACGGCCCGATGCCGCAAACCCGCGAGCACATCCTGCTGTCTCGTCAGGTTGGCGTTCCGTTCATCGTTGTGTTCCTGAACAAAGCGGACATGGTCGATGACGAAGAGCTGCTTGAGCTGGTCGAAATGGAAGTCCGTGAACTTCTCGACGAGTACGACTTCCCGGGTGACGACACGCCGATCATCACTGGTTCTGCCCTGATGGCGCTGAACGGTGAAGATGAGAACGGCATGGGTACTACTGCGGTAGCTAACCTGATCAAGGCTCTGGATGAGTACATTCCTGAGCCGGAGCGCGCTATCGACCAGCCGTTCCTGATGCCGATCGAAGACGTGTTCTCTATCTCTGGCCGCGGTACTGTTGTTACCGGTCGTGTAGAGCGCGGTATCGTTAAAGCAGGCGAAGAAGTGGAAATCGTGGGTATCCGCGACACCACTAAAACCATCGTTACCGGTGTTGAAATGTTCCGTAAGCTGCTCGACGAAGGTCGTGCAGGTGAGAACGTTGGCGCCCTGCTGCGTGGTACTAAGCGTGATGACGTCGAGCGTGGTCAGGTACTGGCCAAGCCGGGCACCATCAACCCGCACACCACGTTTGAAGCAGAAGTTTACGTACTGTCCAAAGAAGAAGGTGGTCGTCACACGCCGTTCTTCAAGGGCTACCGTCCTCAGTTCTACTTCCGTACCACCGACGTAACCGGTACTTGTGAACTGCCGGAAGGCGTTGAAATGGTTATGCCGGGCGACAACGTGAAAATGGTTGTTACCCTGATTGCTCCGATCGCTATGGACGACGGTCTGCGCTTCGCTATTCGCGAAGGTGGTCGTACCGTTGGTGCTGGCGTTGTTGCAAAAATCATCAAGTAAGCTTGCTTGATTGATTGATCAAGGGGGCTCTTACGAGCCCCCTTTTCTGCGCACCAATAGCAAATGTTTGACATGGGCTTTTGGCGTGCCTATAATGCGCATCCTTTGAATGCGTGGGTAGACGGCTCGCGCCGTCGACATCCATTGGAGTTTAGGGCAAATGCAGAACCAAAAGATTCGCATTCGGTTGAAAGCGTTCGACCATCGCCTGATTGATCAGTCCACAGCGGAAATCGTCGAAACCGCTAAGCGTACTGGTGCTCAGGTTCGTGGTCCCATTCCGCTGCCGACCAACCGCGAGCGCTATACCATCCTGATTTCACCGCACGTGAATAAAGATGCGCGCGATCAGTATGAGATTCGTACTCACAAGCGTGTGCTCGACATTGTTGAGCCAACTGAAAAAACCGTTGATGCGCTGATGAAGCTCGATCTCGCCGCTGGCGTAGACGTGCAAATCAAGCTCGACTAATTACACTAGTCACTTCGCGGCCCAGCGCTCACCAATGTTCGTGAGCAGCAGCCGCCGCGCCGTGAGGCGCCACACAATGTGCTAGTGGAATGCTCTGGAAAGGGCAGCCATAGCGGGTGATAGCCCCGTACACTATAGGAGACTGAGTATGACTATCGGTTTAGTCGGTAAAAAGGCCGGGATGACCCGTGTCTTTACCGAAGACGGCGCTTCTGTGCCCGTGACCGTTATTGAAGTTGATCCTAACCGTGTAACGCGCGTTAAGACCCTTGAGTCTGACGGTTATGCAGCGGTTCAGGTGACGACAGGTTCTCGTAAAGCCAAGCACCTCACCAAAGCGCAAGCGGGTCAGTTTGCCAAGGCGGGTGTTGAGGCTGGTCGTTCACTGATGGAATTTCGTCTTGCAGAAGGCGAAGAAGCTCCTGAAGTGGGTGGCGAACTCACCGTATCCCTCTTCGAAGCTGGTCAAATGATCGACGTGACCGGCACCTCTAAGGGTAAAGGCTTCCAGGGTGCTGTTAAGCGCTGGAACTTCCGTACCCAAGACATGACGCATGGTAATTCCTTGTCGCACCGCGCGCCGGGTTCTATCGGCATGTGTCAGACACCGGGTCGCGTATTTAAAGGCAAAAAGATGGCCGGTCAGATGGGTAACGCCCGCTGCACCGTACAGAGCCTTGAGATCGTCCGTGTCGACGCCGAGCGTAACCTGCTGCTGATCAAAGGTGCTGTTCCGGGCGCGACCGGTAGCGATGTTATCGTTCGCAGCGCCGTGAAAGCTGGCTGAAGGGGATAATTACCAATGAATCTGAATCTTGCTGCAGGCACGGGTACCGTTGAAGTAGCCGACGCCACTTTTGGCAAAGAATTCAACGAAGCGCTGGTTCACCAGGTTGTCACTGCCTATTTGGCCGGTGGTCGTCAAGGTACTCGCGCTCAAAAGAACCGTTCCGACGTACGTGGTGGTGGTAAAAAGCCATGGCGTCAGAAGGGCACCGGTCGTGCACGTGCCGGTACCATTCGCTCCCCGCTATGGCGCAGCGGCGGTGTCACTTTCGCAGCGCGTCCTCAGGACCACTCGCAGAAAGTTAACCGCAAAATGTACCGCGCGGCGATGCGTTCCATCCTGTCCGAACTGATTCGTCAAGAGCGTTTAGTCGCTGTTGAAGAGTTCAGCGTAGAAGCGCCGAAGACCAAGCAGGTCGCTGCCAAGCTGAAAGAGCTCAACCTTGAGAAAGTGTTGATCGTCACTGAAGACATGGACGAAAAGCTCTATTTGGCCGCACGCAACCTTCCCCACGTTGACGTGGTGGATGTCGCGGCAGCTGATCCGGTAAGCCTGGTAGCCTTTGATAAGGTCCTGGTTACCGTCTCCGCCCTGCGTAAATTCGAGGAGAAGCTGGCATGAACCAGGAACGCGTATTCAAGGTTCTGCTTGGACCGCACGTGACCGAAAAGGCCGCGATGGCAGCAGAGCGTAACCAGTACGTTTTCAAGGTGGCATCTGATGCTACCAAGCCCGAGATCAAGAAGGCCGTTGAAGCACTCTTCGGCAAGAAGGTCGGTGGCGTTCAAGTGTTGAACGTCAAGGGTAAAACCAAGCGTACTGCTCACGGCGTTGGCCTGCGTAAGGGTTACCGCAAAGCGTATGTGACCCTGGCTGCGGGTGAAACGCTCGAAGACTTCTCTGGCGCCGAATAAGGGCAGGAGTACGGATAATGGCAATCGTCAAGACCAAACCCACATCCGCCGGTCGTCGCCACGTCGTTAAGATCGTTGGTGAGGAACTGTTCAAAGGCCGTGCTTATGCACCGCTTTTGGAAAAGCAGTCCAAGTCCGGTGGCCGTAATAATAACGGTCGCATCACCACCCGCCACGTGGGCGGTGGTCACCGTCATCACTATCGGTTGATCGACTTCAAACGCACCAAAGATGGCGTTCCTGCCACTGTTGAGCGTCTGGAGCACGATCCGAACCGCAGTGCGCACATTGCACTGTTGAAGTACGCCGATGGCGAGCGTCGTTACATCATCGCACCGAAAGGTGTCAGCGCGGGTGACGTGCTGGAATCTGGTGTTAACGCGCCCATTAAAAAAGGCAATGCATTGCCGCTGCGTAACATCCCGCTTGGCTCTACCGTTCACGGTATCGAACTGAAGCCGGGTAAAGGCGCGCAGATTGCACGCAGTGCCGGTACAAGCGCCCAGCTGGTTGCTCGTGAAGGTAACTACGCCACACTACGTCTTCGCTCTGGTGAAATGCGTAAAGTGTTGGCTGAGTGCCGCGCGACCTTGGGTGAGGTGAGCAACTCTGAGCACAGCCTGCGTCAACTTGGCAAGGCCGGTGCGAAGCGCTGGAGAGGCGTGCGTCCGACTGTTCGCGGTGTCGCGATGAACCCAGTCGATCACCCGCACGGTGGTGGTGAAGGCCGCACCAGTGGTGGTCGTAACCCGGTTACCCCATGGGGTGTGCCGACTAAGGGTTATAAGACGCGTAAGAACAAGCGCACCGACAAGCTGATTATTCGTCGTCGTAATAAGACGCGTTAATCTAAATTGCCAAGACATTAAGAGGTAACGGCTGTGCCACGTTCACTAAAGAAAGGTCCCTTCATTGACCTTCATCTTTTGAAGAAGGTAGAGGCTGCAGTGGAGAAGAACGATCGCAAACCGATCAAGACTTGGTCGCGTCGTTCGATGATCCTGCCAAACATGGTAGGCCTCACTATCGCGGTCCATAATGGTCGCCAACACGTCCCGGTGCATGTTTCCGAGGAAATGGTTGGTCACAAATTGGGCGAATTCGCTGCTACCCGTACATATCGCGGGCATGTGGCGGACAAGAAAGCCAAACGGTAAGCCAGAGAGGATTGAGAGATGGAAGTCACAGCTAAGCTGCGTGGCGCTCGTTTATCCGCCCAGAAGGCCCGTTTGGTGGCTGACCAGGTGCGCGGTAAACCGGTCGCCGAAGCACTCGACCTGCTGACCTTCTCACCGAAGAAGGCTGCTCAATTGGTCAAAAAAGTGCTGCAGTCCGCCATTGCAAACGCGGAAGAAAATAACGGCATGGATATCGACGAGCTGCGTGTCTCGACCATCTGCGTCGATGAGGGCATGACGCTCAAGCGTATCAAGCCGCGTGCCAAAGGGCGTGCGGATCGTATCTTGAAGCGCACCTGCCACATCACCGTCAAGGTAGCCGAGAAGTAGGAGTCGACCAGATGGGTCAGAAAGTCAATCCAACAGGCATTCGACTGGGCATCGTCAAAGACCATGCTTCTGTCTGGTATGCCGAGCGCGGCGCCTATGCCGATAAGCTCAATAACGATCTCGAAGTGCGCAGCTTCCTGGAAGAGCGTCTGAAAAACGCCTCCGTAAGCCGCATTCACATCGAGCGTCCGGCCAATAATGCCCGCATCACCATTCACACTGCCCGTCCGGGTATCGTGATTGGCAAGAAAGGTGAAGATGTCGACCGTCTGCGTCGTGATCTCGCCGAGATGATGGGTGTTCCGGTTCATGTGAACATTGAAGAAGTTCGCAAGCCGGAGCTGGATGCCAAGCTAGTCGCTGCTAACGTAGCGGGCCAGCTTGAGCGTCGCGTGATGTTCCGTCGTGCTATGAAGCGCGCGGTACAGAACGCAATGCGTCTTGGCGCTGGCGGCATCAAGATTCAGCTGTCAGGTCGTCTGGGTGGTGCTGAAATCGCACGTACCGAATGGTACCGCGAAGGTCGCGTTCCGTTGCACACGTTGCGTGCGGATATCGACTACGCCACTTACGAAGCTCACACCACCTACGGCGTTATCGGCGTCAAAGTGTGGATCTTCAAGGGTGAAATCCTCGGCGGTATCGAGGAAGTTCGTGCCAAGGCTAAGCAACAGCAGCCTGCCGGCAACGCGCCCAAGAAGAAAGGTTCCAGGTAAGGGGAGAGCGAGTCGATGTTACAGCCCAAGCGTATGAAATTCCGTAAGATGATGAAAGGCCGCAACCGTGGCTTAGCACATCGCGGAAGCAAGATCAGCTTCGGGGAGTACGGTCTCAAAGCAACCGGTCGTGGCCGCATCACTGCGCGCCAGATCGAAGCCGGCCGTCGTGCGATCACACGTCACGTTAAGCGTGGCGGTAAGATTTGGATCCGCGTCTTCCCTGATAAGCCGATTTCCAAAAAACCGCTCGAAGTTCGTATGGGTAAAGGTAAAGGTTCTGTTGAGTACTGGGTAGCCCAGATCCAACCGGGTCGGGTCCTGTATGAAATTGAAGGTGTATCCGAAGAGCTGGCCCGTGAAGCATTTGAGCTGGCCGCCCAAAAGATGCCCCTGTCCACCACCTTTGCAAAACGGACGGTGATGTGATGAAAGCCCAGGAAATTCGTGAAAAGTCCGCAGGAGAGCTCCAAGAGCAGCTCCTCGAGCTCCTCCGCGAGCAGTTCAACCTGCGCATGCAGAAGGCCACTGGCCAACTGAGCCAGACTCATCTGCTCAAGCAGGTCCGTCGGGATATCGCCCGCGTGAAGACTATGCTCAACGAGAAGGCAGGTGATTGAGATGGCCGAAGAAAAGAAAGCACGTACGCTCACCGGCAAGGTGGTGAGCGACAAGATGGATAAATCCATCGTCGTTATGATCGAGCGCCGTGAGCGTCACCCGATCTACGGAAAATACGTTAAGCGCTCCACCAAGCTGCACGCCCATGATGAGGCGAACCAGGCTAAGGCAGGCGATACGGTTTCCATTCAGGAGTGCCGTCCGCTTTCCAAGAAGAAAGCCTGGACGCTGGTCGAGGTGGTCGAGCAGGCCAAGGGTTAATCCCTAGGTCTGTCCAACCAGTGCAGTCAGATTAGGTTTGGAGAAAACCGATGATTCAGACTCAGACAATGCTGGATGTCGCCGACAACAGCGGAGCGCGCCGGGTGCAATGCATCAAGGTGCTAGGCGGTTCACACCGTCGCTACGCCCGCGTTGGTGATGTCATTAAAGTAACGGTGAAAGAAGCGATTCCGCGCGGTAAGGTCAAAAAAGGCCAAGTGCTGAAAGCGGTTGTCGTTCGGACCCGTAGTGGCGTCCGTCGTAGTGACGGTTCGCTGATCCGTTTCGATGGAAATGCGGCAGTTTTGTTGAATAATACCAACGAACAGCCGATCGGCACGCGTATCTTCGGGCCGGTTACTCGTGAACTTCGTAACGAGAAGTTTATGAAGATCATTTCCCTAGCGCCTGAAGTGCTGTAAGGAGCGAGGCGGATATGCAAAAGATCAAACGTGACGATGAAGTCATCGTCATCGCCGGGAAGGATAAAGGCAAGCGTGGCACCGTTAAGCGGGTATTAGAAAACCGTTTCTTGGTGTCCGGTGTGAACATGATTAAGCGTCACACCAAGCCGAATCCCATGGCGGGTAATCAGGGCGGTATCGTCGAGCGTGAGGCTCCGATTCACGCGTCCAACGTAGCGATCTTCAATTCGGAGACCGGTAAGGCGGATCGCGTCGGCTTCCAAGTTAAGGAAGACGGTACCAAGGTACGTATCTACAAGTCGACGCAGACGCAGATCGACGCCTAACGCGAGTCGGGTAGCACAATGGCGAACTTGAAAGAACGTTATCAAAACGAGGTTGTAGCTCAGCTCAAAGAGCAGTTCAGCTACGCCAACGTAATGCAGGTACCCCGGATCACGAAAGTGACTCTGAACATGGGTATCGGCGAAGCGGTCAGCGATAAAAAACTGATCGACAATGCCATCGGCGACATGGAGAAACTCTCCGGTCAAAAGCCGCTGGTGACCAAGGCACGCAAGTCCATCGCGGGCTTCAAGGTGCGCGAAGGTTGGCCGATCGGTATTAAAGTAACGCTGCGCGCTGAGCGTATGTGGGACTTCCTAGACCGCTTGGTTTACATCGCAATTCCCCGCGTGCGTGACTTCCGTGGTCTCAACCCGAAGTCCTTTGACGGTCGCGGCAATTACTCTATGGGTGTGCGTGAGCAGATCATCTTCCCGGAGATCGAGTATGATAAAATCGATCGCGTTCGGGGGCTGGACGTCACTATCACTACTACCGCCAACACCGACGAGGAAGGTCGTGCGCTGCTAGCAGCGCTGAACTTCCCGTTCAAGAAATAAGGGTTGGATCATGGCTAAGAAAAGTATGGTAGAGCGTGAGCTCAAGCGTACTCAGCTAGTCGAGAAGTATGCGGCTAAGCGCGCAGAGCTCAAGAAAATCATCTCGGACGTGAACGCTTCTGAAGAAGATCGTTTCGAGGCGACGCTGAAGCTGCAGCAACTGCCGCGCGACTCAAGCCCGGTGCGTCAGCGTAACCGCTGCCGCGTGACTGGCCGTCCGCACGGTTTTTACAACAAGTTCGGCCTCGGCCGTAACAAGCTGCGTGAAGCCGCCATGCGTGGCGACGTCCCTGGTCTGAAAAAGTCCAGCTGGTAACGCCACGTAGAATCATCAGGAGCGCACATTAAATGAGCATGCAAGACACTCTGGCGGATATGTTTACCCGTATCCGCAATGCGCAGATGGCCACCAAGGAGACGGCTACCATGCCGTCCTCCAAGCTGAAAGTTGAAGTGGCCCGAGTGCTAAAGCAAGAAGGCTACATTGCCGACTTTTCGGTGGCTGAAGGCGTTAAGCCCGAGCTCACCATTACGCTCAAGTACTTTGAGGGTAAGCCGGTAATTGAGCACATTCAGCGGGTTTCCAAGCCGTCTCTGCGCCAGTACAAGGGCAAGGACAACCTGCCTAAGGTCGCCGATGGTCTGGGTATCGCGATTGTCACCACCTCTAATGGTGTCATGACCGATCGTGCCGCGCGCCAAGCAGGCGTCGGTGGCGAAGTCATCTGCACCGTATTCTAGGAGGCTGGAATGTCCCGCATAGCGAAATATCCGGTTAAAGTGCCTGCCGGTGTCGAGATCAAAATCGACGCTGGTCAGCTGACCGCCAAAGGCGGCCAAGGCACGCTGTCTCTCGCCATTCACCAAGACGTGGTGATTGGCCAAGAAGATGGCCAGCTGACCTTCGCCCCAAGTGAGTCTGCCAAGAGCTGGGCAATGGCCGGTACTACCCGCGCCTTGGTTCAGAACCTGGTTACGGGCGTATCCGAGGGTTTCACAAAAACTCTCGAAATTGTAGGCGTCGGTTATCGTGCCCAAGCTAAGGGCCAGACGCTCAATCTTTCACTGGGCTTCTCGCACCCGGTCGACTATGAACTGCCTAAGGGTGTCTCAGCGGAAACGCCGAAAAACACCGTGATCGTGCTGAAAAGCGCGGACAAGCAGATGCTCGGCCAGTGCGCCGCGGAAATCCGCGCCTTCCGTCCGCCAGAGCCGTATAAAGGCAAAGGTGTACGGTACGCCGACGAGCAGGTGCGTCGCAAAGAAGCCAAGAAGAAGTAAGGCAGGGTTATGAACGCGAAGAAAGAATCTCGTCTCCGTCGTGCCCGCCGCGCTCGCGCCAAGATCCGCGAGCTGGGCGTGTATCGCCTGTGCGTCAACCGTACCCCGCGTCACATCTATGCGCAGATTATCTCGCCGGATGGTGGCAAAGTGTTGGCCAGCGCATCTACGCTGGACAAAGCACTGCGTGAGGGTGCGACCGGTAATTCAGACGCGGCCTCTAAGGTCGGTGCACTGATTGCCGAACGCGCTAAAGAAGCAGGCATCACCCAGGTGGCCTTCGATCGTGCTGGCTTTAAGTATCACGGTCGCGTTAAGGCTCTGGCCGACGCCGCTCGTGAAGGCGGCCTGGAATTCTAAAGGGTTTTACGATGGCGAAGAACGAACAGCAAAGCGGTGATCTGCAAGAGAAGTTAGTGCAGGTCAACCGCGTCGCCAAGGTGGTCAAAGGTGGTCGTATTTTCGGCTTCACCGCGCTGACCGTCGTTGGTGATGGTAAAGGTCGTGTCGGTTTTGGTCGTGGCAAGGCGCGTGAAGTGCCGGTCGCGATTCAGAAAGCGATGGATCAAGCTCGTCGCAACATGGTCAAGGTTAACCTTGCTGGCCACACGCTGCAGTATCCGGTGAAAGCCCGTCACGGTGCTTCTAAGGTTTACATGCAGCCGGCTTCTGAAGGTACCGGAATCATCGCTGGTGGTGCTATGCGCTCTGTATTAGAGCTTGCTGGCGTCCACGATGTACTGGCCAAGTGCTACGGTTCCACCAACCCGGTTAACGTGGTACGAGCGACTGTTAAAGGTCTCTCCGCCATGCAAGCACCGGAAGACATCGCCGCTAAGCGCGGTCTGTCTGTCGAAGCGATCACGGGGTAAGGCACCATGGCAGCAACGATCAAGGTTACCCAGATCCGCAGCACCATCGGCGTTTTACCCAAGCACAAGGCTACTATGAAGGGCCTGGGTCTGCGTCGCATCGGTCACTCGGTTGAACTGGAAGACACCCCTGCCGTACGCGGCATGATTCACAAGGTTAACTACCTTGTGCGCGTTGAGGGAGAGTAATCCATGAAACTCAATACCCTGAGTCCGGCACCGGGCTCCAAACACGCTGAGAAGCGCGTTGGTCGTGGTATCGGTTCCGGTCTTGGTAAGACTGGCGGCCGTGGCCACAAAGGTCAGAAATCACGCAGTGGCGGTAGCGTCAAGCCTGGTTTCGAAGGTGGTCAGATGCCGTTGCAGCGCCGTTTGCCGAAGTTCGGTTTTACGTCCGCTAAGTCAATGGTATCTGAAGAAGTACGCCTGGCTGAACTTGCTAAAGTTGCCGGTGACGAAGTCACTATGGAAACGTTAAAGCAAGCCAACGTGCTAAAGGATGCAACGCTGCATGCGAAGATCATCCTTTCCGGCGAACTGAAAAAGGCGGTTACCGTTCGTGGAATCAAGGTCACCAAAGGTGCCCGTGAAGCGATCGAAGCCGCCGGCGGCAAGGTAGAGGACTAAATGGCCAAGTCAGGAAATATGCCGGCGATGGGCAGCGGTCTGAGTGAACTGTGGGCGCGTTTGCGCTTCGTGCTCCTCGCCATCGTGGTGTACCGTATTGGTGCCCACATTCCCGTTCCCGGTATCAATCCTGACCAGCTTGCTGCCTTGTTTAGGGAGCAACAGGGCACCATCCTGGGCATGTTTAACATGTTCTCGGGTGGCGCCCTGGAGCGCATGAGCGTCCTCGCCTTGGGCATTATGCCTTATATTTCGGCGTCGATTATCATGCAGCTCATGACTGCGGTCTCCCCTCATCTTGAACAGCTCAAGAAAGAGGGTGAGGCTGGCCGCCGCAAGATCAGCCAGTACACCCGCTACGGCACGGTGATACTGGCATTTGTCCAGGCTACCGGCATGTCCGTCGGCCTGGCTAGCCAAGGCATCGCGTACAGCGCTGACTTCAGCTTCTATTTCACCGCTATCGTCACGTTTGTGTCGGGCGCAGTGTTTATGATGTGGCTAGGTGAGCAGATCACTGAGAAGGGCATCGGCAACGGTATTTCGCTGCTGATCTTCGCGGGGATCGTCGCTGGGCTGCCCAGTGCCGTGGGGCAAGCGTTTGAGCTTGCTCGCAATGAAGGGGCCTGGAATGTTCTCCCGCTGTTAGCGCTGTCAGTGCTAGGTATTGCGACCGTAGCGTTTGTGGTATTCATTGAGCGCGGCCAACGCCGCTTGAAAGTGAATTACCCACGGCGTCAGGTGGGCAATAAGATGTATGCAGGCCAAAGTAGCTACCTGCCCCTGAAGGTGAATATGGCCGGCGTTATTCCGGCAATTTTTGCTTCCAGTATTCTGCTCTTCCCGGCGTCGATCGGTCAGTGGGTGGGTGCTGGTGAAGGGATGGAGTGGTTGCAGCGTGCATCACAAGCGTTAGGCCCTGGCCAACCGCTTTACATCTTGCTTTTCGCGGCGGCAGTGGTATTCTTCTGCTTCTTTTACACAGCGCTGGTCTTCAACCCTAAGGATGTGGCTGACAATCTTAAAAAGTCAGGCGCCTTCCTGCCGGGCATTCGCCCCGGCGAGCAGACCGCTCGCTATATCGATAAAGTAATGACCCGTCTTACTTTGTTCGGTGCCTTGTATATCACTGCGGTTTCCTTGATGCCTCAGTTCTTGATCGTAGCGTGGAACGTGCCATTTTTCTTTGGCGGAACATCGTTACTGATTGTAGTTGTGGTCATCATGGACTTCATGGCTCAGGTGCAGTCGCATCTCATGTCGCATCAATATGACTCGGTGATGAAGAAGTCCAACCTGAAAGGCTACGGTAGCGGCGGCATAATGCGCTAAGGCGTCGCCTTACTGATTGGCGTGCCGCGAGCCGTTTTTGGAGAAAGAACGATGAAAGTTCGAGCTTCCGTAAAGAAGATGTGCCGTAACTGTAAGATCATTCGTCGCAATGGCGCTGTTCGCGTTATTTGCATCGAACCGCGGCACAAGCAGCGCCAGGGTTAATCCTGGGTTGTTTTAAGCGGGCGTAAGCATACCCCTTGCCAATAGGTTCATAAAGGGGTATGCTATTGCGCCTTTTGTAGATGAATAAACGAGCAAGCCGCTCAAATTTCGGAGTAAGCTGATGGCCCGTATTGCAGGCGTCAATATCCCGGACAACAAGCATGCGGCGATCTCGCTGACCTATATCTTCGGGATTGGCCGTACTCGCGCGCAGCACCTTTGTGCCGCCGCTGGTATCGCGCCTACTACCAAGATCCAGGAGCTGTCTAGCGAAGAGCTGGATACCCTGCGTTCTGAAGTTGGTAAGTACACCGTAGAAGGCGACCTTCGTCGTGATGTTACGCTGAACATTAAGCGTCTCATGGACTTAGGCTGCTACCGTGGTCTGCGTCATCGTCGTAGTCTTCCGCTGCGTGGTCAGCGGACCAAGACTAACGCGCGTACCCGTAAGGGCCCGCGTAAGCCGATCCGCAAATAACACGCAGGCTCTTTAATAGAGAGCTGACGTTAAGACAGGAATAGACATCAACATGGCTAACCCGCGTAGTAACCGTAAAAAGGTTAAAAAGCAGGTAGTGGACGCCGTAGCGCACATCCATGCCTCTTTTAACAACACGATCGTGACGATCACAGACCGCCAGGGCAACGCTCTTTCTTGGGCGACTGCCGGTGGTTCGGGTTTTCGTGGTTCTCGCAAGAGCACCCCGTTCGCTGCTCAAGTGGCAAGTGAACGTGCAGCAACTGCTGCAGCCGAGTATGGTGTGAAAAACGTAGACGTGCTGGTCAAGGGCCCCGGTCCCGGCCGTGAATCCGCCGTGCGCGCTCTGAATGCCGCCGGCTTCCGCGTGCAAAGCATCGTAGACGCGACGCCCATTCCCCATAATGGCTGCCGTCCGCCTAAGAAACGCCGCGTTTAAGGAGACAGATTCATGGCTCGTTATATTGGACCGAAGTGCAAATTGTCTCGTCGCGAAGGCACCGACCTCTTTCTAAAGAGTGGTGTGACTCCCTTCGAGAAAAAGTGTAAATCCGAGCAGATCCCGGGTGTACACGGCCAGCGCCGTCAGCGTCTTTCAGACTACGGCTTGCAGCTTCGCGAGAAGCAGAAAGTTCGTCGTATGTACGGCGTACTCGAAAAGCAGTTCCGCAACTACTACAAAGAAGCCGCTCGCCTGAAAGGTGCGACGGGTGAGGTATTGTTGCAGCTGCTTGAATCCCGACTGGATAACGTCGTCTACCGCATGGGCTTTGGCTCGACGCGCTCTGAAGCACGTCAGCTGGTCAGCCACAAGGCGATTTCCGTGAATGGCCGCACTGTTAACGTTGCTTCTTACCAAGTGAAGCCCGGTGACGTTGTGTCTATCCGCGAAAAGGCGAAGAATCAAGCGCGCATTCAAAACGCGTTGACCATTGCGGCCAACCGTGGCGACATCGCTTGGATCGAACTCGACGCCAAGAAGATGGAAGGCACTTTCAAGGCTCTGCCTGAACGCGGTGACCTGACTGCCGACATCAACGAAAACCTGATTGTCGAGCTGTACTCCAAGTAAGCAGTTTGATCTTAGTTTCTGCTTCTTGAGGCCTGGGCGGGATAGCAATGCTAACCGCCCAGATGCTCTTAAGTATCATACTTTAGAGTACTCAGTATCCGTTTGGCAGCCTGAAGAAAGGTGTTCATATGCAGCGTTCAGTGACAGAGTTTCTTCGTCCTCGCGACATCAAGGTCGAAGAAATCAGCGCACATCATGCCAAGATCGTTCTCGAACCGTTCGAGCGCGGCTTTGGCCACACCCTGGGGAATGCACTTCGTCGCATTCTGCTATCATCCATGCCCGGCGCTGCCGTGGTAGAGGCTGAGATTGCTGGTGTAGAGCACGAGTACAGTGCGCTCGAAGGGGTGCAGGAAGATGTCATCGAAATCCTCCTGAACTTGAAAGATGTTGCGATTAAGATGCACAGCCGCGATGAGGCGGTGCTCTCGCTGAACAAGCAGGGCCCAGCCGTCGTCACCGCTGGCGACATTGCGCTTGATCATAGCGTCGAAATCGTCAACCCGGACCACATCATTGCGCATGTTAATGAAGGTGCCGAGCTGAAAATTCAGCTTAAGGTCGCGCTGGGTCGTGGTTACGAGCCGGCTGACGCGCGTGGCTCTGATGAAGAGACGCGTGCCATTGGCCGCCTGCAGCTGGATGCTACCTTCAGCCCTGTCCGTCGCGTTTCCTATTCGGTTGAAGCCGCTCGCGTTGAGCAGCGCACCGATCTCGATAAGCTAATTATTGATTTGGAAACGGACGGTACCCTGGATCCGGAAGAGGCTATCCGTCGCAGTGCGACCATTCTGCAAGAGCAGCTGGCCGCCTTCGTCGACCTGGAAGCTGATAAAGAGCAGGAAGTCGAAGAGGAAGAGGATCACGTTGATCCGATCCTATTGCGCCCCGTAGACGATCTTGAGTTGACCGTACGCAGCGCTAACTGCCTAAAAGCCGAGAATATTTACTACATCGGTGATCTGATTCAGCGCACAGAAGTTGAGCTGTTGAAGACCCCGAACCTCGGCAAAAAGTCTTTGAATGAAATCAAAGATGTATTGGCAGCGCGCGGTCTGTCCCTTGGTATGCGGTTGGAAAATTGGCCACCCGCTAGCCTGAAGGACGATAAAGCCTCCGCGTAAGCGTCGATTTGAGTCCCAGTTTGGTAAGGAATTACAACCATGCGTCATCGTAAGAGTGGTCGTCATCTGAATCGTACCAGCTCGCATCGTCAGGCCATGTTCAAGAACATGTCTGTCTCGCTGGTCGAACATGAAGTTATCAAGACAACCCTGCCTAAGGCTAAAGAACTGCGTCGCGTTATCGAGCCGCTGATCACCTTAGCTAAGCAGGATAGCGTCGCTAACCGTCGTTTAGCATTTTCCCGTACGCGCTCTAAAGAAGCCGTCGGTAAACTGTTTAACGAGTTAGGTCCGCGTTACGCCGAGCGTCCGGGTGGCTACATCCGTATTCTCAAGTGCGGTTTCCGCACTGGTGACAACGCGCCTATGGCATACGTTGAGTTAGTTGATCGTCCTATTGCTGAAGAAGAAGCCGCTGCAGAGTAACGTCTGCACTCTTTTTCACGCAAAATGAAAACCGACCCATCTGGGTCGGTTTTTTTATGCCTGCAGTTTTATAGTTAGTCTATATACTCTTTTTATAAGCGTTAATTTAAGGGGCGATCGTGCTAGTCTGTTTTTATTGATTACTAAGCTGCTATTGAGTGTTCACATACGTCTAATAAGCAAGGGGCATGTATGGCCACAATGGGAATGTATGCAAGGGGTGTGGCGCTATGGTGGGTGCCGCTCACACTCTTTTTGCTGGTGCTGGGGGCGTTTACGCAGGCGCAAGCCAATCCTCGTTACGCTGGCATTGTGGTGGATCTTGAAAATGGTGAAGTGCTGTATGCGGAAAATGCCGACCTAAGACGCTACCCTGCCTCGCTGACCAAAATGATGACGCTTTATCTGACGTTTGAAGCATTGGAAAAGGGTGAGCTTAGCCTCAATCAGGCTTTACCGGTTTCCGCCCAGGCGGCTGCGATGCCGGCTACTAAGCTTTGGTTGGCGGCAGGTAGTTCGATTCCTGTCGACAGCGCGATTCGCGCATTAGCGGTACGCTCAGCTAACGATGTAGCAGTGGTAGTAGCCGAAGCCCTAGGTGGTAGTGAGCAGCGGTTTAGTCACTTAATGACGGCCAAAGCTCGCGAACTGGGCATGAATTCGACGACCTTTCGAAATGCCTCGGGTTTGCCGGACGATCAGCAGATTACTACCGCGCGGGATATGCTGATACTGTCGGTGCGTGTAATGCAGGATTTTCCTCAGTATTACCACTATTTTGGCCTCCAAGAGTTCACTTACCGCGGCACGCGTCATACCAGTCATAATCGATTAGTGCGCAATTATCCGGGGGCCGATGGACTTAAAACGGGCTTTATTCGTGCTTCAGGTTTTAACGTTGCCACAACCGCGGTGCATAATGACCGGCGTTTGGTGGGCGTTGTGATGGGCGGGTTTACCGGCGCGTCCCGGGATACTCATATGGCCAATTTACTAGATCGCAGCTTTAGCCGTGCAGCGCTGCGTGACGAACGCACATGGTTAGCTAATACCAATTTTTCACGTGAGTTTATGGCGTTTCCAGAGAGGGGGCAGCCGCTCACCCCGCCCACCATGCCCAGCCAACCTATGCTTGCCAGCGTAACAACGACGTTATCCCCCGCTCGCACGCCAGCAGTCGCGGTAGAAGAGCAGCTCGCTCGCTCGTTAGAGCAGCCCTCACAACCTGCTGTTGTGGCAGACCCAGACCCGTTACAGGCGTTTATTGATCGAGAGCGGGTGATGGCTGCTACTTCTCCAGTATCTAATTCCGCTCCTGGTGGTGTTTGGGGTATTCAAGTGGGTGCATTTAGTCAGGCCTCTCGCGCTGAGCAGTTAGCCCAGCAGGCAGCGCAGCGTTTGCCTCAGAGTGTCGGTGGCCGAGTAGCCATTGATACGCTGGGGGGGCATTCCCCCGTATTTCGCGCCCGCGTAGTGGCATTAGATGAAGGGAGAGCACGACAAGCTTGCCAATCACTGCAGGCCCAAGGCATGGATTGCATGGTGGTGAACGCGAGTTTGTAAACGTTCCAAGACGACATAGTCCCCCGCCAATGCAGCATTGGCGGGTTTTTTTTGGCTAGTGGTTTACTGCGCCTTGAGGACGTGGTGGATGAACAGAGGAGTCATGAATGACCACATCGTTAAAGGGCATACTCTGCATGTGCCTCGGCGTCTTTTTTTTGGCATCAGGCGATGCTGTTTCCAAATGGCTTGGCGAAGTGCATTCACCGCTGCAGATCATTTTCTTTCGTACGCTGGTGTCGTTACCGCTGATTGCGTTGCTGGCCTACTTCGCGGGTGGGCTACGCAAGTTAGGCACGAAGCGACCAGGCGTGCACTTGGTACGAGGACTTATCTATACCGCGACGATGGTCTTTTTCGTCTGGGGGCTTACCTTGCTACCCCTGGCGGAAGCGACGGCCATCGCCTTTGTCGCACCGCTTTTTGTCACGCTGCTGTCGGTGCCACTACTGGGTGAACGTATTGACACACCTGTGCTGATCGCCTCGCTGGTAGGTTTTGTGGGCGTGCTGATTGTGGTACGCCCGGGGGGAGATGCGTTCCAGCTAGGCACGCTAACGCTATTAGGGGCCGCCTTTTTTTATGCCCTCATGATGATTACGGCGCGTCGTTATGGTGCCAGAGAGCACCTTTGGGCAATGGTGTTCTATATGACATTAGTGCCCTTTGTTATCACAGCAGTCAGTTTACCCTGGGTGTGGCAAACGCCGCAGCCCTGGCATTGGCTTGGTTTTTTAGCAGCCGGGGTACTGGGTATTGGCGCCACTGCGTTTATTACGTTGGCGTTCCGCTTCGCGCCGGCGGCCATCGCCGCACCGTTTGATTACACCGCGATGCTTTGGGCCGTTCTGCTGGGCTGGTGGTTCTGGGGAGAGCTGCCGGATCTGTGGGTGTGGGTAGGTAGCGTGCTGATTATTGGCAGTGGGTTGGCGATCGCCTACCATGATCGACGCACAACGCTAAAGCGCCGTCCGAGCGCTTAAATAGCCCAAGTTCTCGCCACTTTTTGATCCAGATCAGCAAAGTCGTTAGCTGAGCAAGACAGTACGTTTGGGCTGGTTATAATCCGGCCCTTTTAGCCTGTTCGCGTTAGGTCGTTACTGACGCGCGGGCCATCGTCCTGATAACGGTGACTGTTTATGCAAGCCCCTGAATTGCTCTCCCCTGCGGGTACCTTCAACAACATGCGTTACGCCTTTGCTTACGGGGCGGATGCGGTGTACGCCGGGCAGCCGCGCTACTCGCTGCGCGTGCGCAATAACGATTTTAAGGTCGATAACCTGCACCGTGGCATTGAATATGCCCATACACGCGGTAAGCGGTTTTATGTGGCGTCCAACATTGCCCCTCATAACAGCAAGCTAAAAACCTACCTGCGGGATATGGAGCCGGTGATTGAAGCGCGGCCGGATGCGCTGATTATGTCGGACCCAGGCTTGATTATGATGGTACGTGATCGCTGGCCAGAACAAGAGATCCATCTCTCCGTACAGTCCAACGTGGTGAACTGGGCGGCCGCTAAGTTTTGGCAGCGCCAGGGCATTCGCCGGATTATTTTATCCCGCGAGCTATCGCTGGAAGAGATTGGCGAGATACGTGCCGAGTGTCCGGATCTTGAAATTGAAACCTTTGTGCATGGAGCGCTCTGTATTGCTTATTCAGGCCGTTGCCTGCTATCGGGGTATTTTAATCACCGTGACCCTAATCAAGGCACCTGTACCAACGCGTGCCGCTGGAAGTACAACACGGTGGCGGCGACTCACGATGAGACGGGCGATTTGGTGCCTGCCAATCAGGGGGTGACCGCTACGGCGAAGGATGAAGATGAATTGTCGGCATTGATTGAAGATGTGACGCGCCCAGGCAAGCTGATGCCTGTTTATGAAGACGAGCACGGCACGTACATCATGAACTCGAAAGACCTGCGCGCTGTTCAGCACGTGGGCCGGTTAGCGGAGATGGGGGTCTCATCGCTAAAAATTGAAGGGCGAACCAAGTCCTACTATTACGTAGCGCGGACGGCCCAGGTCTACCGTCAGGCGATTGATGACGCGGTTGCTGGGCGCCCTTTTAACATGGGGCTGATGGATGAGCTTGAGAACCTGGCCAATCGAGGCTACACCGAAGGGTTTTACCGGCGCCATGTTCACGATGAATTCCAGAACTACGAGCAGGGCAACTCTATTGGTGTGCACCAGCAGTTTGTCGGCGATGTGCTGGACTACGATGCCTCACGGGAAGTGCTCGACATAGAGGTTAAAAACCGCTTTGAAGTGGGGGATAGCATGGAGCTAATGCTGCCCGGCGGTAATCGTCGCTTTACGTTAGCGCATATTGAAAATCAGCGTGGTGAAGGCGTACACGCGGCACCTGGTTCCGGGCACCGAGTTCGCGTCCCGGTACCTGGAATGAACATTCAGCCCGAACAGCTTGAGTTTGCGCTGCTGATGCGTGACCTCAAGCCAGCGGCGTCTATTCCCACCGTTCAGCTGGGAATGCCTGCTTCCTGAGTGTGCCACGCTTCAGAAAAGGCCTGCGCCGCCTGGCGCGGGTCTGGTTGACCGCAAATAGCTGAAATTACCGCTAGGCCGTGGGCACCTGCCACTTTAACACGCGCTGCGTGTTCTACCTTTAGACCACCAATCGCCACGCTGGGCAGCGGGCACACCTCAGCCAACTGTGCCAGTCCATCAAAGCCAATTGGTTGAGCGTGGTCTTGCTTGCTACCTGTGGCAAAGACAGGCCCTAAGCCTACATAGTCCAGTAGCTCAATCGGCACGGCATTGAGTTGGGGACGCGTGTTAATGGAGAGGCCGATGATAGCATTAGGGCCGAGCGCTTGGTGGGCTTCATGAACTGCTGTATCGCTTTGGCCAACGTGCAGGCCATCGGCTTTACTCTCTATGGCCACGTTAAGGCGGTCGTTGATAATCAGCGGTACGCCGCTACCTGCAAGCAGGGTTTTTAAGCGTTTAGCCTGGGCAATCATCTGCGCGTCGCTGGCGTGCTTGTCGCGTAGCTGCACGATAGTGACACCGCCCTGCACCGCGGCCGCGATTGTCGCCTCTAGGCCAAAAGGGGCGCAAAGCTTGGCGTCGGTTACTAAGTAAAGCGAGAGATCAAACGACATGCACGGCCTCCAGGTGAGTAGCGGTAGAAAGGTCATTGGGGGTGAGTTGATACAGTGCATCTAATAGCGCGACTTGAAAGCTGCCAGGCCCTGTCGCCTGTTCTCCCGCTCGGCTGCCCGCCAGTGCAAAGCAGGCGAGTGCAGCGGTGCTGGCTTCAAAAGGGTGTTCACGGTTGCACGCTACAAAACCAGCGACCAAAGCGCTAAGGCCGCAGCCGAGTGTCGTCACTTTAGGCATGAGGGGATGGCCGCCTTTAAGACGAACATGTTGATGACCGTTGGTAATAAAATCCTCTTCGCCGGTCATCGCTACTACGCTGCCATGGCGTTGGGCAAGCGCAATGGCGCCGCTAACCGCGTCTTGAATTGAGGTGGTGGCATCTACCCCGCGGCCTTGGCCAGCGAGACCCATCAGTGCCAGGATTTCTGAAGCGTTACCCCGAATGACGGTCGGCTGGTGGGCGAGTAACTCAGCGCATAGCGTCTGGCGAAAGCGGGTGGCGCCTACGGCCACTGGGTCTAGTACCCACGGTATTGCTTGGTGGCGTGCTGTTTTTGCAGCCACGAGCATGGCCTCCGCCCAGGGCGAGGAGAGAGTGCCAATATTGATAGATAGGGCGCCCGCGATTGCCGTAAAGTCGGCGACTTCTTCAATAGCGTGCAGCATGGCAGGCGATGCGCCGATGGCGAGCAGCACGTTAGCAGTGCTGTTCATGGCTACATAGTTGGTGATGCAGTGAACAAGCGGTGTTGAATGGCGCAGCGATTCAAGATGATCGCCTAGCGGGTATTCATTTAACGGGTACTCGTTTAAGGAGTGCGGGGTCATAGCATCCTCCCGGGAGGGAGGTGGTGCAGAGGCACCACGACTCCCTACGCCGGTGTTATCCGGTTCAGGTTCAAAGGGTGCTTCTCAGCCCAAAGGGTGCTTCTCAGCCGTGATAACGGCGCCCCTGTCGTGATGACTACTATCCTTGGCTTGATAGCGTCTGTAAAGCCTTGGATGAACGGAAGTGTTTTCCAAAAAAGCCGGTAGCGGAATTATCGAAAGGAAATGCGAGTGCCATACGTCAGCATTTCGTCTGGCGTTATCGCTTTGCCTTCTACGCCAATCATCTCGTCGCCGCACTGATCGGCAAAAGTGAGCACACCGTGAGTTAATCCCAATTGCCCGAGGGTGTCGCGTATTTCACCGGTACCTAAAAACGTACTAACGCGCCCTTCGCTGTTGCATAAATCAGACACACCGTTTGCGTGATGAAAGCGGACTTTATAAATACCGTCCATTGATTCAACTTCCACGATCGGTGAAAAGCCATTTTGCAGCGCATAGGATAATTGTTTTAGCGTCAGGCGATCGCCCAGGGTCATATCGATTGCAGTCATGACAAGCTCCAGATTGACCCCGCCTACGGGGCAGCTAACGAGTTTCGATAAACGCGTTTTCGGTAAGAATTATCTAATTAAGAACGCTTTCGTTAAGAACGTTCCGAGTCGCTTAAAAGGCGACTCAACTATTTTGTAAAGCATTTGATAAGTAAGTGTAGAGTTTTTGCATAGAATTACCAGTGGTGCGAGACCAGTTTCCTGTTTTAGGGTCACCGCACTGCATCCAAGGCGTGTTGCTGTAGCTTAATTAGCGGAATAATCTCCAGCGTACGCTCATGGGTGCTGGAGAGAATCACCGGAGGCGCAAGCCCTACCTGAGCGGCTTCGGCCCAGCGGTGAGCGCACAGGCACCACCGGTCGCCGGGCGTTAAACCAGGAAACGCATACTCAGGCCGTGGGGTAACTAAGTCGTTCCCTTGGGCGAGTGAGAATGCCAAAAACTCCTCGGTCACCATGGCGCATACGGCGTGAACGCCTGCATCCTCGGCCCCTACCCGGCAAAAACCGTCGCGGTAAAAGCCGGTTTTAGGGGAGTGACAGCAAGGCGTTAGCGGTTCGCCTAATACATTACGATCGCGTGACATGCGGACTCCATTGGTAAAGACTAGAATTCGTAAAGCGCTGCCCTCATGAAGCATCGTTCAAGACAGTACCGCGCTTTATCGTGGGTAGATATTCAGCACTCTAAAGCCTTATATAAAGCCATCGCTTCGTCAAAATATAGACGCCATGAAGGTACTCTGTATTCATACACTCAGCAGCAGGAGAGATCTATGTCGTTTAAAGGCGAACAGCACCCAGGCGTTGCGCCTATCGCACCCCAGACCCAAGGGTTTCGCTTAAACCACACCATGCTGCGGGTAAAAGACCCTGAGCGTGCTCTGGCGTTTTACTCCAAAGTGTTTGGCATGCAGGTGCTGCGTCGGCTGGATTTCGAAGAGATGAAGTTCTCACTCTACTTCTTAGCCAACCTAGAAGAAAGCGACAGCGTGCCGGAAGAGACTCAAGACCGCACCGCCTGGACGTTTAGCCAGAAAGGGCTGCTGGAGCTGACCCACAACTGGGGCACCGAAAATGAGCAGGACTTTGCCTACCATGATGGCAACGCCGAGCCGCAGGGGTTTGGCCACATCTGTTTTCATGTGCCGGATTTAGAAGCCGCCCAGACGTGGTTTGACGAGCATGAGGTTACCTTCGTTAAGCGTGCCGACCAAGGCAAGATGAAGGACGTCATCTTCGTAAAAGATGCGGATGGCTACTGGATCGAAGTGATTCAGGCAGACCGCATGGCGGCCATGGGCGACTAACGATGGCTCATTTGCTGTTTCGGTTGCGAAATGTCACCGATGAAGAAGCCGTGGAAGTTCGCCAACTGCTGGATGAACAAGGCTTTGACGTTTACGAAACCCAGGCGGGGTTTTTCCGCCTGGGAGTCGATGCCATTTGGCTGCGTAACTCTGCTCAGCGGGGGGCCGCTGAGGCCGCGTTGGCGGCCTATCAAAAAAACCGTCAAGCCAACGCACGCCAAGAGCACGAAGAGGCTGTGGCCAGGGGCGATGCGCCAACGTTATGGCGGCGCTTAATAGCCAATCCATTTCAGGTCACGCTTGTCATGGTGGCTGTGGTGTTGATTGCGCTGCTCACCTTGCTGCCATTTATGGGGTTGGCGCGCTAGCGTGGGAGAGGGCATCAAAAAGATGCCCACGCTTCACGTACATCCTAACTCCATGCTGGCCTGCACGAAGTTGCGGGGTTGCGCCTGGTGGGTAGCGGCACCAGCTGCCTTCCGGGTACTCGCTGCTCTCATCGCACAGCGAACCTTCCAGCACCAGCAGCTCCAAACCGCCCGTTAGTGCTGGGTAATCAATGGCGATATTGCTTTCCCAGCGCTCGAGACTGACCCGCTCGTTTTGGTAGGTATGCAGCATTTTATAAGTGATCCCCGACCGACGGTCAGGCTGCCAGGGCAAGCGGTGGGCAGGTATGGCCAGCTGTAATATATCGTTTTCATCAAACTGGTGTAGTTTAACCAGAATAAGTGCGCCTTCTTCGCCTATTTGTGGGGTATGGCCCGTTCCAATGGGGTTGCGTAAGTAGCTGCCAGCAGGGTAGCGGCCATGCTCATCGGCAAAAACCCCTTCCAGCACCAAAATTTCTTCACCACCGTCGTGGATATGGCGGCTGAACTGGCTGTTGGGCGCATAGCGCACCAGGCTAGTGGCGCGAGCCACTTCGTCGCCAATACGATCCAGCATCATTCGTTCCACGCCTGCGCTGGGGGAGGCAACCCAGCGGTACTGTTCCGGGGTGATACAGGCAAAGTGGCTAAAATTGGCGTTTAGGCGCATGGTGTTGGCTCTTTGCAGGGGTGAATATTCTGCAAGTCTCCCCATCCCTGGGGAAAAATGCAACGCAAAAAAATACCGCCTAGCGGCGGTATTCTGTCGTTAGCTTTTTGGCTTAATGATCATGACCATGATGGTCGTGGTCGTGGTCGTGGTCGTGGTCGTGGTCGTGGTCGTGGTCGTGGTCGTGGTCATCATGACCATGATTGTCGTGACCCGGCTCAGCC
This sequence comes from Halomonas sp. 7T, assembly GCF_025643255.1. Classification (NCBI taxonomy): domain Bacteria; kingdom Pseudomonadati; phylum Pseudomonadota; class Gammaproteobacteria; order Oceanospirillales; family Halomonadaceae; genus Halomonas; species Halomonas sp. 7T. The sequence continues at coordinate 2,765,006 of NZ_CP087112.1, read as the reverse complement.
AATGCTGCATGCAGCACATCCGCGTTATGTCGCATCATGCCTAAGTAGGTGCTGGCCTCGCCTTCACTGGCCAGGGCGTCGGCATACAGCGTACCGGCAATGGGCAGGCCTGTTTCCTCGGCAAGCTGGTTGATGATCGCTTGGTTGGTCATATTCTCGTGAAACAGCGCCTTCACATTTTCCTGCTCAATCACGTCCACCAGCGCTGCCATGCTGGCGCCGCTGGGGTCAGCTTCGGTAGAAAGACCAACCGGCGAGAGGAAGTTCACCCCATAAGCGCTAGAAAAGTAGCCAAACGAGTCGTGCCCGGTGATTACGCTGGCAGAGGCGGGTATTTCACTAATCAGGGCGCGAATCTCTGCATCTGTTTCTGCCATTTCAGCGAGGTACTGTTCGGCATTGGCCTGATAAGTATCGGCGTTAGCGCTATCGGCTTCCATTAATGCATCACGAATATTCGCTACATACACCTTGGCTTGCTGTAGGTCCTGCCACGCGTGGGGGTCATTATCGCCGTGGTCGTGGTCATCATGGCCTGCGTGGTCGTCATGACCGTGCCCATGATCGTCATGACCGTGGTCGTCGTGGCCATGATCATCGTGTCCATGCCCATGATCGTCATGACCATGCTCATCGTGCTCGTTATATGCAAGGGCGTTAATACCCTCGGTGGCGGTTACCAAAACCCCCGAGTAGTCGCTTGCGTCGATTAATCGCTCCATCCAGCCTTCAAACAGCAGGCCGTTAAAAACGACCACATCTGCTTCGGCTAACGCGCGGGCATCGCCAGGCCGAGGGGAGTAAACGTGAGCATCGCCATCGGGGCCGACCAACGAGGTAACGTTAACGTGCTCGCCACCGACATTTTCGACCATATCAGCCAAAATAGAGAAACTGGTGACAACATTAACCCGCTCGTTAGCAATGGCAGCAGGTAATGCCAGCATGGCAGAAACACCTACGAGCCAGCGCGAGGAAGAGGAAAGCGACATACAACACTCCTTACGATTTAAGTAATAAACGTGACGGCATCTATTCAAGCGCAAGCGGCGTTGTTTTACGCCGCAGCTTAGCGGCTAAGCTGTGGTAGCGGCCGAACAGTGCCGACAGTAGATAGCCCACCCCGGCCAGCAAAATAATGCTCGGCCCTGAGGGGGTATCAAGATGAAACGAAATTAATAAACCACCGGTACTGGCGACCATGGCCAATACCACGGCAATACCAATCAAGCCTTCCAGCCGCTTACTCCAAAACCGCGCAGCCGTAGCGGGAAGCATCATTAGCCCCACGGCCATTAATGTGCCCAAGGTTTGGAAGCCCGCCGTTAAGTTGAGCACCAGCAACCCTAAAAAAATGCTGTGTACCCAGCTACTACGCCGGCTTTGCCCACGTAAAAACAGTGGGTCTAAGCACTCCACCACCAGCGCGCGGAAAATAATCGCCAGGGTGATGACAATCAGCGTGCTAATGCCAGCAATTAACAGCAGGGCAGTGGAGTTAATCGCCAAAATGGAGCCGAACAACACATGGGTTAAGTCCACGCTGCTGCCACCCATAGAGATAAGCAATACCCCCGCCGCTAGCGAGATAATAAAAAAACTTGCCATGGCCGCATCTTCACGCTGACCACCCATTTTTGATACTGCCCCTGCCAGTAGCGCCACCATCACGCCGAACAGAACACCGCCAGCGCTCATCACCGGCAGTGAAAAGCCCGCCAGCAAAAATCCAATGGCGACTCCAGGTAAAATAGCGTGGGCCATAGCATCGCCAATCAGGCTCATGCCCCGCAGTACCAAGAAAACCCCAAGGGGTGGCGCGGCCAATGAAAGTGCCAGCCCGCCGACAACCGCGCGGCGCATAAAGCCGTAATCAAACGGTGCGACAAACCACGCATCAAGCAGTGCCAGCATGACGCCCTCCTAAAGTAAACGGCACCACTTGGGCCGGTGCATGCTGGTGGTTGAGCGCGCTGGGGGCGACCCATCGGCCATGGCCACCGTTAAGCATGAGTACCTCATCGGCCAGACGGCGTAGGTGATCCATGTCGTGCAGAACAATAATGATGGTGACGCCTTCATCAGCCATTTGGCGCAAAATGCGAATCAAAATATCGACGGTTTCGCTATCTACGTTGGCAAACGGCTCGTCCAGTAACAGAAGTTCCGCTTCCTGCATCAGCGTTCGGCCTATCAGCGCGCGCTGGCGCTGGCCGCCGGAAAGCTCTCCCAACGGGCGATGGGCCAAATGGGAAATGCCCAAGCGCGCCATGATGTCGCGACCTTTGCGATAATGCGCCGCGCAGTAGCCTTTCATTGCCCCATGGCTTGGCCAACTGCCGGTCATTACCAGCTCCTCCACACTCATGGGAAAGGTAAGATCCAGGGCTAACTGCTGCGGCAACCAGGCACGGCGCGCTTTATCTACCGTGCACACCACGTTGCCACTAATAGGCCGCAACTCCCCCATAATGGCCTGTATCAGCGTGCTTTTGCCGGCTCCGTTCGCGCCAATTAACGCGGTAATCGCACCCGGCTTTATGTCCCCATCTACATGCTCAAGCACCGTGCGTCCGCCCTGGGCAAGATGTAGATCATGCAATTGCAGGCGTGAGAGTGAACGCTCGCTCATAGCGGCCACCCGCTTGCCCATATCACCAACCCCCATAACCCCACCAGCGGCAGTGCCACCAAACCCAAGCGTTTCGCGACCGATAACGACATCAGCGAAAAATGACAAGGCCCTTCCTTGTTATGGCGATGCATGTGCTCACTCATAGAGTGTCCTCGCTAGCCAATAAATAAGTTATAACATAACAATTGGTAAAACCAAAAAAAGAGGCCGATATTTTACGCGCTCCGGTTGTACTGACAATGCTAAATCGTCTGACACGGGAATTGCGCGTATAAACCTGCCTCATAACGTCGCGGCAATGAACCGCCATCAAGTCGCGTCTAATAGCGTTACGCAGCAAACATTTTCGCGAAGCGTATCACGGTGAGCCTAAGTGGCTTGCGTGGAGTTGAAGTCAGCTAAGTATGACTAAGGTCAATAGCCTTCCAGGATGAAGAATGATTAGATGAGGTGAAGCCAAATAGGAGTGTAATCATGGATGATTTCGCATCGTCAGACCTTAAAACCATCCTGCATTCTAAACGTGCGAATCTCTACTATCTGCAGCACTGCCGAGTATTGGTGAATGGTGGGCGGGTGGAATACGTGACCGATGAAGGGAGTAAGTCGCGCTACTGGAATATTCCCATCGCTAACACCACCTCGATATTGCTAGGTACCGGCACCTCAATTACCCAAGCGGCCATGCGCGAGCTGGCTAAAGCCGGTGTACTGGTTGGATTTTGTGGCGGTGGCGGTACACCGCTATTTGCTGCCAACGAAGTTGATGTGGATGTCGCTTGGCTGACGCCACAAAGCGAGTATCGGCCCACTGAGTACCTGCAATACTGGGTACGCTTCTGGTTTGACGATGTAAAACGCCTGGATGCTGCCCGCGCCTTTCAGCAAGCCCGCCTTGCCCGTATCGAAGCGCTGTGGACAAGCCGAGTGATGAAAGATGCAGGCTTTAGTATTTCTACCGACCACCTGCATAGCGCACTGAATCACCATCGCGAAGCAATCAAAAAAGCCCCCAGCACCGTTGATCTGCTCACCTTGGAAGCGCGGTTAGCCAAAACGCTGTTTAAGCTGGCGGTGAACGCCGTTGACTACGGCGACTTCACCCGTGCTAAGCGAGGCTCGGGTACCGACCCAGCCAACCGCTTCCTCGATCACGGCAACTATTTAGCCTACGGCTTGGCGGCGACCGCCACTTGGGTATTGGGCATTCCCCACGGCCTGGCGGTACTCCACGGTAAAACCCGCCGAGGTGGGCTAGTGTTCGATGTGGCGGACCTGGTGAAAGACGCGGTGATTCTGCCCCAAGCGTTCATTTCCGCCATGCGCGGCGATGAAGAGCAGGAGTTCCGCCAAGCCTGCATCGAACGCTTGACCCGCACCGAATCCCTCGATTTTATGATTGATACGCTCAAGGAAATCGCCCAGGCGCTGGGGCAAGAACTGAGGAGCGGCGATTCATGAACGTGCTGCTGATTTCCCAGTGCAATAAAAATGCCCTGAAAGAAACGCGCCGTATCCTCGACCAGTTTGCCGAACGGCGGGGCGACCGCACGTGGCAAACACCGATTACCCAGGCCGGGCTGGATACGCTGCGTAAGCTGCTGCGTAAAACCGCCCGCAAAAATACTGCTGTTGCCTGCCACTGGATTCGGGGTCACGACCACAGCGAGCTGGTGTGGGTGGTGGGTGATGCCTCGCGGTTTAATATCAATGGCGCGGTGCCCACCAATACCACTGCCCGAGATATCCTGCGCCGCCGCGATGAAAACGACTGGCACAACGGCGAGGATATTCTGTTGCTCACCGCCTTTGCTGCGTTACTACACGACCTGGGCAAAGCCTGCGACGCCTTTCAGCAACGGCTTAAAGGCAAGTTGGAAGGTCGCAACTTATACCGCCATGAGTGGATATCGCTTCGCCTGTTCCAAGCATTTGTAGGCAGTGACGACGACGCCACCTGGCTGGCGCGACTGGTTAAAGGTGACTACCAAGAGCAGCACTGGCTGGATGGGTTAGAGCGTGACGGATTAGATAGCCCCACATCGGCGGTGTTTAGTCGTTTGCCGCCGCTGGCTGCTGCACTTGGTTGGCTAGTGCTCAGCCACCACCGCCTGCCGTTAAAACCGCCGGAACAGGATGGCAATACTGAAAGGCGCTGGGGCAGGGGAAAGGCGCCACTTCAGGCAGAGCAGCTGGGCGGACTGTTTGCTTCTATCCATGCCGAGTGGAACGAGATTCCCGAAACCCAAGACCCTAAGCGTATCGCACCGTACTGGAAATTCAGCGGTGGGTTGCCGCTGAGTACCTCCCGCTGGCGTGAACGTGCCGCCAAACTTGCCACGCGGTTACAGTTGCGGCTGGAGAATGAACGCCATTGGCTTGATAGTCCTTACGTCATGCACTTGGCGCGGCTAAGCCTGATGCTCGCCGACCACCACTACTCAAGCCTAGAAGACCTCCAGCACCGCGTGCGCGGCGAACCCAACTACCCGTTAATTGCCAATACTGTGCGCAAAACCGGCAAGCCCAACCAGCCATTGGATGAGCATATTCTGGGGGTTGAGAAACATGCGGCGGCGGTTGCTCGCGCGCTACCCAGCGTCGACAGCCACTTACCCCGTTTAGCGCGCCACAAAGGGTTCCGTAAGCGCAGTAGCCACCCACGTTTTCGCTGGCAAGATAAAGCCTTTGACCTGGCCCAATCGCTAAGGGAGCGCAGCCAACGGCAAGGCTTTTTTGGCATTAATATGGCGTCCACCGGGTGCGGTAAAACCCTCGCCAATGGGCGCATCATGTATGCGTTGGCTGACCCTCAGCAGGGCGCGCGGTTTAGCATTGCGCTGGGGCTACGCACCCTGACGCTTCAAACTGGCCAGGCCCTACGAGATCGCTTGAATTTGGGAGAAGACGAACTCGCCGTACGCGTGGGGGGAAGTGCCAATAAAGCCCTATTCGAACACTATGAGCAGCAGGCTGAAGCCCGAGGCTCGGCGTCGCAACAGGCGTTGATCGAAGAAGATGCCCACGTGGTGTTCGACGGTAATTTTGATAATCACCCGGTGCTGCGCCGCTTGAGCGATGAGCCGGGCACTCGCGCGCTGATCGCTGCGCCCATTTTGGTATGTACCGTTGACCATCTAGTGCCCGCCACGGAAAGCACACGCGGCGGACGGCAAATCGTGCCTATGCTGCGGCTAATGAGCAGTGATTTAGTGCTCGACGAAATCGACGATTTCGATATCAACGACCTGCCTGCGCTTACTCGGTTAGTGAATTGGGCGGGGCTGTTGGGATCGCGGGTGCTGCTGTCATCGGCCACCTTGCCGCCTGCGTTGGTCGAAGGGTTGTATGAAGCTTACCGCAGCGGTCGTGAAGCTTTTCAACGCCACCGTGGCGAACCGGGCTTGGCGGTGGATATCTGCTGCGCCTGGTTCGACGAGCACGACCGCCAGCATGAAAACTGCGCCAGCAGCGAGACCTTCAAAACGACGCATCAGGCGTTTGCCAAGCGCCGGTTAGAGCGCTTAGCCACTAGCCCGGTGCGCCGCCGTGGCGATATTTTAGCGTTGCCAGCGTTAGGTAAACGCCCAGAAGAGATCAGGCCCGCGGTTGCAGCGCTGCTACGCGAGCACGCGCTGGCGCTGCACCAGCAGCATCACTCCATTGACCCGCATTCGGGTAAACGCGTCAGCTTTGGCTTGGTTCGCATGGCTAATATTGATCCCTTAGTGGATGTCGCCAGGGCTCTGTTTCAGCAGGGCGCGCCAGAAGGTGTGCGCATTCACCTCTGCGTTTACCACTCCCGCCACCCGTTGGTGATGCGCTCAGAGATTGAGCGCCGGTTAGATAAAACGCTGCAACGGGCCGAACCCGAGCGCGTGTTTCAGCAGCCTGATATCCGCCGCCTATTGGATAGCAGTGAAGAAAGCGACCACCTGTTAATTGTGCTGGGCTCGCCAGTCACTGAAGTGGGTCGCGACCACGATTACGACTGGGCGATAGTAGAGCCTTCTTCCATGCGCTCGATTATCCAGCTAGCGGGCCGTGTACGCCGACACCGCGAGCAGGCGTGTGATTCGCCCAATATTTTGCTGCTCGATACCAACCTCAAACATTTAGAGCAATCTGGAAAGCCTGCCTTTCACAAACCTGGCTTTGAAACAGATCTTCAATGGCGATTAAGTAGCCACTCGCTTAGTGAGTTATTAACGGAAGATGAGTACAAGGTAATTGATGCCCGCCCCCGCGTGCTGGCGCGAGAAACACTTCACGCCAAGGATAGCCTTGTTGATCTAGAGCATGAGCGGCTACACCAGTTAATGATTGAACAGCCCGCCGAGCCGTTAACCAAAAAAGAGCTCCGAATCGGCAAAACACCTAAGCCGCCGCCCTTAGGGGCCTATAGCTGGCATGTGATGCCGCAACTGCATTTAACCGGTGTATTGATTCAGCGTGATCCGTTTCGCAAGCAGCTTGAACCTGAAATAACCCTCGCGCTGCTGCCCGATGAAGGCGGCGAAACCTGGACGTTACACCGCGTAGACGATGGCGCAAGGCGGGGCGAAAAGCTCTACGTGCCGGTGGAGGAGAGCCTGCTGGTGCGGGTAGCGCTAGAAAAAGAGCAGGGCGAGCGGATTCAGCCTTGGGGTGCCAGCGACTACTTAACAGCCCTAGCGGACTTAGCAGAAGGCTTGGATATCTCCCTTGATCGTGCCGCCCGAACCTTCGGCACGGTGACAGCCTCGGCTAGAAACCAGCGTTGGGGGTATCACCCGGTATTGGGGTTTTGGCGGAGCAAATGAAGGCCGGTAATAGACACCGGCCCGCTGCCTGTGCGGCAGATGATGCTTATCCATGAATAAAGCGAATGATGATATTTCTGAGCTGCTTTTCCAGCAGTCAAGATCATTAACCTACAAACCCATTTTATAGATTTTTCAATGATGGTGCTGCTGGTTATTTTTTTATGTAAAAAAGTGAATGTTGATAGGCGTTGATATTTTTATAGGATGGGTCTATTCTTGAAATCACTCGGCAGCTGGCACTGCCGAGTGGTGAGGCAAAAATCAGGCTGGTAACTGCTGGAAGCAGTAAGGAGGTGAGAGAGTGGTTGGCTATTGCTCCGTTAGAAGAGTTTAGCGCTTTACAACTCGTCCCGAGGTGTCTTGCCTCGGGGCTTATATTGGCACGAATTATCGTGTTTCCCAAATATGAGTTTGAAAGGATGTGTAATGCCTAACATTCCTAGCGGAAGCTGGCAGCAACTTCGAACATTGGTCGAAGCCTTCTTAAAAGAGCGCTTCGATACCAAGGCAGAAAAGCTAGCTCCTGACGATCCGAAATACCAAGCACTGGTTGAGCAGTTCCAATTCGATACCTGGATCAACGATGCAGCAAGGCGCGTTGGTCAACTGCAAGTCGTTACCCATTCTCTCAAACCTATTCACCCGGATGCCAAAGGCTCCAATCTTTACGCCCCTCCTGAATCGCTAAACAACCATCGTCTTGTCGGCAGCCACGCGCTATCCGCTGATTTTACGGGCGATGTCGTGGGGAACGCCGCGGCTTTGGATGTTTATAAGTTCTTGAAGCTGCAATTTGAGGGGAAATCACTGCTTGAGCGTGCGCTGGAAAATGACACTGAGTTGGCAAAAGCATTAAGCGATAACCCCGAACAAGCCCAAGAATGGATCAACGCCTTTGCGGCAATTACCGAACCGCGGGGTGAGCACGCCTCACATACTCGAGGCAAACAGCTCTATTGGCTGGTGGGGGAGGATGCAGCAGACCTAGAAAATGACGCAGATAACTTCCGTTTACTAGCCCCACTCTATGCCACCTCGCTGGCCCACCGCGTATTTCAAACCATTAACCATGACCGCTTTAGCGAAGAGGCCAAAGAAACACGTAAGGCAAAACGGGAAGGCAAATACGCCGAGCAACCCGTGCACAGCTACCCCAATCTAGCCGTACAGAAAATGGGCGGCACCAAGCCGCAAAATATCTCACAGCTGAATAGTGAGCGGGGTGGGAATAACTATCTATTAGCCTCAATGCCACCTAGTTGGAATGTGCGTGACATCCGACTGCCGATGAAAGTGGATTCAGTATTTAAACCGTTTGGTATTTTCTATTACACAGGCGGCGTAAAAGGTTTGGTTAAAGACCTAAAGCAGTTTCTTGAGACCAACCCCTCCACGGACATGCACACCCGCGACCTGCGCGATGACTACACCGCCATGTTGATGGATGAGCTGGCGCTGTTTGCCATGCAGATGCACAGCCTACCCGCCGGGTGGAGTGCGGATGACAAATGCGAATTGGCCGCCGAAGAAGCCTTCTGGTTAGATCCGGGGCGTGCCGAGCAAGATGCCGCTTTTCGTGAAGCACGAAACAGCGTGGAGTGGGCAGACGAGGTTCGCCACCGCTTTGCTAACTGGCTCAATGCGGCGTTGGGTGAAAAGCTCCCATTAGGCGATGTGGAATTTCGACACTGGCAGAAAACACTCGCAAAAGATGCTACCCATCAAGCCATGCTGGATCGTGACCGTCGATGGATGGAAAGCCTAATGGAAGACTTAACCAACCTGCCAGGTGGTGATGACGATGAGTAAAGTAAAAAACCTTCTGGTTCTGCCGCGCCTGCGCGTGCAAAACGCCAACGCGATTTCCAGCCCAATGACCTGGGGCTTTCCTGCCATGAGTGCATTTGTAGGCTTGATGCATGCTCTGGAACGGAAGCTGGTAGAGGCGAGTCTTCCCATTTCGTTAGGCCGCGTTGGGGTTATTTGCCATGACTTTGAAGCCCAGGCCACTGAGGGTGGCTACATTCGTGGCTTTCACCTGACCCGTAACCCGGTGGATAAATCAGGTGGCACGGCAGCGATTGTAGAAGAAGGGCGTATCCATTTGGATATCACGCTGATCTTCGCGATTGATACCGGCGCTGCAGAAAGCGAGCATGAGGATATCGCCCACCAAATCAGTGAGATGGTATCGGGCATGCGTATTGCCGGTGGCAGTGTGGTGCCCAATCGCAACGTGCCGAGCCATAAACAACACCCGCAATGGGTTGCATTTGATGACGATGAAGAAAAACGGCAAAAAAAGTTCGCGCGCTTAAAGCGGCGCTGGCTGCCGGGCTTTGCCCTCACGCTGCGGGATGACTACCTCACCGAGCACCTTCAAACACTGCAACAGCAAAATCCAGACGCCAGTTTACTGGATGCATGGTTAGACCTCTCCCGTCTTAACCATGTGTGCACGTTAGAAAATGAAGGCGAGCCCAACGAGAAGCCTGTTTGGCAAGCGCAGCGGCCCTATCGCGGCTGGTTGGTGCCCATTCCAGTGGGTTATGGCGCTATTTCAGATCTTTTCCAGCCAAGTGAAGTCGCCAACGCCCGTGATACCAAGACCCCGTTCCGCTTTGTCGAAAGTCTCTACTCCATGGGTGAATGGGTTAGCCCGCACCGCATGAAGCAACCTGAAGACCTGCTTTGGTACGTTGATAACGACGAAGAAGCGGGCCTCTACCGTCTTAATAACGACTATCACCTTCGCGCCTCAGCACAGTAAACAAGGAGCTTTATCATGGCTAAAAACGATTCCCTTAAAACTGCTTCCGTCCTCGCTTTTGAGCGCAAGCTCGACCCTTCCGATGCGCTGCTGTACGCCAGCAACTGGGATAAGCGGCAAGATGAACAGCAATGGCAGCCGGTTGAGGTGCGTGAAAAGTCAGTACGCGGCACTATTTCCAACCGCTTGAAAGCCAAAGACCAGGACCCCGCCAAGTTAGACGCCGCCATTGAAAACCCCAACCTACAAACGGTCGATGTCGCCACGCTGCCCCACGATGCGGATACCCTGGTTGCTCGCTTTACCCTGCGCGTACTGGCTGGTGCCGGAACGCCTTCGGCCTGTAATAACGCTGAGTATCAGGCCAAACTGGAACAAGCCGTTGCCGAATATAAACAAGCGCAAGGCTTTGGCGAGCTGGCGCATCGCTATGCCAACAACCTCGCTAATGGTCGCTTTCTGTGGCGTAACCGCATGGGGGCAGAGCAAGTTGAAGTCAGCGTGCGCCAATTGGCGCAGGGTAAAGCCACCAAAGAGTGGACGTTTGATGCACTGTCACTTTCGTTGCGGGCCTTTGAGGACACCGCCGAGCTTAAAGAACTCGCCGGAGTTATCTCCTCCGCGTTGGCCGGTGAGCAGCACTTACTGCTAGAAGTGATGGCCTATGTCCGCATGGGTAGCGGACAAGAAGTGTTCCCTTCTCAAGAGCTGATTCTTGATCGGGGCCGAGGCGACAAAAGCAAAACGCTTTACCACGTCAGCGATATTGCCGGTATTCACTCGCAGAAGCTGGGTAACGCCATTCGTACCATCGACACCTGGTATCCCAATGAGAACGATGAAGATTTAGGCCCTATTGCCGTTGAGCCTTATGGTTCAGTAACTACCCAGGGCAAAGCGTATCGCCAGCCAAAGCAAAAGGCGGATTTCTACTCACTGCTGGATAACTGGATGATTAAGGATTCAGTGCCATCCACTGAGCAGCAGCACTTTGTCATGGCGACCCTGATTCGCGGCGGTGTATTCGGCGAAGCGGGGTAAACCATGGATCACTATATCGACATTCGTTTAAGGCCCGACCCTGACTTTGCCCCGGCAATGTTAATGGGCGCGCTTTACAACAAGCTACACCGGGCGCTGTTTGATTTACAGGCTGTGGATGTAGGCGTCAGTTTTCCTGGCCATAAGCACGGTGTTCGAGCCCGGACGTTAGGTGAGTACCTTCGCCTACATGGCTCGCAAACACGTTTGCAGCAGCTAATGAGTGCGGACTGGCTAACGGGCATGCGCGACCACACCCAGGTGAGTGAAGTGCTTACGGTGCCCGAGAGTGTCCGGCATATCAACGTGGCGCGTAAGCAGTTTAATACGGGGAGTGAAAGCAGGGTCAAACGCTACGCCAAACGCCACAGCATTAGCGAAGAGGAGGCGAGGGGTATTTACGCCAAGGTGGCGGCTCGACGAATTGAGCTACCGTTTGTGCAGATCAATAGCCGCTCCACCCAACAGCGTTTTAGCCTGTTTATTGCACATGGTAAACCTGTCGCTTCTGCAACGGAGGGCGCGTTTAGCCATTACGGACTAAGCCCCAACGCCACGGTGCCCTGGTTTTGACCCTTTTTTTTAGCATCAAAATAGGCCACCAATAATCAACCACTTAGCGGTATCGCTCCGAAAAGGGTGATACCGCTTTTTTCGGCTAAAGCTCTTTAACAATCAGCACATTAATTTTGATATGCTCTAGTGCGCTGCCGCCCAGGCAGCTCAGAAATGCCAGCAGGTTATCGACGTTAAACAGCGAAAGTGCGCTGCCGCCCAGGCAGCTCAGAAATGTAAAGGTTCATGATCTTTATGGCTCTACTAGTGCGCTGCCGCCCAGGCAGCTCAGAAATTCGCCCTCCGCGCTGCGGCGCTTATCCCAATGTGCGCTGCCGCCCAGGCAGCTCAGAAAACCTCCTAAAAGCGCTAAGACTACCACAGGGCGTGCGCTGCCGCCCAGGCAGCTCAGAAATTTCCCGCCCTGCTCTGGTGCGGTTCTGCTAAGTGCGCTGCCGCCCAGGCAGCTCAGAAAACAAAATCAATGATGTACTTCACCCCGCCCGGGTGCGCTGCCGCCCAGGCAGCTCAGAAAAGCTGCAGAAGGCCCATGCGCTGGGGCTGGGCGTGCGCTGCCGCCCAGGCAGCTCAGAAATTCGTAACGGTCGTCTTGGGTGTCGATGCCGCGTGCGCTGCCGCCCAGGCAGCTCAGAAAATTCATCAACTCCTTTGGCAGCAGACGCCTCTGTGCGCTGCCGCCCAGGCAGCTCAGAAAGCAAAAGCGCAGCCGACTTTCGAGACCCAGGTGTGCGCTGCCGCCCAGGCAGCTCAGAAAATTAACGTGGGCATAGCGGTTCCAGTATAGCGGTGCGCTGCCGCCCAGGCAGCTCAGAAATCAGATATCGCTTGGGCGTTCTCGTCAATAGCGTGCGCTGCCGCCCAGGCAGCTCAGAAATATGAGAACGGGTATGAATTGACCTTTGGAGAGTGCGCTGCCGCCCAGGCAGCTCAGAAAATAGTGATGATCCATTAATCTTACTTTTATCAGTGCGCTGCCGCCCAGGCAGCTCAGAAATACTCCCAAAACTTGATGACGAACAATGTCAAGTGCGCTGCCGCCCAGGCAGCTCAGAAAGTCATCGCCTTTGGCTTTTAGGGTGATAACGTGTGCGCTGCCGCCCAGGCAGCTCAGAAATCAGATTGACCACAAAGATAGGAATGGGCTTAGTGCGCTGCCGCCCAGGCAGCTCAGAAAAGCCGCGCGGCTCAGCATTTGAGTGAGTGCAGGTGCGCTGCCGCCCAGGCAGCTCAGAAATCAATGGTCGGGTAGAAAATATCGCGTATCTGGTGCGCTGCCGCCCAGGCAGCTCAGAAAAACTGGAAGGCGGGTGATTTGGTGGAGTTTATGTGCGCTGCCGCCCAGGCAGCTCAGAAATAACGATAAGCGGTATTGCTCCTCGATGGCATGTGCGCTGCCGCCCAGGCAGCTCAGAAAGTCAGTGAGGAGCGTCGACGCATGAAGATCATGTGCGCTGCCGCCCAGGCAGCTCAGAAACAAAAGAACACCCAATCAATGAAGCGCCGCGCGTGCGCTGCCGCCCAGGCAGCTCAGAAATGGCGATAAGCCCGCCCGCTGATCGTCTCGTCGTGCGCTGCCGCCCAGGCAGCTCAGAAAAGTTGCCGCTAGGCGAAATGCCTACAGAAACAGTGCGCTGCCGCCCAGGCAGCTCAGAAATCAGCGATAGTGGATTGCGCGCAATGGTGACTGTGCGCTGCCGCCCAGGCAGCTCAGAAATTGATAACGAACTGCCAGCCGCGATATAAGCGGTGCGCTGCCGCCCAGGCAGCTCAGAAAAGGTAGCCGGATATCAGGCACAGCGGTTATTAGTGCGCTGCCGCCCAGGCAGCTCAGAAAATGTTCTCGACGCCGCCGACGTAGCCAGATATGTGCGCTGCCGCCCAGGCAGCTCAGAAAAAAGCGAGCGCCAAAGATTCTCTTCACTTGATGTGCGCTGCCGCCCAGGCAGCTCAGAAATGCTGAAATGTGCTTGATAAAGGATTGCGCTAGTGCGCTGCCGCCCAGGCAGCTCAGAAAACGACTCAGCAGAGCGGCCCGTCCCCTTTTCAGTGCGCTGCCGCCCAGGCAGCTCAGAAATCAGATTGACCACAAAGATAGGAATGGGCTTAGTGCGCTGCCGCCCAGGCAGCTCAGAAAAGCCGCGCGGCTCAGCATTTGAGTGAGTGCAGGTGCGCTGCCGCCCAGGCAGCTCAGAAATCAATGGTCGGGTAGAAAATATCGCGTATCTGGTGCGCTGCCGCCCAGGCAGCTCAGAAAGACTGGTTAGGCGCAAGCCCGGACGGATTAGTGTGCGCTGCCGCCCAGGCAGCTCAGAAAAACGGTCGCGTTGCCCACGCAGATCGACTACAGTGCGCTGCCGCCCAGGCAGCTCAGAAATCAAAACCCGGTATAGCTCGCAATCGTAGCAGGTGCGCTGCCGCCCAGGCAGCTCAGAAAATTATAATTGGGACATATGTTTAACGACGCCTGTGCGCTGCCGCCCAGGCAGCTCAGAAATCCGATGCTTCCTGCGGCGGTGGCCACCTCAAGTGCGCTGCCGCCCAGGCAGCTCAGAAAGTGAACGTTCACTACTTGGCAGGACATGGCCTGTGCGCTGCCGCCCAGGCAGCTCAGAAATTGGCGCTATCAACCGCAGTGGAGGCCACAGAGTGCGCTGCCGCCCAGGCAGCTCAGAAATCGGTTTCCTCGCCATCGCAGCAATCGCAATTGTGCGCTGCCGCCCAGGCAGCTCAGAAAATCGAATACGGATTACCCTTGGACTGCTGCCAGTGCGCTGCCGCCCAGGCAGCTCAGAAATCAAAGACTTTAACTTGTTCGGCGATGGCAACGTGCGCTGCCGCCCAGGCAGCTCAGAAAATCCGCACGTCCTGCGCGTGGCTCTTATAGCAGTGCGCTGCCGCCCAGGCAGCTCAGAAAAAAGCCGATCACCGGGCTGGCCGTAGGGGCATGTGCGCTGCCGCCCAGGCAGCTCAGAAATCCAACGCGATATTAGCCAAGGGCCCAGAAAAGTGCGCTGCCGCCCAGGCAGCTCAGAAAAAAATCAGGAAACGAATAAAGTTCCGCAGGTGGTGCGCTGCCGCCCAGGCAGCTCAGAAAAGTTCATCGCCACGAGATTGGCCGCTATGGAGGTGCGCTGCCGCCCAGGCAGCTCAGAAAGCAGTAAGAACGCCCGCAAGTTCATGCGTCAGGTGCGCTGCCGCCCAGGCAGCTCAGAAAAACGCCAGCCGGTCTTTGGTGGTGATGGTGGTGTGCGCTGCCGCCCAGGCAGCTCAGAAAAGTAGCGCCAGTTGGGCCGCGCGGTTATCACTGTGCGCTGCCGCCCAGGCAGCTCAGAAATACCTGGGCATTCGTCACGCAAACGGGTTAGCGTGCGCTGCCGCCCAGGCAGCTCAGAAATAAGCGTAGGGATAAACGTAGCCTTATGGAACGTGCGCTGCCGCCCAGGCAGCTCAGAAATATACGATAACGATTGAGGGGAACCGCCATGAGTGCGCTGCCGCCCAGGCAGCTCAGAAATTCACAGGCTAATACATTAAGCGCTGGTGGTAGTGCGCTGCCGCCCAGGCAGCTCAGAAAATTCCCCACTCCCCATCCGGTTTGCGCGCCATGTGCGCTGCCGCCCAGGCAGCTCAGAAATTTCGTCGGCGCTTGATTTTATCCCTTAATACGTGCGCTGCCGCCCAGGCAGCTCAGAAATTACTCTAAATCTATTATTCATATTGCTAGTGGTGCGCTGCCGCCCAGGCAGCTCAGAAACCCAGCGCCATGGACAACATGGAGCTAGAAGAGTGCGCTGCCGCCCAGGCAGCTCAGAAAAAAGCGGGCCGCGAGGATACGCTGCTGGGTACGTGCGCTGCCGCCCAGGCAGCTCAGAAAGCGAACGTTAGTAAAAACCTCACGCCCTTGACGTGCGCTGCCGCCCAGGCAGCTCAGAAATTCCAGCTTCGCCATTTCGAGGGTGACAGCGGGTGCGCTGCCGCCCAGGCAGCTCAGAAAGCCGTCAGTATCGCCGCCATCGTCGCCA
The DNA here is from genome assembly GCF_025643255.1 of Halomonas sp. 7T. Taxonomy (NCBI): domain Bacteria; kingdom Pseudomonadati; phylum Pseudomonadota; class Gammaproteobacteria; order Oceanospirillales; family Halomonadaceae; genus Halomonas; species Halomonas sp. 7T. The sequence goes on along the minus strand of NZ_CP087112.1, from coordinate 2,749,157 downwards.
TCCTGTGCGCTGCCGCCCAGGCAGCTCAGAAAATACAGCAGCGGCAGATTTAAACGACCCAGGCGTGCGCTGCCGCCCAGGCAGCTCAGAAATACAAAAGGTGCTGCCACGCATCACTGAGCCCGTGCGCTGCCGCCCAGGCAGCTCAGAAACGTAATAGTAGAGCCGTAAAGGTCGTGCACCTGTGCGCTGCCGCCCAGGCAGCTCAGAAAATGCTTTGGAGCACTGGCGGGGAGTCCGACTAGTGCGCTGCCGCCCAGGCAGCTCAGAAAGGGATGGCGGAGCTCCCGCTCAGCAGGACTCAGTGCGCTGCCGCCCAGGCAGCTCAGAAATGTGTGATAGTTCTGCGCAGGATAATCACGCAGTGCGCTGCCGCCCAGGCAGCTCAGAAATTATATGGTCCAGCGGGGGCCGCCGTTGGCCGGTGCGCTGCCGCCCAGGCAGCTCAGAAAAAACCGGCGGGCGGCTACTACGCCTGGCAGCCGTGCGCTGCCACCCAGGCAGCTCAGAAAAATGGCGCGGTAAATATCGGTGACCAGCACCGGTGCGCTGCCGCCCAGGCAGCTCAGAAACAGCGCTCGGCTGTTAAGCGGGTCAGTATTCAGTGCGCTGCCACCCAGGCAGCGCTGGGCGGTAGGCGGTTGGGTTTAAGCGTTATCGTCTTCCTCGTCATCCTCTTGCCAGTGCTCCATAGCGCGTTTGTCGTCGGGTAGGCGGACGATGTCGCCAAGGTTGAGTTTTTGATGCGTCTCAAAGCGGTGGCCATGCTTGTCGAGAATAGCCGCAACGCTGCCAATGCTGACGGCTTCCTCCTCGCGGTAGGCTTCCACTTTGACACGCACAATTTTACCCATGTAGCGGGCGGAGAGAATGGCGCCAGGGTAGGGCGGCATGTGGTCGGGATCGTTTTTGAAGTGTTCCGCTACGCTGGCGCTGCCTGGGTTGTCCCACTCAATATGCCGATGCATCTCAGTATCCTTACGTGAAGTGATTAAAGAAATCAGAGTGCTTTTAGTGTAGATGGCCTGGGGGCTATTCAGCCAACCTTTGTAATCACCTGCTAAGACACTATTTTGTTGCGTTGCGTGGGTAACGCGTCACCCAGGGGAGCGGTGTCGGTCAGGCTCAGCGTGGACGTGAACAACGTGCAGTCGTAAAAAGCCTTGCAAAAAGGGGTAGGTGGGAGGGGGAAGGTGGGCATTCGCTGTTAGCCGCGGCTAATGAGTAGCAGGCTAGGCGTAGCGTTTTGATCGTGATGGTTTTCAGTCGTGTTGGGCATGCATAGAGGCGCTGCAGTAAATCCTTGACGGCTGACTCGTCGAGCTCGGGGTCAAACCCACCGATACGCTCTAGCCACGCGCGGCGAATGGCAATGTAGGGCGGTACCGTAATGGCTGAGCCTATTAAACGCTGCAGTAAACGCGAGCTAAAGCGTGGTGGCGCGCTCACAATGATTAACGCGTCGAGTGAAGCGGTATCTAGCATGGGAATAATGTCGTCCCACTGCTCTGGGTCGATGGTTTTTTTCTTTAGCGCGATAAACAACCACTCTGCTTGGCTGATATAGGCGGCTTGATTCAGGCGTGCGCCCAGCGGGCGTGATGGCGTAATCACGCAGTGTACTTGGTAGCGCTGCTCTATTTCCGTTAAGCGGTTATCCGTACGGGTGTGGGTGACAATAATAGGCACTCGATGATCTGCACGGCCGGACTGCCGAATGGAGTAGAGGTGACGCGGCAAGCGTGCACCCGTTACAAGCGCATCAACAATAAAGCAGACCCTACCCATGAAATTGGCTTCCTATGTTATGAAACCCGCCAAGTTTGTAATTTATTGTAGTTCTTGGTTTCTTTAAGTAGCAAGAGAAAGTTGTTTAACGCAAATAGCGGTTGCCGGATTTTTGTGCACCAAAATAATGCAAATGGTGTGTTGGTTGTTTATTTTTGGTGCGTTTTGCTGCATTGCCTGCCGTGTAGGCTTACCCTGGTAGGTGTGATGCCACATGAGGATGCATGTGGGTGTGATTTTTAAATTAATTAATACAATGAGTTGCTTAATTTTGATGCCATATTGGTGCAAGGTTGGCATGCTCTGTGCTTTATATTTCGCAAACAGCTGTTCAGCGGCTAATGGGTCGTCGATAGATGCCCTGCTGGGTGCTGCCACAACAGCCGGTTTGGAATAATTGCTGGGCGCTTTGTACTCCCTATCTAAACAAGCGTTGAGCAAAGAAGAATGACAAACATGGCACGTGCCCTTAGCGTGTTGGATGTTTTGTCGGATAACATTTTTATCGATTGCTTTCTGTTTTACGCTTTAAGCCACGCTCATTCCGGAGGACACTATGTCAGCCAAGACTCTCGCGCTAATTGAAGAACATGATGTTAAGTGGGTAGACCTGCGTTTCACCGACACCCGCGGTAAAGAGCAGCACGTGACGGTTCCTGCTCGGGACGTGGACGAGGAGTTTTTTGAAAACGGCCAAATGTTTGATGGATCTTCCATCAACGGTTGGAAGGGCATCAACGAATCCGACATGATTCTGCGTCCGGAAGACGGTACAGCCTTCCTCGACCCCTTCACCGAAGACGCTACCCTGATCCTGCGTTGTGACATCATCGAGCCTGCGACGATGCAGGGTTATGATCGCGACCCGCGCTCTATCGCTAAGCGTGCAGAAGCCTACCTGCAGTCGACCGGCCTGGGCGATACCGCTTTCTTCGGCCCTGAGCCAGAGTTCTTCATTTTTGATGAAGTGCACTGGAAGTCTGATATCCAGGGCTCTATGTACAAAATCACCTCTGATGAGGGCGCTTGGGCCACTGATAACGTGGTTGAAGGCGGCAACTTGGGTCACCGCCCGCGCTTGAAAGGCGGCTACTTCCCGGTTCCCCCGGTGGATAGCTTCCATGACATTCGTGGCGCGATGTGTAACACCCTGGAAGCGATTGGCCAGACCGTCGAAGTTCACCACCACGAAGTGGCGAACGCCGGTCAGAACGAAATCGGCGTTAAGTTCAACACGCTGGTGAAGAAAGCTGACGAAGTGCAGGAAATGAAGTACGTGATCCACAACGTGGCGCACGCTTACGGCAAAACCGCTACCTTCATGCCGAAGCCGCTGGTGGGCGATAACGGTTCCGGTATGCATATCCACCAGTCCTTCTGGAAAGATGGTCAGAACCAGTTTGCTGGCGACGAGTATGCAGGCCTGTCTGAAATGGCACTGTTCTACATCGGCGGCATCATCAAGCACGCCCGTGCGCTGAACGCCTTCACCAACGCCTCAACTAACTCGTACAAGCGTCTGGTGCCAGGTTTTGAAGCGCCGGTTATGCTGGCCTACAGTGCCCGCAACCGTTCTGCTTCTATCCGTATTCCTTACACTGCTAGCCCGAAAGGCAAGCGTGTAGAGACTCGCTTCCCTGATCCGACCGCCAACCCCTACCTGGCGTTCGCAGCGATGCTGATGGCGGGTATCGACGGTATCAAGAACAAGATCCACCCTGGCGATGCGATGGATAAGAACCTGTACGACCTGCCGCCAGAAGAGGGCAAGTCAGTGCCGACCGTTGCAAACAGCCTGGATCAAGCGCTGGAAGCACTCGATGTTGACCGCGCGTTCCTAACCGAAGGTGGCGTGTTCACCGACGAAATGATCGACGCCTACATCGAGCTGAAGATGGAAGACGTTGAGCGTATCCGCATGACGACTCACCCCATTGAGTTCGACATGTACTACTCTTGCTAAGAACGATTCTTGCTAAGAACGATCTGTAAGGACGGTGCTAACATCACCCTCGCGGTGTGATTAGCCTGAAAACCCCGCTTCGGCGGGGTTTTTTTATGAGTGCAAACAACGTATGGGACGTTAATCAATGGCGATTGGACGACGTTTTTACGCAAAAGGTGTGTTATTCACAGGTGGTTTACTGGCGTTATGCCTGTGGGTAAGCGCTGTGCAGTCACAAACGGTTTACCGGGTGTTAGATGAGCAGGGTAGGGTCACGTTTACCGATAACCCGGAGCGCGGCGGCGAAGCGTTGACGCTCGCCCCGCTGCCTAGCGTTTCCACATCTCCCCGTACTGCTACCCCTCCTACCCCGCGTCGCCAGGCTAGCCCTGGGCAACCCTTTATGCCTTACGACCGCTTTACGATTAGCGCACCCCTTCGCGGGGCTGCTATTCGCGATGGCATGACCGCTGTTGAGCTGCATGTGTCGCCTCCGCTTCGGGAGGATCACCAGGTTCAGCTACTCGTGAACGGTGAGCTAAGCCAGACAGCGCTGCATAGCGATGCCTTTTGGCTAACGGGGCTGCCGCGCGGCCAACATCGGCTGCAGGCGGAGTTATTAGATAGCAGCGGTCGAGTGCAACATCGCACTGACCCAGTGAGTATTACCGTCGCTGATGAGTAGCGTTGCACTATAATGGTGCATTTGGCTGGTAAAGACGCCGCTTTAATGCGCTAGAACGTCTCGCCATGTTGGCAAACAGTGCCCTTATGCCGTGCAACTCGGCGCTTGCCGATAATTGGCGTGCTTTTTGCAGCGCTTCCTGCACGGCGGGCAGCGTGCCTTTTTAGTGGCATCATTTACGATGACTGAAGCGCCTGTTCAGCACACTGTGTCAGCTTACTGTCTCAGTTTATTACGTCAGCTTACTTATTCAGGGTATGCCATGTATCAACGTTTGCTAGAACATCTCACAACGGCAGTGCTGTTGCTGGATGGCGATTTGCGCGTTCGCTGGATGAATCCTGCTGCTGAAGCGTTGCTGGCGGTAAGCCTCAGCCGTGTACAGAACATCAGTTTGGATACTCTGCTAGGCAGTGGCGATAGCATTGATGACGTACTCGCCAAAGCCCGGGATGCGTTTCACCCCTTCACCCAACGTGAGGCGCGTATTACCCCGCTCAATAGTGAGCCGTTAACCGTTGACTATACGGTCACGCCGCTGTCAGAAAATGAGCTGCTGTTGGAGGTAGAGCCCCGCGACCGCCTAATGCAAATTTCCCGGGAAGAAGCGCTGACCACTCGGCAGGAAACCATCAAAATTTTAGCCCGTGGCCTGGCCCATGAGGTCAAAAATCCCTTGGGAGGGATTCGCGGTGCTGCACAGCTGCTGGAACGCGACCTAGACGACCCGGCGCTGCGCGAGTTCACGCATATCATTGTCGAAGAGGTGGATCGCCTGCGTGACTTGGTCGACTCTATGCTTGGCCCAAACCGTATTGTTAAACATGAACCGGTCAACATTCACAAAGTGCTGGAGCGGGTGCGGGCGCTGCTCATCGCTGAGCACCCACACGTCACGATAAGCCGTGACTATGACCCCAGCCTGCCCGACCTTTCCGGCGATGAGGCGCAGATGATTCAGGCGGTGCTGAACGTCGCCCGCAACGCGGTTCAGGCCATGAGCGATGCAGGCACCCCCACGCCAGAGCTCATCCTGCGAACCCGCGCCAAGCGCCAATTTACCCTAGGGGCCGAACGCCATCGGTTAGTGAGTGAGGTTGGCGTGATTGATAACGGCCCCGGTATTCCTGATGCACTACGCGAAACGCTTTTTTACCCCATGGTGTCCGGCCGCGCGGAAGGCAGCGGCTTAGGGCTCTCCATTGCCCAGTCCATTTTGCATCAACACCAAGGATTGATTGAGTGCGACTCACGCCCTGGCCACACCGAATTTCGTTTATTGATTCCATTAGTTATTAACTTTACCGGAGAAGCGTCATGACTGAGGCGACACGTACCGATGTTGCACGGGTGGTCATTGTCGACGATGACCGCGCCATTCGCTGGGTGCTTGAGCGCGCGCTGGCGCAGCCAGACCTGCAGGTAGAGTGTATTGAGCGAGCCGATACGGCGCTGGCTCGCTTGCTAGAAAGCCCCCCGGATGTGCTGGTGACCGATATTCGCATGCCGGGGATCGATGGGTTGGACCTGATGTCGCGGGTGCGTGATGCGCATCCGGATTTACCCGTTATTGTGATGACCGCCCACTCAGACTTGGATAGTGCGGTGGCGTCTTATCAGGGTGGGGCGTTTGAATATTTGCCTAAGCCGTTTGATGTCGACGAGGCGCTGGCACTGGTGCGCCGCGCGGTGGCCCATGCCCGAGAGCGTCAGCGCCCGGTCACGGTTCCAGAAGGCTTAAGCGCTGAAATCATCGGCGAAGCGCCCGCTATGCAGGAAGTGTTTCGCGCCATCGGCCGCCTATCGCATTCGCACATTACGGTGTTAATTAACGGGGAGTCGGGCACGGGCAAGGAGCGCGTTGCCCAGGCGTTGCACCAGCACAGCCCCCGGGCGGGTAAGCCGTTTATCGCGCTGAACATGGCGGCAATTCCGCGTGACTTAATTGAGTCTGAGCTGTTTGGCCATGAAAAAGGTGCTTTCACGGGTGCTGCCCAGCAGCGTCAGGGACGCTTTGAGCAGGCCAACGGCGGTACGCTGTTTTTGGATGAAATCGGTGACATGCCCGCTGAAACGCAAACACGGCTGCTGCGCGTGCTGGCCGATGGTGAGTTCTATCGCGTGGGGGGGCATACGCCGGTCAAAGTGGATGTGCGTATTATTGCCGCCACGCACCAAAACCTTGAATCGCTCGTTGACGATGGGCGCTTTCGGGAGGATTTGTTTCACCGCTTAAATGTTATCCGCGTTCACTTACCTTGCCTCGCGGAGCGTCGAGAAGATATCCCACGACTCACGCGCCACTTCTTAGCTGAGGCGGCAAAAGAGCTGTCAACGGATATCAAAGTGCTCACCGCAGAAGCGGAGGCTCATCTTACCCGGTTGCCTTGGCCGGGCAACGTGCGGCAGTTAGAAAATATTTGCCGCTGGTTAACGGTGATGGCCTCAGGGCGTGAGATTCTCATCGAAGATCTGCCGCCGGAGCTACGCACGTTAAACGCGACAGAAAACAGTATTCACGGCGACTGGCGCTCCGCCTTTCGGGAGTGGGCCGACCACGCCTTGGCGGAAGGGCATACCCATTTATTGGAAGAAGCCGTACCTGATTTTGAACGCATTTTAATAGAAACGGCGCTTAAACATACTGGGGGCCGAAAAGGGGAGGCGGCAGAGCTGCTGGGCTGGGGGCGTAATACGCTAACACGGAAACTTAAAACGTTATTGCCTGCATTGGCCGACGAGGGGTAAAGCACCCGGTTAAGTTAAACGTTTAAGCGTCTTCGCATGACATATATCACGCTGGTTACGTATAAGATGGTTTAACGTTAGCATAGCGATCTCAATAATAAATCGTATATACACGTTCTGTGTATACATCAGAGTGCTCACTGCTATGTCTTCGCGTTTAGAACGCCGCCGTCAAGTCAGTTCCACACAATTGGCCAACACCGCTTGGCTCTCAAATACTGTGAGTGCGCTGCGCGATACGCTGACGGCACGTCATCACAGCCGCGATTTTATCTATGCCTATGGTCATTATCTGCGCAGCCGGGTAATGGCCATGGGATTTATCTTTTTACTGCTCTCACCGTTATGGCTATTGATTGATGCGATGATGCTACCCGAGCCACTGCACCGCTATACCTTGGTGGGGCGTGTGGTGATGATGCTGGGGTTTGCGCTGGTAGTGTGGTGGGCGTGGCGCAGTGAAGAGCAGATACACCGGATACGGTTTAGTACCGGTACGCTGATTGCGTTACCCGCGCTGTTTTATGCATTGGTGCTAAGTTTGGTCCCACCCGGTGATAGCCAAGCGCTGATCGGCTATAGCTTTATACCCTTTCTTTTGGTCGCATCGCTGAGTATTTTTCCGTTTACGTTGGTAGAGTCACTTCTGGCGGGCGTGCTACTCCAAGGTTTATTAACATACTCTCAGCAAGTAGCAGGCACGTGGCTAACGCCGGTCGGCTTAGAGGAACAGTGGCTATTAGCGGCACTGCTAGTTGTTGCTCTGACGGCAAATCATTTTCAGCTCAGCCTGCTGCTCAGGCTTTATCGGCAAGCGACCCACGATGCACTCACGGGGCTGTTGAACCGCGGCGCGTTGGAGCGCCGCTTTGAAGAGCTTGAGCGCGAAGCTGCGCGCACGGACAAAGTGATCCCGTATGGGCTGCTCATGATGGATATCGATCACTTTAAGCAAGTGAACGATACCCACGGCCACTCAGTTGGTGACAAAGTGCTGCGTGAATTTGCTCGGGTAATCGCATTGCAAGTGCGCACAGGCGATATGGTGGCACGCTTTGGTGGGGAAGAGTTTGTGGTCGTGATGATGGGAGCAGATATCATCAACGCTGCGCGCATTGCTGAGCGTATTCGTCACGCCGTTGAAAGCGCCATGCTGTTTGACCACGATGGTTACCCAGTGCCCGTCACTACCAGTGTTGGAGTAGCCTGCCCCCAGGCGGGGGAGACCAGCGAAGACGTTCTCAAGCGCGCAGATGGATACCTTTATCGCGCCAAGGCCAAGGGGCGTAATTGCGTGGTCAGTAACAGCGAATAACCCATCCTACCTAGCGTTGATTGGCGAGGCGTCGGGTTATTTAGCGCTATCATTCAAGATAAAAACGGCATCAGCCAGGGTGGGGTCAGGCGGCTCGCAGCCATTAAGCTCCCAAGGGAGCAGGCTCAATGTGCGTTCTACGCCCATCCCTTGAAGCTGATGAGCTACGCCTTCGTTATACATAACATGGCCCAGGCCCATTAAGCCCACCGCTAAATACCCTTGCTGTGCTTCTTCGGCCAATCCATGTGCCATGGCAACGTCCCAGCTTAGTTGCGCATTCATAAAGCGCGTTAGCTGGTCAGCGTCGTCTGACGCCATGGGATGTTGATCAAATACCGCTTGTAGCCTCTGTTGGTAGGATGCGGGAGCATCTTGTGGGGCGGGAATATGGTGGCGCTGGTCAGCGGGAATGTTATCAAAACCCTCGGATGATAAGCGCTGGCGCAATGCCGGGGTAATGTTTAAAGCAATGAGCGGGATCTGCTGTAACCGCGCAAAGTGAAAAATAGGCAGATAAAGCGCAGGGTCAAAGCCCCACGTCTCTTGCCATTGCGTCTGCTCTAACAGCTCATCTTCACTCAGCGCGCCTGCTACCCAACTATCTAATACCGGCTGCGCATGGCGTGGCAGCATCTCCAGCCCGATAATCATCTCATTACGCAGCGCATAAAGCCCCGCCAGTGTACTTAGCTGCCAGCGGTGATGGTCAATGGCGTCATGCCGCTCGCCCAATAGCACGACCTGCTGTTGAGCAGCCTGCACAAGAAGCTCGCTAGTGGGCACCGCTTGGCGAGCTTGCCACCACTCCCCTGGGCTGGGGCAACTGGCATTCACGCTCAGCGGCATTAAGCTAAGCGCTGCTAGCGAGGCGGCTATCCATTGTGAACGCATAGGGGCGCCTACTTTTCAGTCGCTTTGAGCCGGTTGATCTCGGCCAGCAGGGCTTCGGCTTCTTCGGTTAAGGTGGCGTTAGCTCGCATGTCACCATTACGAGAGGCTTCCATAGCCGCCTGCAGCTTGCGTTCATACTCTTGCTGTAGCTTCTTTTTGGGGTCGCGCTTAAATAATCCGAACATGAGCACTCTCCTGATTGGCGTATACTATTTGTATAGGTTTGTGGGGTGTATGTCGAATATTTGTTGAGATACCGCCCAGAAGATTGCCTAGCGTGATCGGTTAAAGGCCGCGCATTGGTCTAAAAAGCGCTCAAAATCAGCAAGAATAGTGTCCAGATTGTCGTGTAAACGGTGGTCGTCATCGACCAAGCGTAACGATAGCCGCTGCAGGCGGGCGCGTTCAATCACCGGGTCGGGCGGAACCACATCATCTCGCCACCCATGAATAATATGCGTAACGGCTGCTTGAATAGTGGGCGATGTTTCGGGGTAGTCGGGTAAGCCCAGCGCAGGAGCCAGTAAAAAACAGCCAAGCACCGGCTGTTGCGCACTTACAGACGCGCTTAACCAGCCTCCAATACTTGAACCTGCCAAGACACAGCGTGCTGGTGTGTCGCGCCGGGATGACATGGTGGCCAGCAGGTGCTGTAAACGCTGTTTTGGTTCCGGCATTCCTCGGTAGTCCATCACCACCGGTTCACAATCCTCTAGCTGTTCAGCAATGCCGTTTAGCGCCTGGATCTTTAACGCGCCTGGGCCGCTTTCTAAACCGTGGGAGAGGTAGACGGTCATCATAATGGTTAGCGACTCGCTGAGCGTTGGAGGGCTTCGCCGCCCTGTTCAATATCTTGCCCAATGCCGCGAACTGTATTGCAGCCACTGATTACAAGCAGCATCGCCAGTACGAGCATGCCAAAGAAAAGTGTACGTTTCATAGCAAATTCCTTAAACAAAATGGCCCGTCACGGGCAATGAGGGTCAATGAGTAAAATAAGCTCAGTTGGCGTGTGATGCCATCGGTTTAGTAGGACACATCGCAGGTGTTTAACGAGATTTTTTGTCCCATGTGTCAGTTGTACACATGATAAAAGCGATCTTTGAATTGATCTGCTCAAAAGTATGGCATCCTTTTTGTTATTTAAGTTTTTGTTTTTTAGTGTCTTTATGTTTATTGGTAGGTGGTGGCCTACAGCTTGCAGGTACTAAATGTACCCTGAAGAAAAGCTGTCATCTCACGCCAACAGCGAAAGGATTATCGCTAACGGAGTAGCCTCTAGCGGCAAAACGTCAGTAAGGATGCAGAACGACTGGCTGTGACAGAAAACAGTGCGAGTAAGCTGACCGGCAAAACAGGAAGGCATGAGGCCCAGCAGTTGAAATGGACTTACGAGGACACTCAGCTTGCTCGTTACTACCAACGCATGGAGGCGCTGGTCATCAAGGCCATGGAGTGGCAGCGATGCAAAACGACCATCTCATTTAATTGAGGTGGTTTTTTTGCGTGTTTTAAATTTTTTAACATATTGATAATTAATGTTTTTTAGCAATGCCCGTGCGCAGCACTCGGCTTTTGTAAAGATGGTGCAGGGTTTTTGGTCTATTCTTGCGGGATGAGCAATTATCTGCGGTTACAAAACGTCAATGCAGCTGCCGCACATCTTCAGGGACAAGCGTTATGGCCATGGTACTGATGTTATGTATGTTTGTGCTGTTTCTAGTGTTCTCAGGGCTTGGGATTTACATGATGTTTAAAACATCATTCTTGGCGACTGTTGATGATCTGGAAGACATACCCCCTGATCGGTGACCCTGCCTTGCTATCACACCAACGCCCGCAACTGCGGGCGTTGGTGTTTCAATAGGCAGCATTTACCCAACATAATAGGGCTATTCAAACCTTTACCTGCTAAGCGTAAAAATCTCCCACCTATCGCTATGCTCAGCCCATCACATAAAGGCTTAAAAGCGCAAACCCATAGCCTATAGCAGCGCCTGCCACCACATCGCTGGTGTAGTGCAGCCCCAGGCCCACCCTTGATACGGCGATCAGCAGTGAAAGTGGCAGCACAATCGGCAGTAACCACGGGGTATGTGCGGCGACTAAAACGCAAAACATAACCGCATGCATGGTGTGGCCGCTGGGGAAGCTATAACGGTCGCGGGCAGGTTCGCCGCAGTGTACGCCATTGCGATAGGTGATGAAGGGCCGCTCGCGGCATAGACGCGTTTTAAGCAACCGGTAAGCCACAATCGCCAGACAAGCTGTCGCTGCGTATTGTACCAGCCGCCAACTATGCTGAGGCTGCAGCCACGGCTGGGCGGCAATCAGCGCGACCCACACCGGCCAGTCGCCTAATCGGCTAGCTATTTGCAGCAGAAGGCGCCATGGGCGGTAGAGGCTAAGCAGCGTAATACGCTGGCAAAACCGCCACTCCCAGAGGTCAAGACGGTCGAATACGGCAAGCGGGCGTGGACGCATGATGGCTCTCCTGGGCTTGATGAAGGTAACGCGTAAACTGTTCAGCAATGCCTGACCAGCTCTGTTCTAACACTCGTAGCCGGGCAACACGGCCTAGGCGCGCGTAATCAGCGGGGTGTTGGCATAGCTCAATGGCCGCCTGTGAAAAGGCAGCGGTATCGCCCGGGGCAACGGTAATGCCGTTGTGGCCGCTTTGGATCAGCTCAGCGCTAGCGGCGTGTTGGTAAGCAACAACTGCCAACCCGCTGGCCATCGCTTCACTCACCACGTTGCCCCAGGTTTCAGACAGCGAAGGAAACACAAAAATGTCGGCGCTGGCGTAGTGACGTGCCAGGGTGGTCTTATCGACAAAGCCGGTAAAGTGCGCCTCGGGTAGTGCCTTTTGCAGTTGGGCACGACCTGGGCCGTCGCCCACAATCACCTGTGCCATGTCTGGGCGAACGTTGCGCATGGCCTGTAGGGTTTCTTGAAGCAGCGCTAAATTTTTTTCAGGCGCTAAACGTCCCACATAAAGGGCAACAGGCTGATGGTCGGTAACGCCCCACTGGCGGCGCAGCTGGCCGTCGCGGTGTGCGGGTGAAAAGTGCTCACCATCGATACCGCGAGACAGCACGTTCACATCGTGAATGCCCTGCTGCTGCAGCGTCTTTGCCTGTTGGTGAGTAGGCACCAACGTGAGCGCACAGCCATTATGGAAGTAGTTCAGGTAACGACGGGTAATGGCTGACAGCCAGGGCACGCCATAGTCGTGGCAATAATGGTCAAAATTAGTATGCCACCCCGCTACCAGCGGGATTTTTAACCGACGAGCCGCTTGACGCGCCGCCCAGCCTAGTGGGCCTTGGGTAGCCAAATACACTACATCAGGCCGGTGTGGCTGCCAAAAGCGACCTATTCTAGCGGGCGTGGCAAGCCCCACCTGCACCTCTGCATAGCCAGGTAACGCAAGGCGCCGCACCTGCAGCTCGTTATCCACCCTGGATGCGCTACCGGCAACGTTGGGTTGTGGGCGTATCACATCGACGGAGACGCCCTGGCGTGCTAGTTCACGGCATAACCTGCCCAGGGTGTGTGCTACACCGTTAACATCGGGTGACCATGTTTCGCTGACGATACAGAGCCGCATGTGCGATTCATCCCTTCATCACGTTTAACAACACAATGGGCCGTGCGGGTGACACTGGTAAGACAGCAGGATGAAGAACTGATGACAGACGTGCGTTAGGCTACTCCGTAGATACGACAGGCGTTACAAAAAGCCTGCCGAGGGCCTGTTAAACTGAACGTGTATAGAAGTTCTATCCTCTTTGTCATCATTAAGAAAATCAGCAGGGGGCCAAAATGAAAGCAACTGTTTTGATTACGGGCGCGAACCGAGGTGTAGGTCTCGCATTAGCCGATCAGTACTGTCAGGCCGGCTGGCGGGTAATCGGTGTTTGCCGTGAGTCGTCGAGCGCACTGCAAGCGGCGGCAGAGCGCATCATCGAAGGTATTGATGTAACACAGCCAGAAAGCGTTGCTGCGCTGGCTAACGCGTTGCAAGGCGAAACGCTCGATGTGCTGATCAATAATGCAGGGCTTTTGCAGGATGAATCACTAGGCAGCCTGGACTTTGACAGCATCCGTACTCAGATGGAGATCAACGCTTACGCGCCATTACGCGTATGTGAAGCATTGTTACCGTTACTGAAAAAGGGCAGCAAAATTGCCAATATCACCAGCCGAATGGGGTCCATTGCGGATAATGATTCTGGCGGTCGTTATGGATATCGCGCGTCCAAAGCAGCGCTCAATGCATTTGGAAAATCGTTGGCATTGGATCTTAAGCCACAAGGTATTGCCGTAGCCCAGCTGCATCCAGGCTATGTCCAAACCCGTATGGTGAACTTTGGTGGCCATATTTCACCCCAGGAAGCTGCTGCTGGCATCAAGGCGCGTATTGATGCGCTAACATTAGAGAACAGCGGTGGGTTTTGGCATAGCAGTGGTGAAAAGCTGCCTTGGTAATGAGGGCCGTCCGCTCAGCCAGTTGAAGCGCTTAAGCCCTCATGTTTAAGCACTATTGCTCTGTGCGTTGGCCGGTCTTGCTATTAAATGGGTGAAGCGCCTCTTCGGTCACGTACACTTGCAGCGTTTCGCCCTCACTTACCGGCGGCTGGCCCTGCGCACGAATCACCGTGGGCTGCTCGCTGCCTGCCAGGTTGACGTAGAGATGGCTCTCTGCACCGGCGGCTTCAAACAGCATCAGAGTGGCATCCAGCGTGACGTAGGGTTCGGCTGGCGCGGTGAGCTGCATGTCGTCGGGGCGTATGCCGACGGTATCGGTCTCCTGGGGAAGATGGTTCAGCACGCCTTGGGTATTTTGCTGCTGAAGGTAGGCCAGCGGCAACATGTTCATTGCCGGGGAGCCAATGAACTCCGCCACAAACATGGTGGCGGGGCGAGCGTAGATTTCCATGGGTGTGCCTACCTGCTCGATTTGCCCAGCGTTCAGCACCACCAGGCGGTCGCCCAGGGTCATGGCTTCAAGCTGGTCGTGGGTGACATACAGGCTGGTGGTTTTTAAGCGCCGCTGAAGCTGCTTGATCTCGACGCGCATTTGTACACGCAGCTTGGCGTCTAGGTTGGAAAGCGGTTCGTCAAACAAGAAGGCTGAAGGCTCGCGGACCAGTGCTCGGCCCATCGCTACACGTTGGCGCTGGCCGCCGGAAAGCTTGCGGGGTTTGCGCTCCAGGAAGTCTTCAATCTCCAGAATCTTGGCCGCTAAACGCACGCGTTTATCAATGTCATCTTTTTTGAAACCTCGGTTCTTTAAGCCATAAGCGAGGTTGTTGTAGACGGTCATGTGCGGATAAAGCGCGTAGTTTTGGAACACCATGGCGATATCGCGCTCAGCGGGCTCTAGCTTATTCACTACCCGATCGCCAATTTTGAGCGTGCCTTCGGTGATGGTTTCAAGACCAGCGACCATCCGTAGCAGGGTCGATTTTCCACAACCGGATGGCCCAACGAGTACCACGAACTCACCGTCTTCAATCTGTAAGTCGATCCCTTTGACCGCAGCGACGTTGCCCGCATAGGTTTTTTTTAGCCCTTCCAGGGTAATGCTGGCCATCGTTATTTCTCCGTCTCGGTCAGGCCTTTTACAAACAGGCGTTGCATAAACAAAATCACCAGTACCGGCGGCAGGGCGGCCATTACCACGGCGGCCATAATCAAATGCCACTGGGGATTCTCTTCTGAGGTCATGCGCTGAATGCCCATCACAATGGTGTAGTAGTCTGGGTCGGTGGTGATCAGCAGTGGCCACAGGTATTGGTTCCAGCCATAAATGAACATGATCACAAACAGCGCCGCGATATTGGTAACGGATAGCGGCATAAGGATGTCTTTGAAGAACTTGAGTGGACCAGCACCATCGACTCGGGCCGCTTCCAGCATCTCTTCCGGAATCGTCATAAAGAACTGACGAAATAGGAACGTCGCCGTTGCCGAGGCAATCAGTGGGATTGAGAGACCCGCGAAGCTGTTCAACATATTGAGATCTGCGACGACCTGAAACGTCGGAATAATGCGTACTTCGACGGGCAGCATCAGCGTGATAAAAATTAGCCAAAAGAAGAACATCCGAAAACGAAAGCGGAAGTAAACAATCGCAAACGCCGACAGTAGCGAGATCGACAGTTTTCCTATGGTAATCGCCATGGCCATAACAAAACTGTTCCATAGCATCATGCCTGCTGGTGGGGCACCTGCGTTGGAAACGCCGGACTGCCACATGCGGGTAAAGTTCTCGATACCATGAGCGCCGGGTAGCATCGGCAGCGTGCCGCGTAGCAAATCGCCCGGTGCCTGGGTAGACGCCACGAGTGCAACGTACACAGGGAACACTACCACTGCGACACCAATCATTAACGTCAGGTGAGCAAAAAAATTCGCCCAGGGTCGGTTTTCAACCATTGAAAGTCTCCCAAACAATTAGCCAGCGGTATTAGTAGTTCACGCGGCGCTCAATAAAGCGGAACTGCACTACCGTAAGTGCGACCACAATGGCCATTAAAATCACTGACTGAGCGGCCGAAGAACCTAAGTTCAAGCCTACGAAGCCATCGGCGTAGACCTTATAGACCAGTGTGTTGGTCGCCTGAGCAGGGCCGCCTTGGGTAGTCGCGTGAATAATGCCGAATGTATCGAACATGGCGTAAACCACGTTAACCACCATCAAGAAGAAAGTCGTTGGCGTCAGCAGCGGGAAAACAATGGTCCAGAAGCGCTTCATGGGGCTTGCGCCGTCAATAGCCGAGGCTTCGATCAGTGATTGAGGGATCGACTGTAAGCCAGCGAGGAAGAACAGGAAATTATAAGAAATCTGCTTCCAGGCCGCGGCAAAAATCACCAGCATCATGGCGTCTGCGCCCGAATTACGGTGGTTCCACTGGTAGCCGACCATGTCCAGTATGTAAGGCACAATGCCAATCGACGGGTTGAAGATAAACCACCACAGCACACCGGCAATGGCAGGTGCAATTGCATAGGGCCATACCAGCAGCGTGGTATAGGTACTGCGTGAGCGGATCATGCGGTTAACCGTGCTCGCTAACAGCAGCGCAACGGACATGGAAAGCAGCGTGGTACCTACCGCAAACACCACTGTCACTGAGAGCGAATTAAGATAAGCGCCATCGCGAAAGAGTCGCGCAAAGTTTTCCAAGCCCACAAAGGTGGTGCGTAGCCCAAAGGCGTCTTCCCGCAGCAGTGATTGGTAAAGCGCTTGACCGGCAGGCCAAATAAAGAAAATCAGCGTGACAATGACCTGAGGAGCCAGCAGGGCGTAGGGCAAAAAACGCCCTGGGAAGGTCATGCGTTTGGTTTGCATAGGCGACGTATCCTGCGTCTATAAACGGCACCAATAAGTGGGGCACTTAAAAACAGGCTCGCCGCCTGCCAGGGGCAGGCGGCGGAGCGGGTGCTTACTTACTGGTTGGCTGATTGGAAGTCGCGTAGCAATCGATTACCACGTTCAACGGCTGAATCAGCGGCTTCCTGGCCCGACTTACTGCCGGTCATCACCGCTTCCATCTCTTCAGAGATAATGTCGCGGATCTGTACGAAGTTGCCAAAGCGCAGGCCTTTGGAGTTTTCCGTCGGCTCGTTCAGCGTCATCTGCTTCAGCGAAATATCGGCCCCTGGATTCTCGTCGTAGTAGCCCTGCTCTTCGCTTAAGTCCCACGCCGCTTGCGTGATGGGCAGATAACCGGTTTGTTGGTGCCACTGGGCTTGTACTTCAGGCTGCGAGAGGTATTCAAAGAAGGCGGCAACGGCTTCATACTCGTCATCGGTGTGACCTTGAAGTGCCCACAGGGTGGCGCCGCCAATGATGGAGTTCTGTGGCGCACCGTCTACGTCGTCATAGTAGGGCTGCATGCCAAAGCCGATTTCAAAGTCGGAATTAGCCGCGACATCCGCACGGGATGCAGAAGAGCCAAAGAAAATCGCACACTCTTGTGAGTAGAACAGCGGTTCGGAGTCTGGGCCGGAACCAGGGCCGCCCCACTTAAAGGCATCCGTATCCTGCCACGTCTTCAAATTATCCCAGTGGCGGGCAACCAATTCATTGTTGAAATTGAACTCTGTTTCAATCCCGCCAAAACCGTTTTCTAGCGTGCCAAGCGGCGAGTTGTGCATGGCAGAGAAGTTTTCCAGCATCACCCAGCTAGGCCATGAGGTGGTGAAACCACAGTTGGCAGCGCCCGACTCGGTGATTTGAGTGGCGTACTCTGCGACCTCATCCCAAGTTTGTGGCGGCTGTTCAGGGTCTAAACCGGCTTCCTCAAACACGTCACGGTTGTAATACATAATCGGGGTTGAGGAGTTGAACGGGAACGACAGCATGTTGCCGTTTGTGTCGGTGTAGTAGCCGACCACCGCAGGCAGGAAGGCGTCACGATCAAATGCGCGGCCATGATCCTCCATGAGCTGATATACCGGATAAATGGCGCCGTCAGCATTCATCATGGTGCCGGTGCCGACTTCGAACACTTGTAAAATATGGGGCTGCTCGCCCGCACGGAACGCCGCAATCGCACCGGTCATCGTTTCGGTGTAATTACCACGGTAGCTGGGTGTTACGCGATAATCATCCTGTGAGGCATTAAACTCCTCCGTCATTTCTTCAAGGATTTCACCAAGCTGGCCTCCCATGGCGTGCCACCAAGTGACTTCGGTCGCGGAATGGGCAGAAAGGCTAAACGTGGCGGTAGCCACCCCTAGGGCAAGCGCGTGCAACGTGAAACGAGACATAACGGCTCCTTGTGGATCGTGCGCAGTACGTTTATTAAGTTGTTGGGTGCACTGAACAGTAGAAAGTGTAGATGACGTTTTCATGAATGCACGATGAACTCGACGTGACAGTCAACGTTTAACGGTCAGTAAACCGGCCT
This sequence comes from Halomonas sp. 7T, assembly GCF_025643255.1. NCBI lineage: Bacteria > Pseudomonadati > Pseudomonadota > Gammaproteobacteria > Oceanospirillales > Halomonadaceae > Halomonas > Halomonas sp. 7T. Next base: position 2,730,858 of record NZ_CP087112.1, on the reverse strand, counting down.
AGTAGGAAAAGGCGAATGACGGTGATAGGGTTAGCTGCAATAGGGTGTATTGAGCGACTAACTAACGAGAGCAGTATGACGGACGTGACCACCTTGCTGGCGAAACTAGTAGCGTTTGACACCACCTCCAGCGATTCCAATTTGGCCTTAATTGAGTTTGTTGAGCGTTATTTGGCAGACTACGGCGTTAGCTCAGAGCGCGTCATGAGCCCCTGCGGCACCAAAGCCAACCTGATTGCCCGCGTAGGCCCCGATGCCCCTGGCGGTGTCATGCTTTCTGGCCATACCGATGTAGTGCCGGTGGCAGGCCAGCCATGGTCGAGCGACCCGTTTACCCTCCGTGACGGCGGCGATGGCCGCTTGTACGGACGTGGCACCTGCGATATGAAAGGCTTTATTGCCTGTGCCCTCGCCATGGTGCCCACCTGGGTGAAGGCGCCCCTTAAGCAGCCTATCTATTTTGGGTTTTCTTACGACGAGGAAATTGGCTGCGTCGGTGCCCCTAGCCTGATTAAACGCTTCTACGAACACTACACCACGACGGCCCACGTCATTGTGGGGGAACCCACCAGCATGCAGCCGGTGGTGGCGCAAAAAGGCGCGACCAACCTTCGGACTACCGTCATTGGCCGTGAAGCGCACAGCAGTCAGGTGAATCAAGGCACGTCGGCTATCCACGTCGCGGCAAGGCTGGTGACGTTTATTGAAGACACCATGGCGGCATTGGTCGATGAGGGCCGCGTCGATGAGGCATTTAATGTGCCCCATACCAGTTTGCATGTAGGCAAAATTAAAGGCGGTACGGCGATCAATATTATGGCGCGGGAGTGCCAGTTTGAGTGGGAAATTCGCCACCTGCCAACGGAGTCGTTCAGCGAAATATATGCACGTTTTGAGGCGTACTGCGCACAGCTTAGCGAGGAGTTAATCGCGAAAGGCAAAACGGTTGAGATAGTCACAGAACCGTTAAACGTCACGGTGCCGGGCCTAGCCGACCGCGATAACGATCAGGTGCTTCGCTTGGCCAAAGACCATTTGCCTGATGCCTGCTGCAGCCACGCGGTGGCTTACGCTACAGAAGCAGGGCAGTTCCAGGGGCAGGGGTTGCAAACGATTATTTTGGGGCCGGGCAGTATCGCCCAGGCGCACCAGCCGGATGAGTATATTGAAACGGCCCAGCTACAAACATGTACGGCGTTTATGCAACGCTTAGGCCAAGCGTTGGAAACGTCATATTCAGAAAGGTGACGACGCGTTATTCGCATAGAAAAAGCACTTAATACGCCAAAAAACACCCGCCAATGGTTAAAGAGGCGGGTGTTTTCTTGAGACGCTTACGGTCTAGCTGTTAGTGCTGATGCTGCTCTTCGTAAAGCTCTGCTTTCACATGGCGCATCACATCTTCGCAGGCCTGTTGGCGGGCAAGTTGGGTCAGCAGCCGCTGAGTCACCTCAAACCCTTTTCCCAAACAGGTATCAACTTCGTCTCGGCTAACGTGGGGAGAGACATTGCAGTTGATCTTCACCGTGCGGCCACCGCCTTCAAGGCGGTCGGCAAACGCTCTTAGCCGCCACGCGATTCGCTCTTTCCAGGTTGCTGATTCTTCCGCGCCTTCGTTTACGCTAAACGTGCACTGCCATTCGGGTTTGTAAACCTTCATAGGAGAACCTCCACTGCGTTTGGAAAGAATGATCGATCGTGTTACGTACTCCGTCTGTCTGGTGATGTTGCTTTGCTACTATACCCACTCTAGGGCGGCACCGATACACCTACGCTAGGCGATACCGAAACAAGTTATTGACTGCGCCCACCCTCTATAAAACGCTAGAGCACTATTATGATGCCACTAACCGTCGAGAGTTGCCCCTGTTGTCGCAGTACGTCGCTAAAAGAGTGCTGTCAGCCGTACCTTCAAGGGGCAAAAGTGCCCACCCCAGAAGTGCTGATGCGTTCACGTTACACGGCCTTTGTATTGAACCAAACGGGGTATCTTTTAGACACGTGGCATACCACCACGCGGCCAGCACAGTTGCCGCCAGACCTAGATACACAGTGGGCGTCGCTGGTGATTGTGGCTGCACCTCCGCCGAGCGGTACCACGGGGAGCGTACATTTTCGGGCTTTTTTTCGTGATTCAGTGGGCTGGCATGTGTTGGAGGAAGTCTCGCGTTTTTGTTTTGAAGAGGGGCGCTGGTGGTATTTGGATGGCGAGCCTCGGGTCGAGCGTTTGAAGCCTCGTCGAAATGAGCGTTGCTTATGTGGTAGCGGGCGCAAATTAAAGGTATGTTGCGGTGAGTAGCTAACGCTAAGCAGGATGAGGCATGCCAAGCCATGAGCGAGCAGCACGCACTACCCATCTATTATTCCGCCTGCGTGTGCCATCGCGGGTTGAGGTGCTTTTACCGGGTTTGGTCAATGCTGTTGCGTTGGCTTAGCGTGATTGGCATCGGGGTGATGGGATTTAGTGTGAGCGCGATTTTACTGGCCGATGAGCCTTATCCCTCCGCTGAGGTAGCCATCGTGGTGCCTTACGGCGAGGGTGGGGCAACCGATGTGATTTTTCGTGCCGTGGCTGGCCGAGCGCAAGCGTATCTTGACGCGCCTATCATCACCGTTAACATGCCGGGAGGAGGGGCGATTCTGGGTTCTCAGTTCGTCAAAGAGAGTGCCCCCGATGGCTATACGCTGCTAGGCAGCCATCAAACCATCGACCTTTCCTACCTCTCGGGAGTCGCCGCGTACTCTCACCAAGCGTTTGCGCCGGTGGCACTGCTTACTCGAACGGTCAACATTCCTGCTACCCGGGCAGGCCACGCTGCGATGGGGGCCGCGGACATTAAGGAGTTGATTCATCAGCACAGCGAGCCGCTGTCGTTTGGCGTTATCCCTCACTCGACGGACCATTTTTTTTGGCTGCACTTTTTTGCCGAAGAAGGCATTTCAGCGGCGGATGTGCAATTTGTTCACTATCCGGGCACCAGCGCCCAAGTGGAAGCATTACTGGGAGGCGAGCTGGACTTTGCTATGCTGAATCTCCCGTCTGCGCGCGAGCTATTTAATGCGGGCGCATTATTACCCCTTGGCGTGGCTAGTGAACAGCGCCTGGCTGATTTACCCCATGTGCCTACACTGCATGAGCAGGGCATTGAGCTGGTAAACACCACTGACCGTGGCTTATTTGCACCGCTGAATACACCTAAAGAGCGGTTGGAAGTCGTCACGAAGGCATTCGAGCAAGCGCTGACAGCGCCCGATTTGGTGCAAACGCTAGAGCAAACGTACGGCTCTTTCGTTGATTTTAAAGCCTTAGATGCCTACGAGCATTACTTGGAAGAGCAGTATCAGCAACTGCAGGCCCTTGCCGGCGCGATACAGTTTCAGCGCTAGTCGCGTGCAAGCGTTGAAAAGGAGTAAGTGCGTTTCATGCCATTAAATACGCGAGACTTAGCAGCACAAACGCTGTTGCTGATGGCGGCGGCAACGCTTCTAGTGATGGGGTGTGCGGGATTAATCGGCTGGGTGATGTTTCCGGGCATTCTGGGTGGGCCCATGTTAGTGCCCGACGCGTCTATCGTCACTGTACTGATTGGCAGTGCTCTGGTGGCCACGCTTTTTCACGCCCCCGTTGTCAGGCTCGCCAGCGCTACGCTGTTATCCATATTGCTGATATATACCTTATTACACAACCAGGCGGATAACGGCGTTAGCGCCTCCTTGATAACCGGCGAGTCGCGCATGACGTCGCTGTCTGCCGTCATGCTTTTGCTGATTAATCTTTGCTGTTGGCTAGGTATTGCGTCTTCCCGTAGCCGTGTGGTTTGGCTCACGGTGGGGCTAGGCCTATGGCTGTTTGGTGGCGTTGTCATTGTGTTGATGTGGCAAGCAAGCGTGACTTATCGTCCGCCTTTTAGCTCGTCACCCCTTGCGGCACTGGTGTTTGTGTTTCTAACCGGGACGGCCCTGTTGGTGGCGAGCTGGCGTGAACACACTAAACGCTTAAGCCCAGGCAAACACACGGTGATCGTCGCGCTGGGGGGCGTCGTGATCAGTTGCCTAGCCTGGCTGTTGTTGAGCATCAACCAGCGCAACGATATTGAGCAGCAGGCTGGCTACTTGCTTGATAGTGTTCAACTCAATGCTGAGCAGGTGATGACTGCGCGGTTACAGCTAATGCAGCGAATGGCAAACCGTTTGGATGTAGTACCCGCTGAGCAGGGGCTGGTGCTACATGAGAGCGACGCACGGCGCTACTTCCTTGATACGCCCAGCTTGCAAGCGATAGCGTTAGTGAATGCCCAGAGCGAGGCAGTTTGGTCGCAAGGGCGCAGCAACGACGGTGATGCTTGGCTTCTCGAGCAGCTGAACCAGTCCTTGGTTCAGTCGTGGCTAGCTGTCCCCTTTAGTCGCCCTCGTTTATTTCAGCCCGATGAGACGCAGGACAGCGTGGTGGTGATGGTGGTACCCATTGCGAGCCGTGAACAGCAGCTGCTGGCGGCCTTTGATCTGCGCACGCTTCTAGGTAATGAGCTGCGGCTAGGCCTGGGACCTTTTCAAGTGGGGATAAACCGCGGTGCCGACACACTAATGGTGCTTCATCCCGCTGGTTTTAGTGCGAATGAGACGTTGGAGCCTGCACAGGCCATAGTGTCGCGCCATGTTGGGCTGCCCGGTGGCATAAACGTAACGCTCCATGCGTATCCCGGCGAGCATCATAATTGGTATATAGTCGGGGTTATACCGGTGGGGGTGGCCCTAGGGGGGCTATTGCTGAGCTGGTTGCTGGCGTTTAGCGTGGGCGTCGTCATCGTTAGCATGAGCCGTACTAAAGAGCTTTCCCTGGCGCGTGAGTCATTAGAGCAGAGCGAACAGCACTACCGCTCTTTGTTTATACACCACCCGGATGCCGTGTTTTCTCTGAATGCCGAGGGGCAGTTTGTGACG